>JADJUF010000013.1 GCA_016717005.1 Myxococcales bacterium | reverse complement strand
GCGAGATGCCGTCGGCCGAGGAGCTGGCGTGGATGAAGCGCTGGTGATCCCAAGGCGATCGAGAAGGCGGTCGCGGTCGAGGCCAAGCTGGCGGAGCTGGGCCCGCTGAGCGACGACGACGAGGCCGGGCGCCGACCGGCACGCTCAACGTCGACGAGCTGACCACGCCTTCGAGGCGACGATCGAGGCCGGTTTCCACTGAGTACGCGACCGCCATGGCCAAGGCCGACGCGGCGCCCGACGACGCCGCGGCCCTGACCGCCGCCGCCGCCGCCGAGAAGTTCCGTGGTGCGGTGGCGGCGCGCACGCCGGCGCTAAGAAGCGGCGCGAGCGACCGCGAGCCGAGCCAGACCCCGATCCGGGCTGTTGCCCGACGGCGCGCCGGCGCCTGAGGGCGACGAGGCGCTGGTCGATCTGAAGGACCTGCCTGAGCTTCCGACGCCGACCAGCCTCGCGCTGGCCGAGGCGATGTGGAAGCGGACTCCAAGGAGGGCTACGACCCGACCCACCAGAGCTACCTGATCCAGAAGTTCGGTCTCCTCTCGATCGTGAGCAGCTCTCGCGACGTTGCTCGAGCGCGGCGTCGTGACGGTGCTGACCAGGGCCGGCGCGAGCAAGGCGCTGCTGATGTTCGAGTCGGAGCGACTGTCTCGTGCAGCAGCTGTTCGCCGAGATGGCCAGCAGCAGGGGTGCGGCGGCCGGAAGACCATGACGACGGCGCCGGGCGCGACCTCAGCCGAGCTGGTGCAGGCGTGGCGGCAGCGCAACCAGCAGGCCGCCGACCAGGCCAAGAAGGACGCGCGGACCCAGGTTGCCTGGGCTGACGCCGCGGCCACGGCGGCGGCTTTCGGCGGCGGCGCGCGCACGGGCGTGGCGGCAGCGGTGGCAGCGGCGGCAGCGCGAGCTGCCGAGGGCGACGTCGACGAGTCGCCGACGACGCGTTCTGGGCCGACGAGCCTGTAAGCACGACGACGCCAGCTCGGCGGCGGGGCGACCGGCGACGGCCTCGACTCGGACGGCGACGGCGGGCTGTCGGCCGACGAGCCGAAGGCCGACCCCGGCCAAGGAGCCAGCCGCGGACGGTGACCACGACGCAGCACGAGGCCGACGGCGAGGCCGCGGCCGGCGGCGGTGAGGCGACCGAACCGGTCGTCGTCGACGACACTCGGCTGTGGCAGGTCCAGCGGCCCTGACGCCTCGCTGTACGTGACGTGGGATGAACGGACGGCGACGCTGGGGCCGAACGCCGCCGCGATCGCCGAGACGATCCCTGGCCAAGCTCACCCGGACGACGTCGACGGGCGAGGTCGCGACGCTCGACGGCATCGACGTGACGATCGGCGGGCGGTCAGCGGCGACGCCGGAAGCGCATCATCGAGTTCACGGTGGTCTGGACGCGACCACCCCGAGTGGTGTGCTCGATCGATCGCGTTCTCGCTTCTACGACGTGTCCGCCAAGGACGTCTTCGCGTCGGGCGGTGGCCGCAGGTCTGGCCGCGATGGACGCTCGTTCGCGTTGCGGGACGATCGAGGTCGTGCCCCGGGACAAGGCCCTCGTGATCGGCCCTCGGGCGCTCGAGGTGCTCGAGGTCAACAGCACGCGCGCAAGCTCAGTGACGGCTACCTGGTCAAGATGCACCTGAAGGCGGTGAAGGTGCCCGAGGGACGCGGATCCGGAACGCCGAGGACCGATGGCAGACGATCGCCGACGGCGATAGCTTGACGCTGGTGCCCTACGCCGGAGGCCGACGGACTGATCAGGGCGCCGCGCAGCGGAAAGCCGGGGCTCGCGGCCATCTGCCGCGAGCTCGCCGTGATGTGGCGTCCGCGGGGCTGGCCCACGACCCGCCCCGCTCGCCAGCGGCGCAGTCTTGCGCGCCGCACCACCGGATCGGCGCACGGCGCGCAGGCGGGATAGGGCTCGACGTAACAATCGGCGACGTACTCCAGGCCGCGTTGCCGGCGAGGTCATGGACGCCCCACGGGGAGCGGCCGTCACCGTGTCCGCCGGTGCCGTCGAAACGTGCCGACCGGGGCGGCCCGCTCGAAGCCGTCGGCGCACGCGGCGTCGTCACAGTTCGCGACGCCAGTCCTGAACGTCGTGCCCCAGGGGGTACGCGCGGTCACAACCGTGAGTGGGGATCGTGGCGGGCCGCGAACTCCCACTCGGCCTCGGTCGGCAAACGCAGCTTGCCGGCCCACGCGCAGTAGCGGTCCGCGCCCGCGAGCGTGCCGGAACCCCATCGGCTCTCGCGTGCCCGCCGATCACGCGAACGTGCCGTCGGTGACGGCGATCGGCGCAGTCGCCGCCGTCGTTGGCGGTGACGAAGCAGGCGCCGCCGCGAGCGGTCGGGCAGGCTTGCCGGCGGCGTTGAGGAGGTAGCGCGACCTGGGCGACGGTGACCTCGAAACTGATCGATCGTGAACGGGCGTGCAGCGCGACCTGGCGCCTGCGGGCGCGCGCGCGCGGCGGTGGGGCACGATCGTCGGGGGCGGCGCCCATCGTGAAGGTGCCGCCGGGCGATCTGCACATCGGGTTGGGATCGCGGGTCGGGCGGGGCGCGCGTAGGCGGGCGTGCAGTCGCCCTCGCCACCGGGCTTGGGGGTCGGGGGCGGCGGCGGGGTGGTCGGCTCGTCGGCGATCGCAGGTCGTTGCGTCGACGAGGGGCGGGCGCGGCCGCGTCGGCGGCGGCCGGCGGGGCGCGGCGTGTTTCCGCTGCCACCAGAGCAGAGCGTGGCGGCCGTGGCCGTGAGGGCGCGCATGGCCTGCATGCTACACCGCGGCCGGCGGGGGGTCGGCAGGGCCGCGCTGATGCGCCGACGCGTCGACGCGCGGCGCGGCGGGGATGGCGCGGACGCCGCGGCGTCCCGTCGTCTGCCCGCCGCGGCAGCGTCGGGACGCGCGTGGATCGCGGTAAGCTGCAGGCGTGCTTGGCGACGATCGTGACGGGGCCATGGCGAGCTTCGAGGCGGCGCTCGAGAGTCGTTTCCGGCTTGCGCGGCATGATCGCGATCCGGGGCGGCGTCGGGACCGACGATCCTGGGCCGTGGAGCTCGCCCCTGATCAGCGAGGCGCGCGCGGCCTACCCGTCGACCCGGATGGCGGCCTGGCGGCGCGGATCGGGCTCGAGCCGACGACGTCGCGAGCCTGTGGTTCGCGGTGGCGTGGGCGCGCGACCGCTGCTGGCGCCGCACCTGCACGTGCTCGTCGCCGAGCCCCAGCGGGAAGCGGCGTGACGCTGGTGGCGTTCGCGCGGGTCGTCGGCTGGGCGCCGGCGCGGATCCGGCCTGGCTGGCCGGCTCGGCGCCCGGGCACCCGCTGCTCCGGCACCAGCTGGTGGTGGTCAGCGTCGGCGGCGTGGACGTCGGACCGCTGACGCCGCTGCCGGTGCCCGAGCGCGTCGCAGCGCGTTCTGGCAGGTGGCGACGGCGTCGACGCCGCGCTGGCCGCCATCGGCGGTCGGGTCGGAGTCCCGTCGATGTTGATCCTGGGTGACGGCGTCGATCTGAACGCGCCGAGCGGGATCGCGCTGGCACTCGAGGAGCGACGCCCGGGTCGTCGTCGTGGTCACGGCCGGCAGCGTCGGCCGGCGCACGGTGGTCGCCGAGGCCGCCCGGCGGATCGGCGCGCGAGGTGGCCGCAGATCTCGGCGGGTCGCCAGCGGCGCCGACATCGACGAGTGCTGCACGTGCCGCGCCGCGAGGTCGCGCTGACCGGCGCGGTGCCGATGGTCGTCGGGGGCGAGACCGTCGCCGGCGACGGCCCCGAGGCCACCGCGCGCCGCGGCGCCCCGACCGCGTTCGCCGCCCAGGTCGGCGTGTCGGTGGCGATCGCACCACGGCCGGCAGCGTGGAGCTCGACGGCGCCGACGCGCGGTGCGCTACGAGGTGGCGCCTCCGGAAGCGGAGGCGCGCCTCGCGCTGTGGCGGCGGGCGCTCGCGGCCGACGACGCCGGCGTCGAGGTGTCGGAGCCGGTGCTGGCCGAGATCGCGCTGCGGTTCCGGCTGGTGCCGGGCGCGATCGAGCGAGCCTGGCGCGCCGCGCAGGTGGTGATGCACGGCCGCGGCGCCCAGGCGCCGATCGCGGCCGATCTCACCGAGGGCGTCCGGCGCTCGACGCAGGAGCGCCTGGGCGGGCTGGCCTGGGCGGTCCACGTCAAGAACGACTGGCAGGATCTGGTGCTGCCCGGGGAGACGCGCGAGGAGATCGGCGTGGTGGTGGCGCGCGCGCCACGCCTACCGAGGTCCTGGCCGGTGGGGCTTCGCGCCACGGTCAGCGGCGACGGCATCGCCGTCTTGTTCAGCGGGCCGCCCGGCACCGGCAAGACCATGGTCGCGGGCTGGTCGCGCGCGAGCTGGGCCTCGACCTGTACCGGGTCGACCTGTCGTAGGCGGTGTCGAAGTGGATCGGCGAGACCGAGGAGTCGCTGGGGCGCGTGTTCGACGCCGCCGAGACCGGGCACGTGTTGCTGCTCTTCGGCGAGGCCGACCCGCTGTTCGCCCGGCGGACCGAGGACAAGGGCGCGACCGAGCGCTCCGCCAACCTCGAGGTCAACTACCTGCTCCAGCGCATCGAGAGCTTCGCCGGCATCGCGATCCTCACGACCAACCTCGACGGCAGCATCGACGACGCGTTCCGACGACGCCTGGCCGCGCACGTCCAGTTCCCAGCGCCCGGGGATGAGGAGCGCGAGCGCCTGTGGCGGGCGCTGCTGCCAGCGGCGGCGCCGGTGGGCGCGGACTCGACGCGTCGACGCTGGCCGCGCGCTTCCCCGACTCTGCGGCGGCCACCATCCGCAACGCCACCCTGGCCGCCGGTTCCTGGCCGCGACCGAGGGCGTGGCGATCGGGCAGCGGCATCTCGAGCACGCCGCCCGCGACGTCGCGCGGTCGATGGGCCGCGTGCTGGCGGGATCCCGGACGTGACCGCGGGCGCGGACCTCGACCTACGCGGGGGCGAGGTCGGTCGATGACCGTCGCCAGCGGCGGGGCCCCGTACCGAGCGCTGGTGGTGGGCGCCGCCGCCGGGCCGGCCGGCGAGCTGGCGCGGTCGACGTGTCCGGCGCGCGCGGCGCCGACGGGGCGGCCGGCGCCGACGGCGCCGACGGCGGTCGCGGCGGGGTGCTGCTCGCCGCCAGCGACGGTCAGCGCGGCGGCGACGCGGGCGCGGCGGTCGCCGGTGAGGACGCGGGCCCGATCGGGCGGTGACGCTGGCCTTCGCCGACGGGACCTTCACCCTGCGCGGCGAGCGGCGGCGGCCTGACGGCGGCGTGGCGGCGGTCGAGCACGCGGGGTTCGTGGGCGAGCGCGGCGATCGCGCTGCGCGCGGTCGGCGGCGCCGGCGGACGTGGCGGCGATGGGGGCGCGGGCGGCGCGGGCGGGCGTGGTCGCGACGGCGCCGACGCGACCCGGCACGGCAGCGGCGGCGATGGCGGCGATGGCGGCGCGGGCGGCGGGCGGCGACGCCACCAGCGGGGGCGCCGGCGGCGCGGCGGCGCGATCGTCGTGCGGGGTGCCGCCGACGCGACCGCGGCGCTGATGCTGATCGACCACGCGGTGGCGGGCGGCGCCGGCGGCGCGCCGGGCGTCAACGGCCGTGGCGGCCAGGGCGGCGTCGGCGGCCGCGGCGGCTCGTCGTACTCGTGGACCGAGACCGACTCGTCGACCGACGCCAACGGCCAGACCCGGATCGACACCACCCACCACACTCGAACCCAGCCGGGCGCGACGGGCACGACGGGGCGGCGGGGCGGGGCGGCGACGCGCGGGTGCAGCGTGGCGCCGACGCGGCGCCGGGCCAGCGACGATCGAGGTCGACGACGGCGGCGGTGTACGCGTCGCGCTACGACCTGCGGCTGCGCGGGTTCCGCCACGTCGACGGCAGCGGCGGAACGGCACCTACGAGCCCGGCGATCAGGTGCGGGTGACCGGGCTCGAGGTCGTCAACGTCGGCGGCATGCCGACGCCGATGACCAGCCCGCTCACGCTCGCCCTCGCCCAGACCGACTGGCTCGCGCCCGCCGACGGCCACCTCGTGTGTCCGCCGGGCCTGCCGGCCGACGCGGTCGCGCGGGTCGACGGCGAGCTGATCGCGACGATCCGCGATCACACGCCGACCGAGCCGGGGGAGCCGCTGGCGGCGTCGACGACGATCGTGCACCGCGCCGAGCTGCCCGAGGTCCGGCGCGGGTTCGACGACTACCAGGACGCGTCGGCGCGCGCCCTCGGCGCGATCGTCATCCGGCACCCGGTGACGCTGTCGGCGCCGCGGCACCTGCGGTCGCTGGCGCCGGGCGAGGCCACGCGCTGCGGCTGACCGTGACCAACCGCTCGACGGTGGCGCTGGGCGCGGGCGCCGCGGCGCCGCGGGCGCTGCAGGTGCGGATCGCCCGGGCCGACGACGCGGGGCTGGCGGGGCGCCACGCGACGATCACCGGCGACGGCCGGTCAGGCGCCGCCACCGAGGCCTGGGTCCTCCCGATCGACCTGCTGGCGCCGGGCGAGGCGCGCGAGGTCGAGGCCGAGCTGCGCGTGACCGCCGACGCGCCCGAGTACCAGGCGCTCACGCTGACGATCGCGCTCGAGCTCCGGGCCGCTCGCTGACCCAGCGACGCCGCGGCCGGTGCAGCTCCGGGCGGTGACCGTGCGCGTGGCCCGGGCGTTCGTGACCGAGGACGCCGACGTCGTGCTGGTCGTCAGCCACCAGACCTCGGCCGAGGACGTGGCGCGGTGGGGAGGCGACCGCGCACGGCGTGATGGCGCGCCTGGCGCTGTGGGACGTCTCGCGCGAGGGCCACCTCGATCTCGAGCGGCCGCTGGCGGGCGGCGGCACGCTGGCGGAGCTGTTCGCCGGCAAGGCGATCGTGATCCTCGATCGACCGTTCGATGGGCCCGGCGGGCCGATCTCGCCGCGCGACCTCCTCGATCCCGACCAGGCGCTGCGCGCCGCCGCCACCGGGCTCGACCTGGCGCTCATCGGCGACGGGCCCGGGCTGCGCGACCTGTTGACCCCATCGCCGACGGCGACCGGCACCGCCACCGACGTCGCCGACGATCGCGCCGCCGCGCTCGGCGTGGTCGCCCGCGGGCGGCGCGCGCTCGTGCCGGTGTTCCGGCGCTTCCCGCTCCTGCGCTGGCGGCGGCCCACCGCGGCCTGGCTGAGCGCGCAGGCCGAGCGCCTGAGCGCCGCGCTGGCCCAGGCGCTGCCGACGCAGCGCCACCTGGTGATCCATCGGTTCGAGCCCGAGCGCGTCGCCGGCGGCTGGCGCGGCGCGCTGTGGCGGGTCGGCACGCTCGAGACGGTGCGCACGCTCGACGCCGACGCCGGCGCGATGGTCCACGCCGCCGGCACGCCCAGCACCGGCGAGGCGACGCTGGCGATGCTGGTGGCGCTCGACTTCGACCAGCAGCTCGAGCGCCTGCGCTGGACCCTGGCCGACCCCGGCGCGACCCTCGGCGCGCTGACCGCGATCGTCGACGCGCTGGTGATCGACGTCGCCAGCGAGCTCGAGGTGATCAACCGCCCGGGCCGCCGGCGCGGCGCCAGCGCGGACGACCTGGCGGCGGCGCTGCCGCGGCTGCACGCGCTCGGGCACGGCGTCGGTACGACCGCGCTCGACACGCCGGGCGGCGTGGCCGTGGTCGACCTGGCCAGCCGGATCGCGTCGTTCGCGGCGAGCCAGGTCGACTGGCTCGATCGCCTGCCGCCGTGGCGCTGGTGGCGGCGCGCGCCCGCGACCGCGCGCCTGGCGACGGCGGCGCTCGAGGCGCTGGTCGCGTCGGTGTTCGCGCCCGACGAGCAGGCGGCCGCCCGCGCGGCCATCGCGGCCCGCGTCGCCGCGCACCGCCAGGCGTACCGGGTCGCCCGGCGCGGTCTGGGCGGCGCGGGGCGGCGCGCCTACGGCCTGCGCGCGGCGCTGGCGCCGCTGGCCAGCGACGTGGTCACCGCCGACATCGAGCTCCTCACCTCGGCCGCCGAGCGCGTGGTCACCGGCGACGCCTACGACGACGTGCTGGCCGAGCGCGAGGCCGCCGCGGCGCGTCGGGCCCGCGTGGTCGACGCGCTCGCGGCCGAACGCGCCGCGCTGGGCGCGTGACCGCGGCGTCCTGGGCGCCGGGACCGTGGCGGTGGTGTACCGTCGGCGCCATGGGCCGCTGGCTCGCTCCGATCCTGGTCGCGGCGCTGGCCGCGTGCGGGCGCGTCGGCTACGACGCCGTGGCCGACGGTGGCGGCGGCGACGACGCCCTGACCGAGGACGCTCCGGACGGCTCCAGCCGATCCACCAGTACCACCTCGACGGCGACTACCAGGACGACTACGGCGGGCCGGCGCTGACGCCGGCCGGCGGCACGTTCACCGCCGGCGGCTATCAGTTCGGCCCGAACCAGGGGCTGTCGGTCTCGGGCGCGATGCCCGACCGGGTCTACACCGTCGATCTGGTGTTCGCGTTCGACACGCTGTCGGGCTGGCACAAGATCCTCGACTTCAAGGACCTGGTCACCGACGAGGGCTACTACACCTACGGCGACCTCGCGCAGTTCGTCGTGGTCGCCGGCTCGTCGTTCGCCGACGGCCCACCCGGGCTGATCGCGGGCACGACCTACCAGATGACGCTGAGCCGCGACGCCGCCGCGACGGTGACCGCCTACGTCGACGGCGCCCAGGTGTTCCAGTTCGTCGACGCCGCCGAGGTCGCGACCTTGGTCGCGCCCGGCGGCCCGGCCCACTTCTTCATCGACGACAACGCCACCGGCCAGGGCGAGGCCGCGGCCGGCACGGTCCGGCGCATCCGCATCTTCGACGTCGCGGCCACGCCCTCGGACCTGCCGCCCTGAGCGCGGGCGCGGCGACCACCGCGGTCGGGCCCGGTCGGTGCATCGGCTGACGCAGCCGTTCCGGCCGCGCCGCGCGACCGCTCGGCTGACCGTGTGAGACCCGGCCGCTGCGCCGCGGGTTGCGTGGCCCGAACTCGTGGTTACGGTCTCCGATCTGATGAGCTGCATGCCCCCCCACGTGGCGCGCGCCGAGTGGTCGTCGCACCCGCACTTCCCGTCGCAGGTGCTGTTGCTGGGCTCGCACGAGAACTTCCGGCGCGTGAGCCGAGAGGTCGCGGCGCTCGCGGCGCGCCCCGCCGACACGGCCATCGCCGAGCAGCTCTTTCTCCGCTGGATGAGCGCGATGCGCAGCCACGAGGCCTACGAGGAGCACAAGCTCTACCCCTTCCTCGCGCGGCGCGCGTGCGTCGACACCCGCCCTGCCGAGCGAGGCCACGCGGCGCTCCACGAGGCCGAGCGGGAGGTGCGCGCCTGCTTCGACCGCTGCCGCACGTCGTCGCGCGCGCGCGACGCGGGGCACGAGGCGGCCCGCGCGGCGCTGGGCGCGGCGTTGCGCGACCACGACCGGCTGCTCGACGCGCACCTGCGGCTCGAGGAGGAGCTGGTGATCCCCGCGCTCCTGGCGCTCTCGCCCGCCGAGTTCGACGACTACTACCACTCGCCCATCGGCGACCTGCTCGCGCGGATCCCGGCGCGCGCGGGCGCCAGCTGCTCATGACCGAGCCGCTGCCGACCTGGGCCGAGCTCGGCCGCCAGGGAGGGCCCCCCGCGGTGACCCCCCCTCCCCCTCAGCGCCCCGCCCCCCCGCCGCGGCCGTGGGCGGGCGGCCGTCGCCCGCCCCCCTCGGCGCCCCTTCGCGTGACCTGCCCCCGGCCTTGGTCCGCGGGCCGTCGTCGGGCTGGTAGCGCCTGCGGCGGAGCCGGACCGGGTCTGCTAGACCAGCGCATGGGTCTCATCGCCTCGCTGACACCTCGAGGCCGCAGCGGCTTCGGCGCCGCCTCTACCGCCGAGCAGGTCACGGCCGGCCGCGACCTGGCGGGCAAGACCTTCCTGCTGACCGGCGCCACCTCGGGCATCGGGCTCGAGACGCTGCGGGTGCTCCACCTGCGGGGCGCGCGCGTGCTCGCGGCGGCCCGGACCGTCGACAAGGCCCGGGCCGCGATCGCGGCCTGCGCGCCCGGGGCGGTGCCGGTCGCGTGCGAGCTGTCGGAGCCCGCGAGCGTGCGCGCCTGCGTCGAGGCGGTGCGGCGCGACGGCGGTGCGCTGGCGGGGATCATCGCCAACGCCGGGATCATGGCGCTGCCCACGCTGACGGTCCGGCACGGGCTCGAGCTCCAGTTCCTGACCAACCACCTCGGCCACTTCATGCTGATCACCGGCCTGCTCGACCAGCTGGCCCCTGACGGGCGGGTGGTCGTGGTGTCGAGCACCGCGCACCGCCGGGCGCCGCGCGCGGGCATCGACTTTGACAACCTCGCCGGCGAGCGCGGCTACACCCCGTGGGGCGCCTACGGCCGCTCGAAGCTCGCCAACCTGCTCTTCGCCAAGGAGCTCGCGCGGCGGCTCGGCGGCTCCGGACGCACGGCCAACGCGATCCATCCCGGTGTCATCGCGACCAACCTGACCCGGAGCATGGGCGCGGCCGTCGGCGCGCTCTGGGGCGTCGTGTCCCCTGTGCTGCTCAAGTCGATCCCGCAGGGCGCGGCGACGCAGTGCTACGTCGCGTGCCACCCGGCGGTCGCCGGCGTGTCGGGCGCCTACTTCCGCAACTGCAACGTCGCCAGGCCGAGCGCGCTCGGCGAGGACCCGGCGCTGGCGGCCCGCCTCTGGGCCGAGAGCGAGCGGCTCGTGGCCCAGCTGGGGTGAGCGGACGGTCGCGGCGCGGCCGAGGGTCGGCGATAGCGTCGGCGGCGCGGGGACGGTAGGCTTTCGCGGCGTGGAAGCAGATCGGGCCCAGCGGGGCGAGGGCGAGCGGCGGGACCGCGACGCGGACGGGCTCGGCGCGCGGGTCGAGGACGCGCGCCCGGAGGTCGATCCGTTCGTCGCGCGGGTCATGGCCGCGAACGCGGCGCGGGCGCTGTTCGGCGGCGAGCGCGTGGTCCGCGTTGGGCGGTACGCGCTGCGGCGGGTGCTGGGCGCGGGCGGCGGCGGTTCGGTGTTCGTGGCCCACGACCCCGAGCTCGACCGCGAGATCGCGATCAAGCTGATCGTCGCGCCGACGCCGCCGCAGCGGACCCGGGCGCTGGCCGAGGGCCAGGCGCTGGCCCGGCTCGCCCACCCGAACGTGGTGGCGGTGTTCGACGTCGGCAGCGTCGATGACCGGGTGTACCTGGCGATGGAGCTGGTGCGCGGCACGTCGCTGCGCGCGTACGCGAGCACGGCCAGCGCGCGCGAGGTGATCGTGGCCTACCGCCAGGCGGGCGAGGGGCTGGTCGCGGCCCACGCGCGCGGCCTGGTCCACGGCGACTTCAAGCCTGACAACGCGGTCATCGGCGCCGACGGCCGGGTCCGCGTCGTCGATTTCGGCCTGGCCGGCGCGGTCGGCGCCGACGTCTCGGGCGGGACGCCGCAGTACATGGCGCCGGAGCTGCGCGCCGACACGCCGGCGGCGCCGACCCACGATCAGTACGCGTTCGCGGTGGCGCTGGGCGAGTCGCTGCGCGCGGCCGGGCAGGCCCCGCTGCCGCGGTGGCTCGCGGCGATCGTCGCCCGCGGGAGCGCGACCGAGGTCGACGCGCGCTTTCCGACGATGGCGGCGATGGTCGCGGCGCTGGCCAACGACCCACGCCGACGCTGGCGGCGCCGGGCGCTGATCGCGACCCCGCTGGTGATCGGCGGCTGGCCTTCGCGATCGGTCGCGGCGGCGCGACCGTGGCTCAGCCGGCGTGCGATGGCGGCGCGCGGGCGCTCGCGCCGGCGTGGAGCGAGGGCCGCGCCGCCGAGGTCGATGCGCACCTGCGCGGCCTGGGCACGCCGTTCGCGGCGGTCGCGGCGGCGCCGGGCCGCGAGGCCCTCGCGCTGTACGGGCGCCACTGGGCCGGCGCCTACGACGCCGCGTGCCGGGCCGCGCCCCGGGGCCCGTCGACACGGCTAGCCGATCGCCGCGCCGCGTGCCTGGGCCACGCCCGCAACCAGCTGGCCGCGACCGTCGACGTCGTGCTCGCGACCGACGGATCCCACCTGGCCGACGCGCTGCGCGCGGTGCAGGAGCTGCCCGATCTGGCGCGCTGCGACGATCCGGCCGCGCTGCTGACCGACATCGAGGAGCCGACGCCGGCACAGCGCCCGACCGTCGGCGCGTTGACCGCCACGCTCGACCGCGCCCGCGCCGAGGTCGAGGCGGCCACGCCCGACGCCCCCGCGATCACCCAGGGCGTCGTCGACGAGGCTCGACTGCTCGGCTACCGGCCGCTGCTGGCGGCGGCGCTGCTGCTCCACGGCCGCGCCCTGCTGGGCACCGACCAGCCGACCGCCGCGACCGCGCCGCTCACCGAGGCGGTCGATCTGGCGATCCCGGCCGGCGACGACGACACCGCGGTCGAGGCCTACGCGCGTCTGCTGCTCGCGCTGCCGAGCGACGCCCACGACGTCGGGATGGCCGGCGCGCGGCCGCTGCAGGGGCTGGCCGCGCGCCTCGAGCGGCGCGATCCGTTCGCCGTTGCGCTGCTCTACAACCACATCGGCGTGGTCGAGCACCGCGGCGGCGACGTCGCGGCGGCGCGCGCGGCGTGGACCCGCGCGCTGGAGCTCGCGCGCGCGGTCGATGGCGCCGGCGCGGTCGAGCTCGCCTGGGTGCGCTCGAACCTGGCGCTGGTGACCGACGACCCCGCGGCCCGCGCGCGCCTGCACGACGAGGCCGAGGCGGTTGTCCGTCAGCGCCTCGGCGCCGATCATCCGCTGACCCTCGAGCTCGCGCTGGCCAGCGCCTTCGCCGAGCCGACCACCGAGGCGACGCGCCAGCGCCTGCGCGGCCCGTGTACACGGCTCGCGACCATCCATCCCGAGCGCGGTGGCCGGGTGGTCGAGTGCGCCTACGAGCTGGCGATCCTGGATCTCGCGGCCGGCGCGCCTGCGGACGCGGCGACGAGCGTCGCGCTGGTGCTGAGCCCGACGCTGATCGGCGAGCTCGACACGACCCGCGTGGCGATCGCGCGGGCTTACGCCGCGCTCCTCGTCGGCGACGCGCCTACGGCGACCGCCGGGTTCACCGCGCTGGCGGCGCAGCGGCGCCCGACCGCGACGACCCTGTGGTTCGCGCTCTTGCCGGCCGCTGACATCGAGCTCGGCCTGGCGGCGTGCGCGCGGGCCCGGGGCGATCGGCTGGGCGCGCGGGCGGCCGCGTCCCGCGCGGTCGGGTATCTTGAGCGCGCGGCCGCCAGCTCGTCAGCGCCCGCGGTCACGCGGCGGCTGGTGTGGGCGCGGGCCGCTGGCGACTGACCCTCAGGGCACGTAGGTGGTGAACGCGCTGCTCGGGTCGCCGGCGCCGTTGCACTTGGGGATGTCGCACGCCAGGTCGTCGCGGGAGATCACGCGCGGCTCGTCGACGCAGGTAGCGCCGCTCTCGGTCCAGACCGCCTCCACCACATAGTACGACGGCCGCCAAAGCCACCCGCCCGCATTGGTCCAGTCGACGTCGGCGCCGGGCTTGGTGTTGGAGTCCCCCGTGCCGCAGTAGTCGGCGACGATCGATCGGAGTCCGGCGGTGCGCTGGCCGGACGTGGTCACGAAGCCCGGCGCCGACGCGGCCTCGACGTGCCGGAACAGCGCCAGCTTCCACAGCGCGTCGTCCTTGCACGCGATGTTGACCCACGGCCCGGCGGCGGCACCGGTGGCGATCACCGCGCCGGTGACCGGGTCGTAGCGATCGCCCTGGTACACCAGGGAGTCGCGCGCGACCGTGCTGAGCTCGTTGGTGCCGCACAGGTCCTCCAGCGGCCCCATGTCGCCGTCGACGACCTCGCGGTAGCTGATGCGGTAGGTCGGGAGCACCGTGCCGTCGTCGCCGCCCTCGAAGTAATGGACCGGGGTGCCGGCGGCGATCGACAGCTGGTAGGTGGTGGTGCTGCCCTTGAGCTCGAGGTCGATCGTGGCGCCGACCAGGCTGACCGCCGGACCGCCGCCGAACGGCTTGCCCAGCAGCTGGAAGCCATCGACATCGACGCCGTACTGCACGCCGCCCATCGAGACGCTGGTGATCCGCAGGCCGTTGGTCGAGTAGTCCGTGCCGGACTCATCGACCTCCCAGAACGGATACGCGCCGACGTACGGGGTGTTGCCGCAGATGAGCACGGGGCAGTCGTCGCCGCCTAGTGCCGAGTTGCTCACAGTGCCCACGGCGGGCGCGTCGACGGCGCAGGCGGCGAGCGGCAGCGCCGCGGCCAGGGAGAGGATGTGCTTCATGGGCCTGATAGAGTGGCCACCGACGCAGGTGTTACGGGCGATCGGCGGCGGCCGCGCCGGCCTGCGCCAGGACCTCGTCGGGCGCCCCGACGCCCAGCCGATCGCGCAGGGCCTCGCGCGCTCGGTGCAGCCGGACCCGGACCGCGCCCGCTGTGATCCCGAAGACTTCGGCCAGCGCTGGGCCGTCGAGGCCCTCCCAGTAGCAGAGCTCGAGCAGGGTCTGCTGCTCGACCGAGAGCTCGCGCATGGCCGCCAGCACGCGGCGGTTGTCGTCGCTGCGGGCCAGCCGGGTCGCCGGCGTGGTGACGAGATCGGCCACCGAGGTGACCGAGAAGTCGAGCCGCGTCGCGTCCCGCCGCGCCCGCTGGAGGTGGTGGTACAGCTCGTTGCGGGCCACGGTGAACAGGTAGGTCCGGAACGTCGACTCGGCGCGAAACTGATCCCGGGCCTGGACGCAGCCCAGGAGCGTCCGCTGGACCAGATCGTCGGCGTCCGCGGGGCACTTCGTGGTGAAGAAGCGCGCCAGGCTCGGCAGGTGCCGGGCGAACAGCGCCTCGCCGGCGGCGCCGTCCCCATCCCGCCAGCGCAGCAGCAGCGCGAGGTCCGGATCCACCCCGCGATGCTAGCCCAGAACCTGGCGCGCCGGGGCGCGGGGCCGCGCCTCAGCCGTCGGTGGCCGACGCGGGCGACACCAGGCGGAGGCCGGCCTCGACCGGGCCGAGCGCCGCGTCGGCGAGGCTCCTCGCCGGCATCGCCTCGAGCACCGCGCGCAGGGCGGCGCGCGCCCGGTGCAGGCGGACCCGGATCGTGCCGACCTCGGCCTGGAAGACCTCGGCCAGGTCGGCGGCGTCGAGCTCCTCCCAGTAGTGCAGCTCGAGCAGCGTCTGCTGCTCGACCGACAGCTGGCGCAGCGCCGCCAGGATCTGGAGCCGATCCTGGCGTCGCGCCAGGTTCGACCCGGGCGTCGTGATCAGCTCGGCGATCGACGAGTGCTCGGGATCGAGGCGCTGATCGCGCCGGACGACGCGCAGGTGGTGCAAGAGGGTGTTGCGCGCGATCGCGAACAGGTAGGTCCGGAAGCTCGACTGCTTGCGGAAGTGCTCGACCGCGCGCACGCACGCGAGGAACGTCGCCTGGACCAGCTCGTCGGGCTCGTTGGTCTTGTTCGTGAAGAACCGGCGCAGGCCCTCGAAGTGGGCCGCGAACAGCTGCTCGCCGGCCTCGGCGTCACCGGCCCGCCAGCGATCGAGCAGATCGTCGTCGCTCATCGCGACGCCCGGCGCGTGTCCCGGCCATGGTCAGCGGCGGCGCCGGCGCGCGCCGCGGAGGTGATCTGATCCGATCTGGAGGGTGCGCGGGCGGCGCGACGGCGGGGTGGGTGCGGGGCATGGGTCCCTGGGTAGTGTCGGCAGCGCGCCGATCGTTACCGGCGCGCCGCCACAATCGTGGCGCCGGCGCCGACCATCGCCGGTCGCGGCCGACCGAGCGCGAGCGTGCGCGGCCGATCGCGTAACGCCTCTGGGCGCAGTCGGAACGATCACTCCGAACCCAGGCCGGCGCCGCCTCGCGAGGTCGCGTGCAGCGCTCGCCTCACCGTGGAGTCAGATCATGTCTCACCGTTTCCACCCCTGGTCCGTCGCGCTCGCGCTCGGCGCGCTCGTCGCCGCCTGCACCGTCGACGAGTCCCCGACGCCCCCGACCGAGGCGGCGCCGCTGATCGGCGTCACCGAAGGCGTGCTCGCCGGCCTCGACAGCGGCAGCGACCAGGAGCTCGGTGCGCTCGCCGCGCAGCTCGCCGCCGAGCTGGCCGCGCACCCGCCGGCCGCCGCCGGCCTCGGGCAGCTGACTCCGGCCCAGCAGGATCTGCTGGCGACGCTCACCACCAAGACCGCCACGGCGCTGACCACGCCGGTGAAGTCGGGGCCCGACGCGCCGTCCCCCGGCACCAGGCTCGAGCAGGTCGGGTTGCGGTCCGAGGTCACCATCGGCGTGCCCGCGTGCTCGGCCAACGCTCAGGTGGCATCGCCCCACTGCGTCGGTGACGGCCCGGACGGCAACTGGCTCGAGACCCGATCGACCAACTTCGTGACCATCAAGAAGGCCCAGTACGGCAGCTCGTTTCCGGCGCCGCTGGAGAAGCCGCTGGCGGGCTACCGCGTGCCGCAGGGCGTCCAGCTCGCCAGCTCGTTCGTCACCGATCTCGACGCCACCGAGGCGATCGTGTACGTCTCGGCCGAGGCCGCGGTCAGCCACAAGGGCGAGTCGCTGTACCTGCGCGCGCTGGTCGACGGCGCGCCGGCGCGGCCCGGGCAGGTGGTGTTCACCCAGGACACCCGGGCCCAGACCCACGCGCACGCCTTCGTCGTCGAGCTGCCGGCCCGCGGCATCCACACCGTCGAGATCCAGTGGCGGGTCGACGGCGGCGCGCTCGCGCTGATGCGCGACGCCAGCGTCTTCGTCCAGACCGGCTCGGCCAGCCCGTTCGCCAACGGCTCGGTGCACGGGATCGCGCGGACGGTCGACCTGCCGACGCTGGTCAACCCCGGGGCCTGGCAGCTGGTCCCCGACGCCACCGCGCTGGTGTACGCGCCGCCGGGGGCGCCGGTGGTCGCGTCGTTCAGCACCGACGTGCGCATGCTGGCCGCGGGCAACGTCTTCGTCCGGGCCAAGCTCGACGGCGACGCGACCGCGTTCGGCCCCGGCGACACGGTGCTGGCCAGCAACACCTACGTCGAGTCGCACACCGCGCGGTTCGTCAGCGCGCGCACCATCGAGCCCGGCTGGCACCTGGTCCAGATCGAGGCGACCACCGGCGGCGAGGCGACCGCGATCATCGGGCGCCGATCGCTCGCGCTGACGGCCCACCCCACGTTCGGCGTGGCGCGGCCCAGCCACAAGGTGGTCGTCCCGCCGAGCGGGCCGCCGATCGCGCACTCGCCCGCGCCGGGGTTCGAGGCGATGCCGGGGATGAGAGCGACGCTGGTGGTGCCGCCGACCGGCAACGGCGAGGTGGCGGTCTCGCTCAGCGCCGAGCTCTACGACACCGGCGCCGCCTCGGTCCTGGTCGGGCTGTCGATCGACGGCGGCCCGGTCGATCCGGACACGGTCGTCGACCTGGCCGACATCGCGACTGGGCCGCAGACCCAGAGCCACGTCTTCGTCGTCAAGCACCTCACGGCCGGCACCCACACGGTCGCGCTCCAGTGGTCTGCGCCGGCGGCCGGGGTCGGGCTCGGTGACCGGGCTGGTGGCCACGGCCGAGAGCGGCCGCGTCCCCGACGTGGCCGAGCCGCTGCGCCTCAACGGCGTCGCCGGCGACGACGACGTCACCGTGCAGACGATCGAGCCGCTGGTGGGGCAGCGTCCGGTGCTGGTCATCCTCGGGTCGGCGGTGCTCCACGCCATCCCGGCCGAGCGGGCCCGGGCCGCGGTGTTCGGGTACGGCGACGGCGAGGTCGTCCCGCCGGGGTACGCGGACTTCGTGACCAGCAACGCGCGACGGTACTTCCGAGAGGTCTCACACGACCGGTTCGAGATCACGCCCGCGGCGACGCTCGGCTGGTTCCCGCTGACCAAGGCCGCGCTCGTGCTGCAGGCGGCCGGCGTGCCCGACACCGAGACCTACTACTGGCAGTACGACGTGTCGTGCGGGCACGCCAACGTCGGGCTCCACCAGGGCTTCAAGAGCGGGCACTCCGAGCGCATGCACGACATGGTGCAGGCGGCCGTCGACGCTGGCTTCGACTTCGCCAGCTACGATCGCGACGGGTCCGGCGTGCTCGAGCCCAACGAGCTCGGCATCCTGCTGATCCATCCGCCGGCCGGGTCGGGGAACGGCTCGGAGGCTGGGGTCCGGACCCTGTTCGCGCAGCAGTGCGCCGGTGGCGCCGACGCGCCCCAGGCGATGCAGGCCGGTGGCGTCGAGCTGCCGACGACGATCGTCGAGTACTTCGCCGACTTTGATGACGCCACCGAGCCATTCCAGTTCAGCACCGTCGACCACGAGCTCCTGCACCTGTTCGCGGGGCTGGGCGACCTGTACCAGGACGACGCGCAGGGCGATCCGTTCACCCACGTCGCCAGCGTCGACGAGCTCTCGCTGATGGGGCGGAATCGCAAGACCACCTCGATCCTCGACGCGGTCCACCGGATCGCGCTGGGCTGGGCCACGCCGCGCACCCTGGCCGCCGCCGGGCAGTACGCGCTGCTCGACGCCCAGGCCGGCGACGTCGTCGGTGTCTTGCCCCGGTTCAACCACGAGGCGTTCGACGAGTACCTGGTGATCGAGAACCGGCGCAAGCACGACGACCTGACCGGCTACTGGTTCGATCAGTTCGCCGCCGTGAGCGACGCGCAGCGGCG
>JADJUF010000012.1 GCA_016717005.1 Myxococcales bacterium | reverse complement strand
CACCGGCATGTCCTGCTGGGTCAGCCACTGGGCGTTGAAGAACAGGTTGAAGTGGCTGAGCTCGGCGCCCTTGGGCTTGCCGGTGGTCCCCGACGTGTAGAGGATGACCGCGGTGTCGTCGGGGTTGGTCGGCGTGATGTCGCCGATCGGCGGCGCCGCCATCGTGATCGCGTTGAGGTTGTGGGCGCCCGGGGGCGCGGTCAGATCGGCGCGGTCGGCCCGGGCCACGATCAGGTGCTTGCACTCGTGGACCCGACCGAACCCGACCTGGGCCTGCTCGAGGAAGCCGTCCCCACGCCACGAGCGCCACCGCCTCGGAGTCGTCGAGGTGGTAGGCGATCTCGTCGGCGGTGAGCAGCACGTTGAGCGGCACCACCGGGTTGCCGGCGTAGTGGCAACCGAAGTACGCGATCGTGAACTGGGGCACGTTGGGCAGGAGCAGCGCGACGTGCTGGCCGGGCTTGAGGCCGAGGCCGCGCAGGGCCGCCGCGAACCGCTGGGCCAGCCCGTCGAGCATGGCGTACGACAGGCTCACGTCGCCGATGTGGATCGCGGGCTTGTCGGGGTGGCGGGTGCTGCTCTCGCGGAGCAGCGTTGCGAGGTTCAGGCTCATCGACCGTCCTTTCGTGGGTCGACACTGTACGACAGCCCCGGCGCGGAGGATCCCCGGACCGGCCGCGGTAGGATGCGCGCCATGCGCCCGCCCGCCCTCGTCCTCGTGCTCGTCGCTCTGGCCGCGTGTCCCCGGACCGCGCCCAAGCCGCCCTCGACGCCGACCGAGCTGACCCGCGAGGACCGGCTGATGTACGCGCAGCTCGAGGTCCAGCGCGACGCGGCGATCCCGAAGCTGACCGAGCTCGCCGACGACCGCCTGCCGGCCCGACGGGCGCTGGCCATGCGCGCGCTGGGTCGGATCGGCAGCCCGGCGGCGGTGGCCGAGCTCCGGCGCCGGCTGGTCGGCCAGGAGGCGATCCTGGCCGCGGCCGCGCTCGGCATCGCCGGGGCCACCGGCGCGATCGAGCCCGCCGACGCGAAGGTCATCGTCGCCGAGCTGGCGGCGCTGCCCGCCGCCGGCGCCGGGCGCATCGCCGTCCTCGAGGCGATCGGTCGCCTGGGCACCACCGTCGCGCTCGCGCCGCTGTCGCAGGCGCTCGGCGCCACCGAGCCCGGCGTCGTCGTGGCCGCGGCCATCGGCCTCGGCCGGCTGGGCCGCGCCAAGATCGGGCTGGGCGACACCACCGAGCTGGCGCTGATCGGCCTGACCAAGCACGCGCTGCCGGCGGTCCGCTACGCCGCGACCTACGCGCTGGCGCGCGGCTTCGTCGAGGTGACCGCGCCGCCGCCGGCCGCGACCGACGCGGTCGTGCGCGCGCTGCGCGATCGGGTGCGCGACGCCGAGGCGGTGATCCGGGCGACCGCGGTGGCCGGGCTGGTCGCGCGGCGCGCCGTCGCCGTGACCACGCCCGAGCTGCTCGAGGCGCTCGACGACGGCGACTGGCGGGTCGGGGTCGAGCTGGTCCGCGCGCTCGGCGGCGCCGCCGCGACCGACGCCACGCGCGCGGCCGTGGTGCCGTACGTCGCCCGGGTCTCGCAGGAGTGGACCGCGGGCCGGCTGCCGTCGAGCTTCGGCCACGTGCTGCTCGAGAGCCTGCGCCAGCTGGCCGATCGCTCGGCCGAGCCGGCGGCGCGCGCGGTGCTGGTCGCGATCGCCCGCGGCTACGCCGACCAGCCGCCGTCCCAGCGCGAGGTCGATCGCCAGATGGCGGCGGCCTGGGCCAACTGCCTGGCGCTGGGCGCGCTGGCGCGACCGCTGCCGACCGTGGCGACCGGCGACGCGCTCAACGATCCGACGGTGGCGATGGCCCAGCTCGGCGGCTGCGGCGGCGGCATCCTCCCCGATCTGCTGGCCCAGGGCGTCGCGCTCGAGGCGATCGCCGCGGGCGCGGGCGGCGACACCGTGCGCCGGCTGGCCGGGGCCTCGGCCTCGGCCGACGCGGCGGTGGCCGCGGCGGCGCTGGCGCTGTTGCCGGCGGTGACCGCCACGCTGACGCCGCCCGAGCGGCTGCCGGTCCGCGACGCGCTGGTCGCCGCGCTGGGCCGGGCCGAGCCGGCGGTGGCGGGCGCGGCCGCCGACGCCGCCGCCGAGATCCTGAAGGTCACCGGCGCCAGCGGCGACTTCGCCAGCGTGGCCGCGGCCGTGCTGGCCCGGATCGACGGCGCCGCTGGCGACGCCGAGCTGACCTCGACCCTGCTGGCCGCGGTCGCCGCCGCCAAGCTCGACGGCCTGCCGCGCTGCCAGCGCCTCGCCGACGACGCGAGCCCGGCGCTGCGCACCGCCGCCCGCGACTGCATCACCGCGCTGACCGGCACCGATCCCGGGCCGCGCACCGCCGCGACGCCGCCGGTCAAGCCGCCGATCGATCCCGCCCTCGCGCTGCAGGCGATCGGGGCCTGGCATCTGACGACGACCGCGGGCGAGCTGGTCATCGGCCTCGAGGGCACGATCGCCCCGTGGCACGTGGCCGCGATCATCACGCTCACGCGCAGCGGCTACTACGACGGCCTGCTGTTCCACCGGGTCGTCCCCAACTTCGTGGTCCAGGGCGGCGATCCGACCGGCACCGGCTGGGGCGGCCCTGGGTTCACGCTGCCGAGCGAGACCACCGCCAGCCTCGAGGAGATCCCGGTCGGCTTCGACGTCGGCTCGGTCGGCATCGCCGACGCCGGCAAGGACACCGGCGGCTCGCAGTGGTTCGCGATGCACAGCCCGGCGCCGCACCTCGAGGGTCGCTACACCTGGGTCGGGCGCGTGATCGATGGCGCCGACGTGCTCGATCGCATCCAGGTCGGCGACCGCATCATCCGCGCGCGCTTCGAGTAGACGCCAGCCTGACGCGGCCGGCCGCGACCGACGCGCGCGGGCGCGCGCCTCAGAACCACGCCGTCATCGCCGCGGTGGCGGTGGTCTGGTCGCGGCGCAGGCCGTCGCGTCCTGGCAGCACATCGGCGCTGGCGCGGTCGTGGCGCAGCTCGCCGCGCACCAGCAGCTGTGGCGCGGCGCGCCACGACGCGGTGAGCGTGCCGGCGATCAGCTGCTCGACGCCGAGCAGCAGCGGCGTGGCGCCGGCGTCGCTCCACTCGTGGACGCCGTCGACGCGGGCGGCCAGCTCGAGCGCGGGGCTCGGACGCCAGCGGCCGTACAGCGCGCCGGCGAGCCAGCGGTGACCACCGTCGGCGCCGTCCTCGCGGCCGGCGTCGGCGTGGGCCATGACCTCGATGGCGTCGGTGAGCGCGCGCGTGGCGTACGCGTCGACGAGGTGGCGCCACGGGGCGCCCGCGGCGGCGCCGGTGGGGCGCTCGACGCCACCGGCGTACAGGATCTGGGCGGTGGTGCTCGCGTCGGCCCAGGTGCCGGCGACCATCACCGACTTCCAGCGGTTGGTGTCGACGGCGGCGTTCCAGCCGTTGACGATCCAGGCCTGGGCGGTGAGCCCGTGGCCGAGGGGGCGGGTCGCGCGCGCGCCGACGTGGTAGGCGGGCAGCGCCAGGAATGGCGTCGAGCGCGACCAGTTCCAGTCGTCCTTCGACGCCAGCGCCTCGGGGCCGATCGGCGACAGGAACAGCCCGGCGTCGACGGTGACGTCGGCGCCGAGCGCCGCGCCGGCGTTGGCCTCGCGCACGAGTTGCCACGTGGCGGGGGTCGGCTCGGTGGCGTACACGGCGGCGGCGGTGGCGCCGGTCGCCAGCGCGACCCGGCCGTGCCAGCGGTCGCCGGTGGCGGTGGCGTCGAGCGTGGCGGCCGCCAGGGTGAACGCGCCGTGGGCGGGCTCGAGGCGCAGGCCGGCGAGGCCGGCGCGCGGGCGCGCGAGGCTGTACTGGTAGTACGTCTCGATCGAGCCGCCGACGGTGACGGTCGGCGTGACAGGGGTGGGCTCGGCGGCGGCGCTGGCGGCCGCGAGCAGTGACACGACGGAGGCGATGGCGGTGCGCGACATGGCCGCACCCTGAGGCTGGCCGCCGCGGCCGGCCCGGGTCTTGATGCGCTCTTGATGCGGCGCCGCGCGCTCTTGATGCGGCGCTGACACGGGCAGCGCTATCCAGGCAGCGTGAACCGCTGGGACCTGATCTACCTCGGCCTGACCCTCGTGCTCGCGCTGGCGAGCCTGGGCCTCATCCGTCTCTTCCACCGCATGGAGCCGCCATGACCTTGCTCACCTGGCTCGGCTTCGGGCTCGCGATCGTGGTCTTCGGATACCTGGTGTTCGCGCTGCTGTTCCCGGAGAAGCTGTCATGACCGGCGCCACCATCGTCGGCCTGGTCGCGTTCGCCGCGTGCTTGTCGCTCCTGGCGTGGCCGCTGGGCGGTTACCTGGCGCGGGTGTTCGACGGCACCACCCGCGCGACGCGGGTGCTCGGCCCGGTCGAGCGCCTGATCTACCGCGTCGGCGGCGTCGACCGCGACGAGGACATGCCGTGGCCTCGCTACGCGACCGCGGTGGTGGTGTTCAACCTCGCCGGCGTGGTGGTGGTGTACCTGCTGCAGCGCCTGCAGGGCAGCTTGCCCGGCAACCCGAACGACCTGCACGCGGTGCCGTCACCCGTCGCGTGGAACACGGCGATCAGCTTCGTCTCCAACACCAACTGGCAGGCCTACAGCGGCGAGGCCACGATGAGCCACCTGGTCGCGGCGCTGGCGCTGACCGTGCAGAACTTCGTGTCGGCGGCCACCGGCATCGCGGTGCTGGTGGCGCTGGTCCGCGGCTTCAGCCGCGCCGAGGCCAGGGGCGTCGGCAACTTCTGGGTCGACCTCACGCGCGCCACGCTCTACGTCCTGGTGCCGATGGCGATCGTGATGGCGCTGATCCTGGTGTGGCAGGGCGTGCCGCAGACCGGCGCTGGGCACCTCGACGTCGCGGCCCTCGACGGCGGCGGCCACGGCCAGATCACGGTGGGCCCGGTGGCCTCGCAGGTGGCGATCAAGCAGCTCGGCACCAACGGCGGCGGCTACTTCGGCGTCAACTCGGCCCACCCGCTCGAGAACCCGACGCCGCTGACCAACTTCGTCCAGTGCCTGGCGATCCTGCTGATCCCGGCGGCGCTGTGCCTGGCGTTCGGCCGGATGGTCCAGCGGCGGCGCCAGGGCGTGGCGTTCCTGGTGACGATGTGGTTGCTGTTCGTGCCGTTCGCGGCGGTGACCATCCACCAGGAGCTATCGGCGACGCCGGCGATCGCCGCGGTCGACGACGCCGGCGCGGTCGCGATCGACGTCAGCGCCGGCAACATGGAGGGCAAGGAGCAGCGCTTCACCGCCGCCGAGGCCGCGCTGTGGGCCAGCGCCACGACCGCCGCGTCCAACGGCTCGGTCAACTCGATGCACGACAGCTACCAGCCGCTCGCCGGCGCCGCGACCATCGCGCTCATGGGCCTCGGCGAGGTAGCGTTCGGCGGCGTCGGCTCCGGCCTCTACGGCTTGATCCTGTTCGCGATCATCGCGGTGTTCCTGTCGGGCCTGATGATCGGGCGCACGCCGGAGTTCATGGGCAAGAAGGTCGAGGCCCACGAGATGAAGCTGGCGTCGATCGGCGTCCTGGTGCCGGCGGTGGCGCTCCTGATCGGCACCGCGCTGGCGTGCTCGACCAGCCAGGCCACGACGCTGGGCAACGGCGGCGCCCACGGCTTCACCGAGATGCTGTACGCGATGACGTCGGCGGCCAACAACAACGGCTCGGCGTTCGGCGGCCTCACCGCCAGCGGCCCGTTCTGGGCCACCACCCAGGGGATCCTCATGTGGCTCGGCCGCTTCGGCGCGCTCCTGCCGGTGCTCGCCCTCGCCGGCGCGCTGGCCAGGAAGAAGCGCGTGCCGGTCACGTCCGGCACCCTGCCCACCGACAGCTCGTTGTTCGTCGCGTTCCTGGTCGCCACCGTGCTCCTCGTCGGCGCCCTGACCCTGGTCCCCGCGCTGGCGCTCGGCCCCATCGCCGAGCACCTGGCGCGCTGAAAGGCCCTGCCATGTCCTCCCGTCCTTCCGCGCGCCCGCTGTTCGAGGCCGCGATCGTCACGCCGGCCCTGTGGCAGGCGCTGCTCAAGCTCGATCCCCGGCGGATGATCCGGTCGCCGGTGATGTTCGTCGTCGAGGTCGGCAGCGCGTTCACGACGCTGATGCTGGTCCACGCGCTGGCCACCGGCGCCCCCGACGCCGGCTTCATCGGCGGCCTCACCGCCTGGCTGTGGTTGACCGTCTGGTTCGCCAACTTCGCGGAGGCCATGGCCGAGGGCCGCGGCAAGGCCCAGGCCGCGGCCCTGCGCCGCGCCCGCCAGGACGTGCTGGCCAACCGGGTGCAGGAGGCGAGCTTCGACGCCGCCGCGGTCGGCGTCCCGTCGTCGCAGCTCACCCCCGGCATGCTGGTCAAGGTGTCAGCGGGGGAGCTGATCCCCGGCGACGGCGACATCGTCCTCGGCGTGGCCTCGGTCGACGAGAGCGCGATCACCGGCGAGAGCGCGCCGGTGGTGCGCGAGAGCGGCGGCGACCGCTCGGCCGTCACCGGCGGCACCCGGGTGCTGTCGGATCAGCTGATCATCCGCATCACCGCGGCGCCGGGCAGCTCGTTCCTCGACCGCATGATCGCGATGGTCGAGGGTGCGCGCCGCGGCAAGACCCCCAACGAGATCGCGCTCGACATCCTGCTGGCCGGCCTGACGCTGGTGTTCCTGGTGGTGACGGTGACGTTGTTGCCGTTCTCGCGCTACGCGGTGACCAGCGCCGGTGGCGGCGCGCCGGTGTCGATGGCGATCCTGGTGGCGCTGCTGGTGTGCCTGATCCCGACCACGATCGGCGGCCTCTTGTCGGCGATCGGCATCGCCGGCATGGACCGCATGATCCAGGCCAACGTGATCGCCACCTCGGGCCGCGCGGTCGAGGCCGCCGGCGACGTCGACGTGCTGCTCCTCGACAAGACCGGCACGATCACCCACGGCAACCGCCAGGCCACCGAGTTCTTCCCGGCGCGCGGCGTCACCGCCGACGCGCTGGCCGAGGCCGCGGTGCTGGCGTCGTGGGCCGACGACACCCCGGAGGGCAAGAGCATCGTCACGCTCGGCCAGGCCCAGCTCGGCGCGCGGGCGGCGCGGGCACCAGCCGGCGCCAGCTTCGTCCCGTTCACCGCGCAGACCCGGATGAGCGGGGTCGACGTCGGCGCGCGCTCGATCCGCAAGGGCGCGGCCGACGCCATCGCCCGCGACGTCGCGGCGCGAGGCGAGGCGGCGATGCCGCCCGAGGTCAAGGCCCAGGTCGACGCCGTGGCCGGCGAGGGCGCGACGCCGCTGGTGGTCGCCGACGGCGCCAGGGTGCTCGGCGTCATCGCGCTCACCGACGTCGTCAAGCACGGCATCAAGGAGCGCTTCGCCGAGCTGCGCCGCCTGGGCATCACCACGGTGATGATCACCGGCGACAACCCGCTGACCGCGGCGGCCATCGCCGCCGAGGCCGGCGTCGACGACTTCCTGGCCGAGGCCACGCCCGAGGCCAAGCTGGCCAAGATCCGCGACTACCAGGCCAAGGGCCACCTGGTGGCGATGACCGGCGACGGCACCAACGACGCGCCGGCGCTGGCCCAGGCCGACGTGGCGGTGGCGATGAACACCGGCACCCAGGCCGCCAAGGAGGCCGGCAACATGGTCGACCTCGACTCCAACCCGACCAAGCTCATCGAGATCGTCGGCGTCGGCAAGCAGCTCCTGGCAACCCGCGGCGCGCTGACCACGTTCTCGATCGCCAACGACGTGGCCAAGTACTTCGCGATCATCCCGGCCGCGTTCGCCGCGGTGTACCCCCAGCTCGACGCGCTCAACGTCATGAACCTGCACAGCTCGCACAGCGCGATCATGTCGGCGGTGATCTTCAACGCCCTGGTCATCGTCGCGCTGATCCCGCTGGCGCTGCGCGGCCTCACGCTGCGCCCGGCCCCGGCGGCGGTGACGCTGCGACGCAACCTCCTGGTCTACGGCCTCGGCGGCGTGATCGCGCCGTTCCCGTTCATCAAGCTGATCGATCTCACCCTGGCCGGCCTCGGGCTGGCGTGACGAGGCCCCGATGCGCACCCTCCGTCCTGCCCTGGTCCTGTTCGCCCTGTTCACGCTCCTGTGCGGCGTGCTCTACCCGCTGGCGGTCACCGGCGTCGCCCGGCTGGTGTGGCCAGCCCAGGCCCGCGGGTCGGTGGTCCGCGTCGACGGTCACGCGGTCGGGTCGAGGCTGGTCGGCCAGGCCTTCACCAACCCCGGCTACCTGTGGGGCCGGCCGTCGGCCGCCCGGCTACGACGCCCGCACCTCGAGCGGCACCAACCTCGGCCCGCGCGATCCGCGGCTGGTGGCGGCGCTGACCGAGCGCGCCGCCGCGCTGGCCGCGACCGCGCCGGGGCGGCCGGTGCCGATCGAGCTGATCACGTCGTCGGCCTCGGGCCTCGATCCCCATGTCTCGCCGGCCGCCGCGCGCTTTCAGATCGACCGCATCGCCGCCGCCCGCGGCGTGGCGCTGACCGCGGTGGCGCCGATCATCGAGGGTGCGATCGAGGCGCCAACCCTGGGCGTCCTGGGCGCGCCCCGGGTCAACGTGCTGGCGGTCAACCTCGAGCTCGACCGCCGGCTCGGTCCGCCCCACGCGGTACAGTGACGGCGCGATGACCGACGGCGAGCGCCCCGATCCCGACGCGCTCCTGGCGCGGGTGCAGGCCGAGGAGGCCCGCCCCGGGCGCGCCTGAAGATCTTCTTCGGCGCCGCGCCCGGCGTCGGCAAGACCTTCGCGATGCTCGAGTCGGCGCAGCGGCTGCGGGCCGAGGGCGTCGATGTGGTGATCGGGGTGATCGAGACCCACGGCCGCGCCGAGACCGGCGCGCTGGTGGTGGGGCTGCCGGTGGTGCCGCGGCGCCGGACCGAGCACCGCGGGGTGACGCTCGACGAGCTCGACCTCGACGCCGCGCTGGCGCGCCGGCCGCGGGTGATCCTGGTCGACGAGCTGGCCCACACCAACGCGCCGGGCAGCCGCCACCTCAAGCGCTGGCAGGACGTGCTCGAGCTGCTCGACGCCGGCATCGAGGTCCACACCACGCTGAACGTCCAGCACGTCGCCAGCCTCACCGACGTGGTCGAGCAGATCACCGGCGTCAAGGTGCGCGAGACCGTCCCCGACGACGTGCTGGCCCGCGCCGACGAGCTCGAGCTGATCGATCTGGCGCCCGAGGTGCTGCTCGAGCGGCTGGGCGAGGGCAAGGTGTACCTGCCCGAGCAGGCGCGGCGCGCCACCCAGCACTTCTTCCAGAAGGGCAACCTGCTGGCGCTGCGCGAGCTGGCGCTGCGCCGCACCGCCGAGCAGGTCGACGTCGACGTGCGCGCCTACCGCCAGGCCCACGGCCTCGCGCGGCCGTGGGTCGAGCGCGAGCGGGTGCTGGTGGCGGTGGGCCCGAGCCCGTCGTCGGAGCGCTTGATCCGCGCCGGCAAGCGCGCGGCCGAGCGGCTCGACGCCACCTGGGAGGTGGCCGCGGTCGATCGGCCCAGCCGGCCGCTGGCGGCGCGCGACCGCGACCGGCTCGAGGCCCACCTGCGGCTGGCCGAGTCGCTGGGCGCCGAGATCGTGCGCCTGCGCGGCGAGCACGTGGCCGACGCGCTCCTGGCCCACGCGCGGCGCCGCGGCGTCACCCGGGTCGTCGTCGGCAAGCCCACGCACGGGCGGTGGCGGGACCTGCTCCGCGGCGGCCTGGTCGACGCGCTGATCCGCGGCTCGGGCGAGATCGAGGTCCACGTCGTGGCGCCGATCGACCACGACGCGGAGCCCCCGGCCCCGACCGGCCCACGGGTGGCGCCGCCGACGGCGCGGTGGAGCTGGGTGGTGGGCGCGCTGGCGGTCGCCGCCGTGACCGCGCTCGGGCTGCTGGTCTTCGCGCACGTCACGCTCGCGGATCTGGCGATGATGTACGTGGTCGCGATCATGATCGCCGGGCTGGGCGGCCGCGGCCCGTCGCTGCTGGCGGCGACGATGTCGGTGCTGGCGTTCGACGTCTGCTTCGTGCCGCCGCGGTTCACGCTGGCGGTCAGCGACCTCGGGTACCTGGTCACCTTCGCGGTGATGTTCGCGGCCGGCCTGACGATCAGCGCCCTCACCACCCGGCTGCGCCGCCAGGAGCAAGACGCGCTGGTGCGCGAGCGCCGCACCGCCGCGATCCTCGGCTTCACCCGCGAGATCGCCGCCGCCGAGGCCGCCGCCGACATCGCGGCGGTCGCGGTGCGCCACGTCGAGGAGCTCATCGGCGTCGGCGCCGCGGTGCTGGTCCCCGAGCGGGACGGCGACCTCACCACGCTCACCGCGATCGCCGGCCTGATGCCGCTGTCCGCGCCCGAGCAGTCGGTGGCGGCGTGGAGCCTGGCCCACCGCCAGCCCGCCGGCCACGGCACCGCGACCCTGCCCGGCGCCGCGGTCACCGCGGTGCCGCTCGACGAGGACGCCCCCCGCGGCGTCCTGGTCACCGCCGGCCGCCGCGACGCGCCGCCGTTCACCGCCGACGAGCGCCTCCTGCTGGCGGCGCTGGCCCGCCAGACCGGCCTGGCGCTGGGGCGGGTGCAGCTCGCGAGCGCCGCGCGCGACGCGTCGATCCGGGCCCGCACCGAGGAGCTGCGCAGCTCGTTGTTGTCGGCGGTGTCGCACGATCTGCGCACGCCGCTCGCGGTCATCACCGGCGCGGCCACCTCCCTGCGCGACACCCGCGCCAAGCTGCCGCCGGCGGTCGAGGCCGACCTGATCGGCACCATCGTCGACGAGGCCCGCCGGCTCGAGCGGGTGCTGCAGAACCTGCTCAACATCACCCGGGTCGAGACCGGCCTCGAGCCGGCCCGCGCGTGGGTGCCGGTCAGCGAGCTGTGCGGCTCGGCGCTCACCCGGCTGGCCGACGTGCTCGGCGACCGCGCGGTCGAGCTGGACGTCCCCGACGAGCTCGTGGTGTCGGTCGATCCGGTACTGTTCGAGCAGGTGCTGATCAACCTGATCGAGAACGCGGTGAAGCACGGCGCGCCGCCGATCACGATCGCCGCGCGCCGCCACGGCGCCCTGGTCGAGGTCTCGGTCGCGGACGCCGGCGCCGGGATCGATCCGGCGTCGGCGCCGCGCCTGTTCGACAAGTTCTTCCGGGCGCCCGGCGCGCGCAAGGGCGGCGTCGGCCTCGGGCTGGCGGTGTGCCGCGGCGTGGTCACGGCCCACGGCGGCACCATCGCCGTCGAGCGCGCCGGCCGCGGCGGCGCGCGGTTCGTGGTCCGGCTGCCGACGCCGCCGCCGCCGGTGGTGCCCGCGCTCGCCCTCGCGGCCCCGGGGGCGCCGTGACGCCCGGCCCCCGGGTGCTGATCGTCGAGGACGATCCGCAGATGGTGCGGTTCCTGCGCGCCACCCTGACCGCCCACGACTTCGCGGTGTCGGTGGCCGAGGGCGTCGCCGCCGGCGCCACCGCCGCCGCCGCCGAACCGCCCGACGTCGTGCTGCTCGATCTCGGGCTGCCCGACGGCGACGGCCTGGAGCTCGTCCGCCGCCTGCGCCAGTGGACGGCGGTGCCGATCATCGTGCTGTCGGCGCGCGGCCGCGAGGACGACAAGGTCGCGGCGCTCGACGCTGGCGCCGACGACTACCTGACCAAGCCGTTCGGCGTGCGCGAGCTGTTCGCGCGCATCCGGGTCGCGCTGCGCCACCGCCCCGGCGCCGCCGCGACGGCCGTGCTCACCGCGGGCGCGATCACGATCGACGACGAGCGCCACGAGGTCCGGGTCGAGGACCGGCTGGTCAAGCTCACCCCGACCGAGTACCGGCTGCTCGCGCTGCTGGTGCGCCACGCCGGCAAGGTGCTGACCCATCGCATGTTGCTCAAGGAGATCTGGGGCCCCAACGCGGTCGAGCACGTCCACTACGTCCGAGTCCACATGGCCGCGCTGCGCGCGAAGGTCGAGGCCAACCCCAGCCGCCCCCGCTGGCTGCTCACCGAACCCGGCGTCGGCTACCGCCTGAGCGACAGCGGTGACGCGACGGCGTGACCGCGCGCGCGGCCGCCGCTAGAGCGTCTCGAGGTACGCGATCAGATCGCGCCGCTCGCCCGCGGTCAGCGAGGCGGTCTCGGACATGCCGTGGACCGTGGCCCGCTCGGCCAGGAGCGCCTCGAGCGTCGCGGCGCTGCCGTCGTGGTAGTAGGGCGCGCTCCGGGCGAGCCCGACCAGCGACGGCGTGTCCGACTGCGCGAGCGTGCCGCCGAGCTCGTGGGTGACGTTGTCGGTGTAGAGCGGGCCGCCGTGGCAGGTCGTGCACCCGACCTCGTCGCTCTCGAACAGGGCCTGGCCGCGCGCGACCGCGGTCGGGTCGCGCTTGATCGTGCGCGGGCGCGGCAGCGCCTCGAGGTAGGCCGCGAGCGACTTGGTCTGGCCCGGGGTCAGGCCGGCGCCGCCGAGGCGACGCATGGTCGAGGTCAGGCTGATCGCGAGATCGCGATCGCCGCCGTCCCACTTGTACGGGTGCGTGCCGGCGACGCGCCCGGCCAGCAGCGGGGTCTGCAGCTCGTGGCTCTCGATCCGCCACGACAACCCGTCGGTGCCGGCCTCGGGGTGGCAGCTCGAGCACGCCATCGCGCCGCGCGACGAGATCCGCCCGTCGTTGCCCTTGCGGAACAGATCGAAGCCCTCGTGGGCCTGCTTCGACATCCGCGTCGGCGCGACCGCGACCGCGCCGACCGTCGCGGTCGACGCCTCGCCGTCCATCGGCACGCGCACGACCTTGCGCGACACCGCGCAGAACACCCACGCGGTGCCGTCGGCGCCGACCGCGACGCCCTCGGGCCCGCAGCCGCCCTCGGCGCCCACGGCGACGGTGCGATCGAACCGGACGCCGGCCTGCCCGGCGGCGCCGAGCACGAGCAGCGAGTCCGAGCCGTAGCCGACGACGAACGCGCGGTCGCGCACCGGATCCCACGCGATCGCCTTGGGCTGGTGGTCGGCGATCTGCGCGGTCACCGAGCGGCTGGCGCGGGCGCCGGTGGCGATGAACGTGACCTGGTGCTTGATCGGCGGCTCGAAGCCGCCGCCGTACGAGCCGGTGTTCTCGCCGAAGCGCGCGTCCTGCAGCGGGATCGAGGTCTGGTGCGCGACCAGCGCGAGGTCGGCGCCGATGAACCGCGCGGCGAACGCGTTGCGCGCGTGGCCGCGCCCGCTCTCGCTGCCGCCGCCGAGCTGGCCGACGACGCTGGCCGCGAACGGGTTGCCGGTCGCGGACACCGCCGGCGACAGGCTGACCGAGGTGCCGGCCTGGGGCGTCGCCAGCTCGATCCGCTCGACCGCGCCGGTCACCAGCGACGTGACGAGCGCGGTGGAGCCGTCGGGATCGATCGCGACGCCGCGCGGATCGGGCGCCAGCGCCCGGCGCCAGCGCTCCTTGCCGGTGGCGACGTCGAACGCCACCAGGGTGCGGGCCGCGACCGTCGTGGTCAGCAGCATCGTGCGATCAGGCGTCAGCGCGAGGCCGTAGGGCTCGGTCGGCGTGCGCCAGCGGCCAGCGATCGTCAGCGACGCGCCCACCTCGACCACGATGATCTCGTCGGTCCCGCGGCTGGCGACGTAGGCCCGGTGCGTCACCGGGTCGAACACCAGCTGGGTCGCGGTGGTGCCGATCGCCAGGCGGGCGGTGGGCGCGCCGTCGGCGCCGGTCAGGACCAGATCGCCGCTGTCGGCGTCGATCACCAGCGCCTGCGCGCCGACCACCGCGATCGCCGAGCCTGACAGGTACGCCGCCTGCGCCGCGTCGAGGCCCGCCGGCGCCGGGGCGGCCGTGAGCGGCCGGCCGCCGAGCGCGAACGACGGCGGCGCCAGGTCGCGCGGCGACATCATCATCTTGCGGGCGGCCACGCGCTCGGCGTGGGCCAGGACGCTCGCGGCGGTCAGGGTTCCGAGGGCGACGGCGATCCGGCGGAGGCGCATGAGGTCTTGAAACGCACGACCCAGGGCCCCGATCTGACGTCGCAAATGTCAGGCAAACTGTCTATATAGTTCACTTTCAGCCCGCCGCGGCCCACCCCGCGACCACCGCCGCGGCGGCTCAGCTGCTCGTCAGCCGACGCCCGAGGCGGACCATCGGCGCCTCGATCGCGTGGTAGGCGACCACGGCCAGGGCCACGGTGATGGCGACGAACAGCACCAGCTCGAGCGCGAGCGACCCCGGCTGCCACAGCGAGAACACGATGTGCAACGCGGGCACGTGCAGGAGGTAGATGCCGTACGAGTAGGTCGCGACGCGCTCGGCCGCGCGGTTGAGCCAGCGGACCGGGCTGTCCGCGAACAGCGGGATCGCCAGGGCGATCGCGCTGCAGTAGACCCAGCCGAACCAGTAGATCAGCCGATCCGACACGGTGTGGGCCACGCAGTAGCTGGCGACCGCGCCCACGACCACGAGCGGCCACCAGCGCCCCGACAGCCGCGGCCGGATCCGGTCGCGCAGCACGTAGCAGATGACGCCGGCCAGGAAGCACGGCACGTACGCGGCCAGGTTCATGTGCCCGTGCTGGAGCTTGCGCAGCAGGTACCCGCCGACGGTCGCGACCACCATGAAGCCGACCAGCCAGCGCAGCGCGTCGCCGCGCCGCGCGATCAGGTACAGCACCGGCAGCACCACGTACATCTCGACCTCGTACGGCAAGCTCCACAGCGGCGTCAGCACGCTGTGCCCGGTCCACAGGTTCTGGATCAGCATCACGTTGGCGGCGATCTCCTGCCAGCTCGGCGGGTGGTACGGCTTCCAGCTGGCCTCGGGCCAGCCCAGCGCGACCACCGCCGCCACGCACACGACCGCGAGCGGGTAGATGCGCAGGCCGCGCCGCAGGTAGAAGCGCTGGAACCACGCGCCGCGCGTGGCGCCGCCGTTGCGCTCGAGCGAGTACATCAGCACCAGGCTGGTGTGGACGAAGAACGCCAGCACCCCGGCGTGGCCGATGTGCAGCGTCAGCTTCGACACCAGCTGCGGGATCTCGAAGCCGCGGAACGCGAGCGTCGGCACGAGGTGATCGACCACGACCGTCAGCACCGCGACCGCGCGCAGGATGTCGAGGTTGGGCGAGTTGTGCCGCAGGCGATCAACTCGCACGGGTGACGGCGACACGGCCTAGTTGTCGCACGAACCGCGGGCGCGGTCGCAGCCTCGGTCTGGCACATCGGGGAAGCGCGATTGGTCGAACAGCCCCCGCTCAGCTCGACGCCGAGGTGTAGCTGCGCAGCGCCAGCCGCCAGACCAGCCGGGCGACGACGGCGACGGCCGCGGCGGTGCCCAGGCACGCCAGCGCCGCGGTGCCGGTCAGCGTGCCCAGGAACGCCTGGGCCGGATACGTCGTCATCACCGCCAGCGGGATGACGAACGTGAACACGAACCGCCAGGTCCCGCGGAACACCGTCGCCGGCCAGCGCGCCGCGTCGAACACCGACGACAGCAGGTAGATCAGGTTGTCCATGCGCACGACCCAGAACGCGGTCGCGACGATCATGATCCACAGCGAGTACATGACGACCAGGCCGGCGAGCAGGAGCCCGACGCCGGCGCCGACCTGCGCCAGGCTGGGGTGCGCGTCGACCCGCACGAGCGCGTAGATCAGCAGGCCGACGCCGCCGAGCACGTCGAGGATGCGCCACGGCGCGAACCGCGCGGTCGACACCAGGAACTGCGCGTCGGCCGGCCGCAGCAGCGTGTAGTCGAACGCGCCCGAGCGGATCTGCTCGATCACCGCGCCCAGCGACGGGTTGACCGCGCCCTCGAGGACGCCGCGCATGATCACGAAGTTCGCCATCACGACCAGCGCGGCGCCGAAGCTCCACCCGGCCACGGTCGCGCGGTCGCCGTAGAGCACCAGGAGGGGGATCAGGTTCCACCCGAGCCAGTAGATCGACATGGCGCCCGACACCAGGAAGTCGGCGCGGTACTGCATCGACGTGACGAACGAGGCCCGGGCCTGCACGCCGAGCAGCCGCGCGTAGTAGCCGAGCCGCAGCGCGCTAGCCACCGAACGCCTCGTACCGGCGCACGCCGGCGCGCCACAGCCACGCCGCCAGGGCCAGGAGCGCCGCGGCCCACGCCCACTGCAACGCCACCAGCCGCGCGGCCGCCGTGGCGTCGGGCACGCGCCCGATCACGATCGCGACCGGATCGCCCAGCATCGACCGGAACGGCAGCACCGCGGCCAGGTCCTGCATCCACCCGGGCAGGAGCGGCAGCGGCACCAGGTAGCCCGACAGGATCGCGAACACGCCGAAGTAGACCTCGATGATGCCCAGGGTCTTGTCGAGGAAGAACGCCAGCGCGCCCAGGCACAGGAACACCCCGAACGTGAGCAGCCACGCGCCGATCAGCGCGGCCGCGACCAGCGCCAGGTGGGCGCCGTCGGTGACCAGCACGCCGCGCGCGCTCGACGCGAACACGATCGCGATCACCGGCGCGACCGCGAGCGCCCGCAGCGGCACCGCGCCCAGGTGGGTGCCGAGGTAGCCGGTGAACGGGTGCAGCGGTCGCAACAGCCGCGCGGCCACGGTGCCGGTGCGGATCTCCTCGGACATCTGCCACGCCACCCAGTTGCTGGTCAGGTTGCGCACGATCAGCACGACCAGGTAGTACGCGACGAAGTCGCGCGTGGCCCAGGCCCGGAACGGCGCCTCGTCGGCCACCGACGTCCACAGCCCCAGCATGACCAGCGGCATGGTCGTCGTCAGCAGCCACACGACCATCTCGGCGCGGTACGCCAGCGCCTCGACCAGGCCGATCCGGGTCAAGGTCGGCAGCGCCCGCAGCGTCGCCATCATCGCGGCGGGTCCGCGCCGACGCGCTTGTCCTTGAACAGCTTGCGCATGACGTCCTCGAGCGGCGGATCCTCGACCGCGAGATCGGCGCCGGCGCGATCGAGCAGGTGGCCGACGACCTCGCGCAGCCGGGCCTCGGGCACGCGCACGGTCGTGCGGCCGCCCTCGGCCTTGACCAGCTCGCCCAGCCGGGCGACCTCCTCGGGCGCGACCGCGCCGGTGAAGGACACCAGCTTGTCGGGCAGCATGGTCTTGACCAGCGCCCGCAGATCGCCGTCGTGGATCAGCCGGCCGCCGTCGATCACGATCACCCGCGGGCACAGCGCGACCACGTCGTCCATGTAGTGCGAGGTCAGGAGCACGGTCGCGTCGTGGCGCTGGTTGTAGTCGCGGATGAAGTCGCGGATCGTCACCTGCATCGCGACGTCGAGGCCGATGGTCGGCTCGTCGAGGAACAGCGTCGTCGGCCCGTGCAGGAGCGCGGCGGCCAGCTCGCACTTCATGCGCTCGCCCAGCGACAGCTGCCGGGTCGGCTTGTCGGTGAGGCCGGCGAGGCCGAGCAGCTCGGTCAGCTCGGCCAGGGTCCGGCGCGCGACCGCGGCGTCGACGCCGAAGACCGCGCGGTTGAGCGCGTAGGTCTCGCTGGGCGGCAGGTCCCACAAGAGCTGCTGCTTCTGGCCCATCACCAGCGTGATCCGGCGCAGGAAGTCGGGCTCGCGACGGAACGGCTGGTGGCCCGCGACCGCGACCGCGCCCGCGGTCGGGTGCAGCAGCCCGGCCAGCACCTTCATCGTCGTGGTCTTGCCGGCGCCGTTGGGCCCGAGGAAGCCGACGCGCTCGCCGCGCGCGATCGTGAACGTGATGTCGTCGACCGCCTTGACCGTGTCGTAGGTGCGCCGGACCAGCGACCGCAGCGCCGCCGCCAGCCCGGGCGGGCGACGGTGGACGCGGAAGTGCTTGGTCAGCCCCGCGACCTCGATCACGCTACTTCGGCCCCGCCTTGCCGGCGCCGCCGACGGCCTTGGCCAGCTCGCCGACGGTCTTGATCGGCAGCGCGTCGACCGACTCGCCCGACAGGATCGACTCGATCAGGTGGGCGCCGACCCCGGCGAGCTGGGTCAGGCCGTTGACGCGGCCGGCGATGCCGGCCAGGCGCGCGCCCCGATCCGCGGTCGCGCCCGCGGCCAGCGCGGCGTCGGCCTCGGCGAACTGCTCGAGCGCGTCCTGGATCCAGCGCAGCTCGCGCTCGCGCAGCACCCGCGACACCATCTTCCAGATGCTGGTCTCGGCCTCGTAGAAGTCGCGGCGCTCGCCCGCCACCCACGCCTTCTTGACGACGCCCCACTGCCCGAGCTCGGCCAGGAGCATCGACATCGCGCCCGACGACAGGGTCAGGCGCTCGCCGAGATCGGCGGCCGACAACGGCGCCTGCTCGAGGTACAGCACCGCCCACACCCGACCCATGTTGCGCTTGAAGCCCCAGTGCTCGATGAGCGCGCCGATCGCGTCGGCGATCCTCAACACCGCCGCCTCGCCGGCTGGATCGAGCGCCGCCACGGTCAGCCCCCGCGCGGCTTGATCGGCGGCAGCTCCCGGGTCGGCATCCGGGCCAGGCCGCCGCCCACGCCCGGGCGCGTGGCCGCCGCCGCGGTCTCTTCCTCGCGCCGGCGCGAGATGATCTCGACGATCTCGCGCTGGGTCAGGCCGCCCGACGGCCGCAGCGTCACGCCGGCCTCGCGCCCGGTCGACAGCTCGCGGGCGGTGACGTTCATGATCGACTCGACGTCGATCGTCAGGTTGAGCTCGACCCGGATGCTGCCGGGCGGCCCGGGCGGCAGGCCCTCGAGCACGACCTGCCCGAGCCGCCGGTTCTTGCGCACGTCGGCGTGCTCGCCCTGGTACAGCTCGATCGAGACGAACTTCTGATCGGCGGCGGTGGTCGCGAACAGCTTGCGGACCCGCACCGGCAGCATCGAGTTGCGCGCGATCAGCACCGAGAACCCGGCCTCGCCGACCTTGATGCCGATGTCGTGCGGGGTCACGTCGAGCAGCGCCGCGCCGTCGTCGTCGCCGCCGATGATGCCGGCGTAGCTGGCGGCGCCGATCGCGACGACCTCGTCGGGGTTGGCCCCGCGCGACGGCTTCTTGCCGAAGATGCGCTCGACCGCCGCCGGCACCGCGGGCCACCGGGTCATGCCGCCGACCAGCAGCACCTCCTCGAGCTCGGCCGCGGTCAGGCGGGCGTCGGCCAGGGCCCGCTGGCACGGCTCGTCGACCCGCGCCAGCTCGGGCGCGGTCCACTGCTCGACCTCGTCGCGGGTGAGCCGGCGCTCGAGGTTGAACGGCTGGCCGTCCTGGTCCTGGGCCAGGAACGGCAGCCGGATCCAGGCCTCGCGCTCGACCGACAGGCTCTTCTTGGCGGCCTCGCACGCCTCGCGCAGGCGCCCGAGCGCGACCGCGTTCTGCATCAGATCGATGCGGGTCTTGTCGAAGATCTCGTCGGCCATGCGCTCGACCATGCGCCGATCCCAGTCCTCGCCGCCGAGCGCGCTGTCGCCGCCGGTGGCCAGCACCTCGAAGATGCCGTGCTCGACCGACATGATCGAGATGTCGAAGGTGCCGCCGCCGAGATCGAACACGGCGATCAGCCGCCGGCGATCGCCGACCCGGTGGGCGCCGTACGCGAGCGCGGCCGCGGTCGGCTCGTTGAGGATGCGGACCACGTCGAGCCCGGCGATCGTGCCGGCGTCGCGCGTGGCCTGGCGCTGGTGCTCGTCGAAGTACGCCGGGACCGTGACGATCGCGCGGGTCACGGGCTCGCCCAGCGCGGCCTCGGCGATCGCCCGCAGCCGCCGCAGCACGTGCGAGGCGATCTCCTGGGGCGAGCGCGACGTCGCGCCGATCCGGACCCAGGCGTCGCCGTTGGGCGCGGCGACGATCCGATAGGGCGCGGTCCGGGCCAGGAGCGCGACGTCGTCGGAGTTGACCTTGCGCCCGATCAGGCGCTTGGTCCCGAACACGGTCTGCGCGGTGTTCGACACCGCCTGCCGGCGCGCGGGCGTGCCGACGATGACCTCGGTGCCGGTCGCGGGCCAGGCCACGACCGACGGGGTCGTGCGCTCGCCCTCGGGCGAGGCCAGCACCGTCGCGACGCCGCGATCGTCGATGACCGCGACGCACGAGTTGGTCGTGCCCAGATCGATGCCGAGGATGCGCGACGCCATGGCGCTACTCCTTCTTCCCCATCAGGCGCGACAGCAGGCCGCGCCGCTCGTTGGTAGCCATGCGGCGCATCTCGGCGAGCTCGCGGGCCGCCCGCTCGTTGGTGGGATCGATCTCGAGCACGGCCTCGAAGCGCTGCGCGGCCTCGAGCCGATCGCGCTGCGCCAGCGCGCAGGCCCTCGGCCAGCTCGATGCCGGCCCGGGCGTTGCGGTCGTTGGGGTTCTTGCGGGTGTAGATCTTGAAGACCGCCAGCGCCTCGTCGTAGCGGCCGGCGTCGAGCAGCCCGTCGGCGGCGCGGAAGTCGACCGGGCCGTCGTCGGCCAAGGTCGGCGGCGCCACCGCCATCGGCCGGCGCTCGGTCTCGGGCGGGCGGCCGCTCACGGTCGGGCCCAACGACGACGGCGCCGGCCGGCGCGGCGCGGTCAACACCGGCGGCGCCGGCGAGCCGGCCGGGGCCCGCGGCGGCGGCTCGGGCGGACGCGCGGGCGGCGGCGCCGGGGCCAGCGGCCGCAGCGTCGGGACCTTCACCGACGGGCGCGCGCCCACGGCCTGCAGCGCCTTGGCCCGCGCCGGCTCGTCGCCGAGCCGGCGGTACGCGTCGCGGATCAAGATGAAGATCTCGGCCGCGAGGCCGCGCAGCTCCTGCGACGTGTAGCGCGTGAAGCGATCGGGGTGGTAGCGCTTGGTCAGGCCCGCGAACGCGGCGCGGATGTCGGCGTCATCGGCCTCGTAGCCGACCCCGAGGACCTGGAACGGGTTGAGCCTGCGCAACGACTCGAGCTCCGAGGTGAGCGCCGCCAGCAGCTCGTCCTCGGCCCGGCTGAGATCCTGGCCGTCGTCGACGGCGGCCTCGGTCGCAGGCGCGGTGGTCCCGCCTTGCTTCGACGCCGACGCCAGCGCGGTCTCGATGAGCCACATCGCGCTCTCGGGCAGCGTGTTGAGCTTGATGTCGACGCCGGGGCCGCGGCCCCCGAGCCCGCCCGGGGGCACGTGCTCGGACACGACGCCGGCGAGCACGATCATCGACTCGGTCGGCAGCGTGAGATCGATCCGGACCGGCGTGCCGATCGGCGGCGGCTGCGACGCCTTCAAGAAGATCGCGTGCCGCGACAGGTCGCGGCGATGGATGCTCGACAGCTGCTGCCACGACGCGCACCGCAGCTTGATATTGAGGGGCGCCTGCGACACCGATGGGCGAGTATGGCAACCCCTGCGATCCGCCGCAACCTCGCAGATCCACATCCGAAAGGCGCACGCCCTCGGCCGCGCGCCGCCGCCGGCCCAAACGCGGCGCCCCGCAGGGGGCCCCGGCGCTCACCGCGGCGTGCGCTCGCGCTCGATGTCGGCCAGCAGGAGACGGTACTGGCCCAGCACGCGCTCGTGCCGGGTCTTGATCCGCTGCAGGTAGCCGTGGTCGCGGGTGCGGGCCATCGCGGCGAGCGCCTCGCTCTTGACCCGGCCGATGAACGCCTTGACGTCGTCGAACGGCTTGAGCACGAAGCCGACCACGCCGAGATCGGCCGCGCGCGCGGTCAGCGAGGGATCGCTGAAGCCGGTGATCAGGAACGCGGCGACGCCCGGCCGCTCCTTGCGCAGGCGCCGGACCACCTCGAGCCCATCGATGCCGGGCAGGCCGATGTCGACCAGCACCAGATCGAGGGCCGCGCCGCGCTGGCTCATGCGCTCGGCGTGGACGACGGCCTCCTCGCCAGTGACGAACGCGAACGTGGTCAGCGCGGCGTCCTCGAGGTGATCGACCAGGAAGTCGGCGACCTCGCGATCGTCCTCGACCACCATCACCACCGGCGCGCGCTCGGCGTCGACGTCGCTGGCCAGGTCGGTCGCGCGGCCGGCCTTGGCCGCCAGCTGCTTCTCGAGATCGATCGAGCGGCGCTCGGTCTTGACCAGGTCGCGCAGCATGTCCTCGATCATCTCGCGCAGCTGCCCGACCGCGCGGCGCTGGGCGCCGGTGTGGGCGCGGCGGCTGGAGGCCAGCGCCAGCGCCCGCGCGGTGACCTCGAACGACTCCGAGCCCAGGTCGACGAAGTCGACCGCGCCGGCGCGCTGGCACGCGATCACCAGCCCGACCGACGGCCGCTGGGCCACCGCCACCGGCGCGGCGTCCGGCACCAGCGCCGCGACCTCGGCGATCCGCGCCGCGGCGTCATCGATCGAGACCGCGCCCCGGGCGGCATCCTCGACGTCGACCATCACGACCGCGCCCTCGTCGTCGATCAGGGCCTTGGCGGCCTCGGCCGCGTCGGCGACCATCGCGGTCTCGGCGCCGCTGCGCACCAGCCGCTCGACCAGCGTCCGCAGCGCCGCCGCGGTGCCGCCGCTCCAGCCCCGGGCGGCGACGACGATCACCGTTTCGGGCACCGGCGCGATCACGACCGCGCCCCCCGGCGCGCGGTGCCGTCGGCGATGATCTCGGCGGTGGTGAACGGCGCGTCCAGGTGGCGCTCCGATCGGTAGGGGGTCTCGCGCAGGTCGCGGTCGTGCGGGCTGCCCGGAGCGTAGATCACGCCGCCGGGGCGCTCGAGCCGCATCGCGCTCGGCGGGCCGATCGGGGCAGCGGCCCGGGATCGCTGCGCCGCCACCCTGGCGGAGCTGTCGTGACCGTGCGGCAGGCGGGCGAGCAGCGGCGGGCGGGCGGCGCCGTCGTCGCCGGGCCCGCGGACTTCGTCGTCGCCCGCGCTGCCGCCGGGCCCGCGAGCGCCGTCCCCGCCGGCGAGCACGGCGGCGGCGACCACGACGACGACCATGGAGCGCAACATGGACCTCGACGATACACCGAGCGGCGTCGGCGCGTCCGCGATCTGACCGCGGCGTCAGCGCCATCGGGTCGCAGGTGCGGCCCGGGCTGGCGCGGCAGCGACGGCGATGTAGGATGCGCGCGATGTCGCAAGATGCCCCGGCGGTCGATCACCTGTTCCTGCGCGCGTGCCGGCGCGAGCCCGTCGAACGGACCCCGTGCTGGATGATGCGCCAGGCGGGGCGCTACCTGCCGGCCTACCGCGCGGTCCGCGCCAAGGCGTCGTTCCTCGACCTGTGCCACACCCCGGCGCTGGCGACCGAGGTGACGCTGCAGCCGATCGACGAGTTCGGCTTCGACGCCGCGATCTTGTTCTCGGACATCCTGATCACCCTGCCGCCGATGGGCCTCGAGGTGGCGTTCCCCGAGAAGGGCCCGGTGATCTCGAACCCGGTGCGCGATCGCGCGGCGATCGACGCGCTGGTGGTGCCCGACCCGGTCGCGACGATGCCGTTCGTGATGGACGCGATCCGACAGATCCGCGGGGCGCTCGGCGGCCGGGTGCCGCTGATCGGGTTCGCCGGCGCGCCGTTCACGCTCGTGACCTACGCGGTCGAGGGCAGCGGCTCCAAGGAGTACGCCAAGGCCAAGGCGCTCCTGTTCAGCGACTCGGCCGCGGCGCACGCGCTGCTCGAGAAGATGGCCGCGACCGTCGCCACCTACCTGATCGCGCAGATCGAGGCCGGGGCCCAGGCGGTGCAGCTGTTCGACAGCTGGGCCGGGGTGCTGTCGCCGGCCGACTTCGACGAGTACGCGCTGCGCTGGGCGCGCGAGGTGATCGCGCGGGTCAAGGCCCACCCGGCGGCCGCCGGCGTGCCGGTGATCTACTTCGCCAACGGCTGCGCGCCGTACCTGGCCACGTACGCGTCGAGCGGCGCCGACGTGCTCGGCGTCGACTGGCGGGTCGATCTCGACACGGTCCGGGCGGCGGTCGGCGACGGCGTGGCGCTGCAGGGCAACCTCGATCCCGGCGCGCTGTACGCGCCCCCCGACGAGATCCGCCGCCGCGTCGCGCGCGTGCTCGAGCAGGCGGGCCCGACCGGCCACATCTTCAACCTCGGCCACGGCGTCACCCCGGCCACCAACCCCGAGCACGTGCGGGCGATGGTCGAGGCGGTGCGCGAGCTGTCGACGCGAGGCGGCGCGTGAAGGTCGCGGTGGTCGGCGGCGGCGTCGCCGGGCTGACGGCGGCCTGGCGGCTGGTGCAGGCCGGCCACGACCCCGTGGTGATCGAGGCCGGCCCGCGGCCGGGCGGCGTGATCACGACGTCGAAGGTCGACGGGTTCGTGCGCGAGCACGCGGCCAACGGCTTCCTGTCGGGCGACGACGACGGCGCGGCCGCGCTGTGCGCCGAGCTGGGCATCGCCGTCGACGAGGCCGCGTCGGCGGCCAAGCGGCGCTGGATCTATCGCCACGGCGAGCTGCACCCGGTGCCGCTCGATCCGATCGGGTTCGCGCGCTCGAAGCTGATGTCGTGGCGCGGCAAGCTGGCGGTGCTGGGCGAGCCGCTGCGGCGCGGCCGCGACGTCGCGGTCGCCGGCGACGAGTCGATGCTCGACTTCGCGACCCGCCGGTTCGGCGCGGAGGCCGCGGCCGCGCTGATCGGCCCGGTCGTGACCGGCGTCTACGCGGCCAACGCCGCCGACATCTCCTTGGCGGCGGGGTTCCCCAAGCTGGCCGAGCTCGACGCCGCCGGCGGGATGGTGCGCGGGATGATCGCGCGCGCCCGCGGCGGGGCCAAGCGGCCGCGGCCCAAGATGTGCGCGCCGCGCGGCGGCATGGGCGCGATCCCGGCGGCGCTGGCCGAGCGCCTGAGCGCGCGGGTGCGCTGCGACGCGCCGGTGACGACGGTGACCCCAGTGACCGGCGGGGTCGAGCTCGACGGCTTGGCCGGCGGCCGCTACGACGCGGCGGTGCTGGCGGTGCCGGCGGCGGTCGCGCGCGGGCTGATCGGCGCGGCGGTGCCGGCGCTCGCCACGGCGCTCGAGCAGGCGGTCGCGGCGTCGGTGGCGATCGTCTACCTGGCGTTCGACGAGGGCGTGGTGCCGCCCGAGCGCGACGGCTTCGGCCTGCTGGTGTGCGCGGGCGAGCGGGTGCGCGCGCTCGGCGTGGTGTTCGAGAGCACGCTCTACCCGGCGCGCGCGCCGCACGGCGCGCGGCTGTTCCGCATGATCTACGGCGGCGGCCGCGACCCGGCGGCGGCGACGCTCGACGACGCCGAGCTGTTCCGGCTGGCACGCAGCGACCTGGCGGCGGTGCTCGGCGTCACCGCCGACCCGCGCCACCAGAGCCTGGTCCGGTGGAAGGGCGCGCTGTCGCAGTACGCGGTCGGGCACAAGGACCGGGTCGCGCAGTGGGACGCGCTGGCGCGGCCGCACCGGCTGGTGCTGTGCGGCGCCCCGTACCACGGCGTCGCGGTCAACTCGTGCATCGCCGATGGGCGGCGCGCGGCCACGGCGATCGCGGAGCTGGCGTGAATCCACGCGGCGCGGTCGGGCTGGTCGGGCTGGTCGGGCTGGTCGGGCTGGTCGGGCTGGTCGGGCTGGTCGGGTGCGGCAGCAAGCGCGGCGCGACGGTGGCGCCCGCGGGCCACGACGCGGGCGACGCCGGCGTGGACGGCGAGCTGCTCGACGCACCGCCGGCGGCGATCGCGACCGACGCCGCGCCGCCGCGGGCCGGGACCGCGCCCGGCTACCAGGTGATCGACACGGCCCACGCCGGCACGGTGCGGGTGACCGTCGAGTGGCCGACCGCGTCCGCCGCGCTGCGCCGGTCGCCGGGCCGGACCGCGTGCGGCGGCGAGCGTCCGCCACGCGTCAGGATCGGCACGCTCCACGGCGTCGCGGCCGCGGTGGTGATCATCGACGTCGGCGCCGGCAAGGCCGCACCGCCCGCGGGCCCGGTGCGCCTGACCGCGCGCGACTGCACGATCACGCCGGCCGCGGTGGTCGCGCCGGGCCTCGGCGACGCGCTGATCATCGAGAGCGCCGACGAGGCCGCGCAGACGGTCGTCGCGACCGCGCTCGGGCCCGCGTGGGACAGGCCCGCGACCGCCGCGCTGCGCGCCCGCGCGCACCTGCCGATGCTGGGCCACGCGGTCGCCGTGGCGTTGCCCGAGGCTGGCGCGATCGCGGTCGCGCTCGACGGTGCGCGCGACGACGCCGCGGTAGTGATCGCGCCGCCGCACCCGTACGTGGCGGTCACCGACGACGTCGGCGTGGTGCGCTTCGACGCGGTGCCGCCGGGCACCTACCCGGTGCGCGCGTGGTTGCCGGCGCGCGCGGGCCACGCCGCGGTCGCGGCGTCCGGGTCCGTGACCGTCGCGGCCGACGACGACGCGACGGTCACGCTGGTGCTGGCGCCGTGACCCTCGAGGCCCGCACGCCGGTGATCGTCGAGGACGCGCTGTGGAACGCGGCGCGGGCGCGCTTGCCGGCCGCGGTGCTGGGGGGACCGGCCCTGACCGCGGCCGTGCTCGAGCGCTCGCGCCGCTACACCACCGCGCGCGAGGGGCTGCGCGGACCGAGCGGCGGGGTGGCCGCCGCCGCCGACCTCGCGGCCCGCGCGCTGTTCTTCACGGTCGCCGACGCCGGCAAGCTGCACGTGCCGCTGGCCGAGCTGATCGCCGGCCGCGCGCCGGCCGGGTTCCTCGACGGTCCCGAGGTGCGCGTGCTCGACGTCGGCGCCGGCTGCGGCGCGATGACGCTCGGGCTCGTGACCTTCCTCGGCGCGCGCCGCTGGACCGGACGGCTGACGGTCACGCTGCTCGATCGCGACGCCGACGCGCTGGCGATCGGCGGCGCCGCGATCCGTGAGGTCGCCGCGGCGGTCGGGATCGCGTGCGACCTGAGCGCGCGCGACCACGACGTCACCGCGCCGCTGCCGCGCGGGACGTACGATCTGATCGTCGCCAGAACGGTGATCAACGAGCTGGCCGACGGCGCGGCGCTGGTCGCGCAGCTGGTCACCGGGCTGGCGCCGGCCGGCGTGGCGATCGTGATCGAGCCGGCGCTGCGGGACACGTCGCGCGGGCTCCACGCGATCCGCGACGGCCTGATCGCGGGTGGCACCGCCACGGTGCTGGCGCCGTGCACGCGTCGCGGCGCGCCGTGTCCGGCGCTGACCGACGAGCGCGACTGGTGCCACGACCACCGCCCGGCCGAGCTGCCGCCGCGGGCGCGCCAGCTCGCCACGGTCACCGGCCTGCGCGACGGCGACGCCAAGCTGGCGTTCCTCGCGCTGGCCCGGCCCTCGGCGGCCCCGGCGGCCTCGGCGGCCTGGCGGGTCATCGACGATCCGCGCGCCCCCAAGGGCAAGGTCGAGCTGACCGTGTGCGGCGAGGCAGGCTGGGTCGCGGTCCGCCTGCTGCGGCGGCATCGCGCGCCGGGCAACCGCGCGATCGAGCGCGCCCGGCGCGGCGACCTGTTGCGGATCGCGCCGACGCCGATCGACGGCGCGATCGAGCTCACCAGCGGCGACGCGGTCGACGCGGTCACGCGCTAGTGCTGGGCTGGCGCCAGGTCGGCCCGCGATAGGGCTGGCGGTTGGCGGACCGACGCGGGCTCGGCCGCGGGCCGCTGATTCTGGGCACATGTGCGGGTCGTGGTTGCTCCTGAGATCCCACGTGGGATCCTCAAGCCGTGCATCGTCCCGCTGGATCGCTGATGATCGCCGCCGTGATGCTGGTCGCCGCGCCAGCGACCGCCGCGCCACCGACTCGATTCAGCGCAGGTACGCGCCCCGCCGACGTGACGGTGTGCTTGCAACCGCTCGGCAAGGTCGATCAACGAGCGCTGACCTCGGTCGAGCGCGGCGTGACCGCGGCCTACGGCTTCGCCACGCGGACCCTGCCGCCGCGGCCGCTGCCCGCGGCGGCGTACTACGAGCCGCGCAAGCGCTATCGCGCCGACAAGCTGCTCGATCACCTGGTGGCCGAGGTCGTCCCGAGGTCCGGATGCGCGCTGGTGCTGGGCGTCGCCACAGTCGACATCTCGGTCACCAAGGACCAGCACGCCGACTGGGGCATCCTCGGGCTTGCGTACCTGGACTCGCAGGTGGCCGTGATCTCGACGTTCCGTACCAAGCGACGCGTGTCGGCGCGTACGTCGCTCATGCGCACGGTCAAGGTCGCGACCCACGAACTGGGCCACGCGCTCGGGCTGGACCACGACAACTCGGTGGCAGGCTGCATGATGAACGACGCTCGCGGAACGGTGCGCACGGTCGATCACGAGACCGGCGCGCCGTGCGCCCACGAACGCGAAGGTATTGAGGCCCGGCTCGGCGTCGACCTCCCAGACGTGACCACGCTCGACTGGGACCATGTGCTCGCGGCGCCGTGACCGGCCTCGACGCTACGCCCGGGGCGTCGGCGCGACTGGCGCAGCGCGGAGACCGAGGTCGTCGGCGCGGGCGGCGGCGGCGAGGCCGGCCGGGTCCGCACCGAGGATGCACAGACCGTAGCGCACCGTCATGACGGTGCGTACTGTGAGGCGATGACCACCGCGACCATCGAGCAGTACTATGCGGCGTTCAACGCGGGCGACTGGGACGGCATGCTCAGCCACCTGACCGACGACGTCGCCCACGACCTCAACCAGGGCGGCCGAGAGGTCGGCAAGGATGCGTTCCGGACGTTCCTCGAGCGGATGAACCGCTGCTACCGTGAGCGCCTCGAGGACATCGTGGTGATGGCCACGCCGGGCCGCGCCGACCGGTTCGCGGCTGAGTGGACGGTCCACGGCGAGTACGTGGGGACCGACGCCGGTCTGCCGCCGGCGCGTGGGCAACGCTACGTGCTGCCGGGCGGCGCGTTCTTCGAGCTCCGCGGTGGCGTGATCGCCCGGGTCACGAACTTCTACAACCTGACGGCGTGGCTGGAGCAGGTGAAGTGACCGCGCTGCGCGTCGAGCCGGTGTGCGGCGCAGCGATCGGCCAGTACCTGGCCGCGCTGGCGGTGCTGCGGATTGATGTCTTCCACGAGTGGCCGTATCTCTACGACGGTGACGTCGAGTACGAGGAGCGGTACCTGGCGCCGTACGCGACCGCCGCCGACACGCTGGTAGCGATCGCGTGGGCCGGCGACGAGCTGGTCGGCGCCGCAACCGCGATGCCGCTGGGCTCGCACGGCGACGAGGTCGCGCCACCACTGGTGGCGGCCGGATACGATCCGGCGACCGTCTACTACTTCGGCGAGTCCGTGCTCCGCCCCGAGTACCGCGGTCGCGGGCTCGGCCACCGCTTCTTCGATGAGCGCGAAGCCTTCGCGCGCACGCGCGGCTATCGGACCGCGGCGTTCTGCGCGGTCGACCGACCGACCGACCACCCGCGGCGGCCGGCGGACTACGTCCCGCTCGATCGGTTCTGGAGCAAGCGCGGCTTCGTCCGGCGGCCTGACGTCGTCGGTGGGTTCACCTGGAAAGATGTCGACGAGCCGGGCGAGACCCGCAAGGCGATGGTGTTCTGGGTGAAGGACCTGGGCTGACCGGGCTGACCGGGTCACGCGCTCGAGTTCGGTCGGACGACCGGGGTCGTGCAACACGCCCGCAGCGCCGCACGTACCAGGACCGGGAGCGTCGTCGCACCTCCCACGTGGGATCGGGCCCGGTCGATCGCCACCCGGGCCTGCTGCGGCAAGTACCCCAGCGTCGTGAGCGCAAGCCGCGCCTCGGCCGCGACGTCATCCGATGCCGACGGTGGTGCCGCGGGCGGCGCGCCGTACGGCCGCCCGTCGGCGTGCGTGAACACCAGGGCACCCGGTGCGCGCCCTGTGACCACGAGCCGCCCGTCGTGGATCGCCGCGTGGTGCGCCGTGCATACGACCGCGAGGTTCTCGGGCAGGTGGCTGCCACCGCTGGCTCGCGGGCGCAGGTGATGGACGTCGAGCCATCGGGACGCGCGACAGCCTGGCACGACACATCGGCCACGGTCGCGACGCACCACCGCGCGCCGAACGCGCGGCGGGATCGTCCGCGTCGCGACCGCCGGCTCGGCCCCGTCGACCCGGCCGAGTACCTCGGCGTCGCAGCTCGCCTGCTCGACCGCCGCGGGCGCGATCTCGACGGTGCGTCCGGCCGCGTCCTGCCAGGCACGACCACAGTCTGGACAGGTCGTGACCGCGATCTGGTAGGCCGGCTGGTCCGTCGCAGATCCCACGTGGGATCCGTCCCCGAGCGGCCCACGACACAGCGCCGCCATGAGGTCGTCATCCGTCAACGGTTGCCCGCAGGTCTCCTCGAGCGCACGCCGGGCCGCAAGAAACAGCGCGAAGGTCGCGGCCGACAGCTCCAGCCGCAGCCGATGGATCCGATGCGCCGGGTCGGGCGTGCTCTCGGGCAGGTCACCCGGTCGTCGCCCTGCGACCGCCCCCTCGATCTCGCGCACGGTCTTGCCGGCCATCGCGTCGAGCCAGGCGCGCTCGGTCCCGCTGGTCGCGACCCGTGTCAGCTCGCGCACCGCCGAGTAGGGGACCGTCCCCGCCGCCAGCGCCGCGGCGGTCGCCGGCAGCTCGGCGAGCGCGTCGGCGACGCGCAGCCGCTCCCGCGCGACGTTCGGCGGATATCCGAGCGTCCGCTCGAGGTACTCGAGCAGCGACCCGTACCCGAAATGCCGATGCAGTCCGACGGCGCGCGCGGTCCGGAGCCACACCGCCTCCTCGGCGTTCAGCGTCGCTCGCAGGGCCGCGATCCTCCGCAGCGCACGATCTGCCGCCTGCCAGTCGCGCGCGCCCTCACCCTCTCCCTCACCTACCTGGCTCGTCATGACCACCTCCGCGCGGTCAGGTAAGCACGCCTGCCCGAGCGCGCCAGCTTCGGCACGCCGCGTGCGCCGTCGGACAACCGGACAGCCCCGGACACCGTGCGGACGCCCTGGCCCCGGACACGCCAGCCACCCCGCCGGGGTCCGGATCTCTCCCGCTGTTGACCGGATCGATCGAGCCTCGTACCGTGATCAGGTGTCCGGGCCCGATGGGATCTCGCGGTCGTGGGTCGACCTGCACCGCCTGCGCGCCAGCTTCGGCGCGGCCCGGACGCGCGCCGACGAGGCGACCCTGCGCGCGCTGGCCCGGACGCTCGGCGCGACCGCCGTGCCCCTGTGCGCGCGCGAGCTGGCCGGCGGCCCCGAGCGCCGGACCTGGGCGATCGAGCTCCTGCGCACGATCGCCCAGGTCGCCGACGAGCGCGTCAAGATCGAGCTGCGCACCCTCGCCGGTCGGGACAGCGCCGACGACGCCAAGTTCGCGGCGCTGGCCCTGCTGGCCGAACTCGGGGACGAGACCACCACCGCGCGGTTCCAGGACCCGCGTCAGATGCACCAGCAGTCGCTCGAACGCTTCGCGCGTCAGCTCGCCACCCCAGCCGAGGTCGCCAGCGCCGCCGACCTCCTGATGTCGCGGCTCGGCACCGAGCAGCTGGTCGAGTTCGTCGAGGCGTTCTCCGAGACCGACCCCGAGCGCGCCCGCGAGCTGGGCGACGAGCTCGCGGCCCGCGTCGATCTCGACGTCGCCGCCCGCGGCGAGCTGTCCCGGGTCACCGCGCCGCTGCGGCTCACCACGCCGCCCCCGGGCCCGCGCCTGCCCGCCCGCGCGCTCGGACGCCCGGCGCTGCTGATCGGCCTGCGCCACCGCGACGGCCGGATCGTGATCGCGGTCGCCCGTCGGGTCACCGGCGAGCCGCGCTGGCGTTCGCTGGCGGTGCTGTGCACCAGCGACGGGGCGCTCGACACGGTCCGCTACGACGACGACACGACGCCGCGCCAGGTCAAGGACGCGATCGTCGCGCCGCTGACCGCCGACGGCTACGCCCGGTTCGCCCTGACCACCGCCGCGGCCCAGCGCGTGATCGCCCAGGCGGCGCGGCGCGCGGTCGCCGCCGGCAAGGCGCTGCCGTCACCGTATTACCTGGGGCGCGACCTGCTCGGCCTCGCCGACAGCCACCTCGGCACGACCACCAGCGCCGACCGCGGCGCCCTGCTCGGCCGGGCGATCGATCTGCTCGCCGGTGGCGCGCCCGCCCGCGCCCGCCCGCTGCTCGAGCACTGCGCGGCGGTCAGCCCCGACGACGCCGACGCCCACGCTCACCTCGGCCTCTGCCGCTTCGCCCTCGGCGACTTCCCGGCCGCGGTCACCGCGTTGACCCGCGCGACCTGGCTCGAGCCGGCCTGGCCCCTGCACCACTGGAACCTCGCGGCCGCCGCCCACCGCGCCGGCGATCTCGCCACCTGCGCCCGCGCGCTCCACGGCTTCCTGGACCACGCCGGCGATCCGCTCGCCCACGCCATCGATCACGCCCACGGCCACCGCGTGGCCCTGGCCCGGCGCTTCCTCGCGGATCACGGCGCGCTCCGGCGCGGCCGCGTCGACGATCAGAGCCTGGCGCCGAGCACGTAGCGCGCGGTCACCCGCGCCGTGCCCGGCCGCGACCGCGCGACCAGCTGCCACGCCCGCGCGCGCTCCTCGACGCAGCCGGCCACCTGGGCCAGCCCCTCGGCGCCCCGGGCCGGGTCCGTGGTCGCGCCGATCACCGCGCCCGCGGCGTCGATCTCGAGCACCAGCGTCAGCGCGCCGCCGACCGCGGGCGTGCCTTGCAGCGTCGCCTCGTAGCAGGCCAGCACCTCTTGCTGGCGCAGCGCCAGCGGGACCTTGAGCGCGTCGCGGTACTGGGCCCCGTCGGCCGGCGCTCGCACCCGCGCGAAGTCGGCCGCGTACTGCGCGACCGCCGCGTGATCGCGCCGGCTCGCAACGTCGGGCAGCGCCGCGAACAACCGGTACAGCTCGGCGGCCGCGCGCTGGTACCGCGCATCGCCCGAGGTCGCGAAGATCGTGTGGGCCTCGACCGCGCGCGCCGCCAGGCCGTCGCCGACCGCCTGGCGATCGTCGGCGCTGCAGCCCGAGCACGCCCCGACCGCCGCCACCGCCGCGCGCCAGGCGCTGGCGAGGTCGTCGATCCGTCCGGCCCGGCGCACGTACTCGGCTTGCAGCAAGCGCACCGACGGCAACAGCTCGGTCGGCGGCGCCGGCAGCGCGGCCAGCGCCGCGTCGAGCGCGCCGCGCGCGAGGTCGGGCCGACCGGCGAACGCCGCCGCGGTCGACAGCTGGTACAGGAGCGCGTGGCGCCGGGCCGCGTCGCTGGTGACCGCCGCCACGGCGTCGACCGCGGTCTCGAGCGGCAGGCCGCTGCGCGCGTGCATGACCACGAAGTCGCGATCGATCGCCGCCTGGGCCGCGGCCACGGTCCAGCCCTGGGCCGCCAGCGTGATCGCCGCCGCGGCGCCGGGCCCGTCGCCGGCCCGGAACCGGACCCACGCGATCACGTAGGCCAGCTCGGGCTGGGCCGCGGTCGGCGTGGCGTCGCCCACGAGGGCCCCGGCGATCGCGTCGTCCCCGTCGCGCAGGCGCGCGAACGCCAGCTGGGTCCGCGCCATCGCGCCGCCCGGTCGATCCGCGAACCGCTGGGCCAGCTCGGTCAGGTACGGCTCGGCCCCGGTCGGGTCGCCGGTGGCGAACGCCAGCGCCGCCCCCATGATCAGCGTGGTCTCGTCGGTCGCCCCCGGCGCCAGGCTGTGCAGCGCCGCGACCGCCGCGCGGGCCTCGGCCAGGAGCGCGTCGCGCCGGGCGGCGTCGGTGCGCGCCGCCTCGAACAGCGCGGTCACGAGCAGCTCGCCGTCGAGCGTGCGCCGCGCGACCGACGCCCGCCGGTCGGCGCGGGTCTTGGCCCAGGACGAGCGCAGCCGCTCCAGCGACGGCGTCCGGGTGCCGTGGACCAGCAGCATCGACGGCGCCGCGATCGCCTCGGGCTCGAACCGCACGCCGGTCAGCGCGACCTCGCCCGCGTCGATCGTCAGGTCCTCCGGCGCCGCGGGGTCGCGCTCGGGCCGCGCGGTCACGGCCGGCGTCGTCGACGCACCACACCCGGCCAGCCCGATCAGGCCAGCGGCGATCGCAACGCGCGCGCGGAGGCATCCCACCGCCCCGTTGATACCACGCCGGCGCGACAACACGCCGCCGATGAGCGCCGACGGTGCCGCCCGGCGCCGCCCGAATCCGGGTAGGATGCCGGCCGTGTCGCGCTGTCTGTTTGTCGTCGTGCTCGGCATCACACTGCTCTCTGGGTGCGCGGTCGTGCGACCGCACGAGCGTCAGAACCTGGCCCGGCGCTCGATGACCGCCGATCGGGATCCGGGCGAGGCCCGGTTCACCCAGCACCAGCACGGCGCGCGCGAGGGGGCTGACGGCGGCACCGGCGAGCCCGGCGGCGGCTGCGGGTGCAACTGATGCGGCGGATCGCGGTGATCGTCGTCGCGGCCCTCGGGCTCGCGGGCGTCGACGCGGCCCGGGCCGACGGCGAGCTGACGATGCGCGGCGTCTACTACAAGGAGCGCGCGACCCGGGTCGAGCAGCCGATGCTCGACGGCCGGTTCGACGTCGGTGACCACGGCACGGTCGACGCGCACCTGCTGGTCGACGCGATCACCTCGGCCTCGGCCTCGGCCAGCGCCTTCGACGAGAAGCGGGTCGAGGGCGGGCTGGGCTACGCCCACGTGTTCGGCCGCTACACCGCCGCCGCGACCGCGCGCTACTCGAGCGAGCCCGACTACAAGTCGGCGTTCGGTACCGTGCGCGGTCAGGCCGAGCTGTTCGACAAGAACGTCACCGTCGGCCTGACCCTCGGCGTCGGCCGCGACGACGTGACCAACGCCGGCGCGGCGACGATGATGCGCGTCGCCGGCACGCTCGACTCGTACCTGATCTCGGCCAGCGCGTCGCAGATCCTGGGCGAGAACACGACCGCCTCGCTGGTCTACGACCTCAGCTACCTCGACGGCTTCCAGCAGAACCCGTACCGCCAGGTCGCCGTCGCCGGGTCGCCGACCCTCGAGCGCCACCCGAGCGCGCGCACGCGCCACGCGGCCGCGGTCGTGCTCAAGCGGTTCGTGCCGGCCACCGCGACCACGGTCGTCGCCAGCTACCGCCTGTACCGCGACGACTGGGGCATCCTCGCGCACACGCCCGAGGTCCGCGTGATCCAGGACGCCGGCGACACCGTCTGGTTCGGCGCCGGCTACCGCTACCACCGCCAGACCGGCGCCGACTTCTGGCAGGGGTCGTACACCGAGGCGCAGCCGTTCCTCAGCGCCGATCCCAAGCTGTCTCAGCTGACCACCCACAACCTCGCCGCGCGGCTCGGCGTGACCGGCGCCACCTTCGGGCTCGAAGATCGATGGGCCGACGTGCGCGCCGAGGTCATGCTCGAGTACTACATCCAGGCCGACCACACCTTTGGCAACGCCACGATCGCCCATGCCGCCCTCACCTTGCCGCTCGAGTACTGACGTGCGCGCCGTCGCCGCCGCGCTGATCGTGCTCGCCGCGGGCGCCTGCTCCGACGACGCCGTCTGCGGCCCGGGCGCCGCGCCCGCCGACGGCATGATCGTCAGCATCGGCACCGAGGCGGTGACCTACGGCGGGTTCACCGCGTCCGCCAACAACGACTGCACGATCGCCGGCAGCGGGGTCATCAGCGTGTCGGTGCACGGCACCCAGGTCGACGGCGGCTCGGCCCTGACGCTGTGCCTGCCGCGCCCCGATCTGCTCGGCCCGAGCTCATCGCAGCTGGCGCCGAGCCGGGTGCCGCCGCTGGCCACCGATCGGGTCCAGGTGATCGACGCCAGCGCGACGTTCGCGGGCGGCTGCACCGCGACGCTCGACCCGACGCTGACGCCGATCGGCGAGGCGACGTTCGCGGGCTACTGCGCCGACGGCGCCGATCCCGCCGGCTACGCGATGACGATCAACGGCCAGCTGCCGCTGCGCGTGACGTGCCCCGCCGGCACCACGGCGATGACCGCCACCATCACCGGCACCGTCGCGGTCGCGGTCCAGTAGCGGCGGCGAGGCCTGGAACGCCGCGCCAGCGCGTCGCGCTACGTTAGCGCCGGACCGGCGACAGCGCGCGGTGGTCGTCGCCGACCTCGACCGCGGTCAGCGCGTCGAGCCGCCGACGCAGCTCGCGCGCGTCGGCGGCCGGCAGCGGCGGCACCGCCCAGCGCCGGACCGTGCCGTCGGCTGAGGCCGACACCACCTGCCCGTCGTCGAGCCACGCGACGCTCCACACCGGCCCGACGTGCCCCGACAGGACCCGGCTGTCGCCGGTCGCCAGGTCCCAGATCCGCACCGTGCGATCGTAGCTGGCGGTCGCGAGCCGGGTGCCGTCGGGCGAGAACGCCTGCGCGAACACGCCGTCGCGGTGGCCGCGCAGCGTCGTGCGGGTGGCGCCGGTCGCGGCGTCCCACAGCCGCAGCGCCCGGCTCTCGACCCCGCCCGCCAGCCAGCGGCCGTCGGGCGACACGACGATGCCGGGGTGCGCGTAGCGCGAGTCGGCCAAGGTGACGAGCGTGCCGCGCCCGGGATCCCACACCCGCATGCCGACGTCGGCGTCGGGGTTGCCGGTGATCGCCACCCGCGGATCGTCGGGGAGGAACCACGCCATCGCCGTCTCGTTGAGGCCGAGCTCGGCGCGGCCCAGCGCCGCGCGCTCGGCGCCCGTCTCGAGATCGAGCACGCGGAAGCCCAGCCGATCGCGCACCAGCACGGTGCGGCCGTCGGACGACGGCCCGGCGGCCGCGCCCGGCGACGCCTGGGCCAGGCGGAAGGTGCCGCGCTCGTCCTGGCGCGTCACCACGCCGGCCTCGTCGACGCCGATCACCGTGCGCCCGTCGCGCGCGACCTTGGCCGAGACGATCTCGGTCGAGAACCGCAGCGTGCGGGTCACGCCGTCGCGCCACAGGATCGCCTCGGTCGGGCTCCGGCGGAACAGCGCCGAGCGCCCGTCCGGAGACAGGAAGTTGAGCATCGTGCCGGAGGTCGGCGTGCTCACCAGCACCTCGGTCGCGCGCGTGGCCAGATCGATGTCGACGACCCGGGCCTCGGCCCCGACCGACAGCACCCGCACCCGATCGCCGCCCATCGCCGCCACCGCGCGCACGTCGTCGAGCGGCCCGACCACGGTCGTGCGGCGATCGTCGAGCCGCCACAGCCGCATCGTGTCGTCGTAGCTGGTGCTGAGCACGGTGCGCCCGTCGCTGGCGATCGCCACCGTCACGACGTCGTCCTTGTGGCCGCGCAGCTCGCGCACGTCGCCGGTGCCGAGGTCCCACACCCGCACGGTGCCCTCGTCGCCGGCGGTGACCAGCCGATCGCCGCGCTCGTCGAACGCCGCCATGAAGACGCCGTCCTTGTGGCCGCGCTTGACGTCGACCGCGCCGGTCGCGAGGTCGACGACGTAGACGTCGTTGCCCTTGCCGACCACCGCGGCCCGCCGGTCGTGGTGATCGATCGTGATCTGGTACAGCTCGGCCGACAGGTCGAGGATCCGCGCCACCGCGCCGGCGGTCAGGTCGACCCGGTACAGCGCCGCGGTGGTCGCGACCAGCGCGACCTTGCCGTCGGCGGTGACCGCCAGGTGGTGCGGGATGCCCGGCACGGTCGCCACCAGCGCCGCCGGCCGATCGCCGCGCCAGACCCGCACGCCACCGTCGGCGCCGTGGCCGACCCGGACCTCGCCGCGGGCGCGATCGATCGCCTCGGTCAGGTGCTCGTTCTTGCGCCCGGCCGGGTACAGCGCGGCGACCACCCCGGTGCGCGGGTCGCGCAGGAGCCAGCTATCGGCGGTGTGGATCAAGACGGCGCCGCTGGGCAGGCCGACCAGGCCCTCGACCGTGCCGGCGATCGCCGCGAGCTCGGTGCGCGCGCCGGTGGCGGCGTCGAGCATCGCCAGGCGACCGCGCGCGTCGGCGACGTACAGCTCGGCCCCGCTGGCGCTCTGGGCCACCGCGGTGATCGGCGCGCCGCCGTCGCCGAGCAGCCGCACCGCGCCGGTGTCGGTGTCGTAGACCCGCACGTAGCCGTCGCTCTGGCCTACCGCGACCCGGCGCCCGTCGGGGGACAGCGCCAGCCCGCGCGGTCGATCGCCCAGCGGCCAGACGTGGCGCGCCACGCCCGCGGCCTCGGCCTCGTCGATCAGCGTCCGCAACGGCGCCGCGGTCGCTGCGCCGATCGGGTAGCGCTTGAGCCAGGCCAGCGCCGTCGTCGGATCGGTGGCCAGCGCTGCCCGGGCCTGGGCCGCGATCAGCTCGTGCTCGCCGGCCTCGGCCGCCGCCCGCGCCACCTCGGCCTCGGCCCGCCGGGCCTCGGCCACGCGCCGCTCGTCGAACACCCGCACGAGCATCGCGATCGCGACCGCGGCGATCGCGGCCCCGGCGATCGCCGCCATCGCCACGTAGCCCCGCCGGCGCACGACCCAGCGGCGCAGCAGCCGCCACGTGCCGTAGCGCTGCGCGGTCACCAGCTGCCCGGTCTGGAACCGCTTGAGATCCGCGGCCAGCTCGCGCGCGGTCGGGTAGCGATCGCGCGCCGACCGCGCCATGGCCTTGGTGACCACCGCCTCGAGATCGGCCGGCACCTCGGGCGCGACCGAGGCCAGCGCCCGCGGCGGCCCGGCGTGGACCTGATCGAGCAGGCTCTTGACCGAGTCGCCCTCGATCGGCGGCCGGCCGGCCAGGAGCTCGTAGAGCATCGCGCCGACGGCGTAGACGTCGGCGGCCGGCCCCACCGCCTCGCCCCGGGCCTGCTCCGGCGACATGTACTGGGGCGTGCCGACCACGCGGCCGGTCACCGTCGGGCAGACGCCGACCGGGCTGCCGGCGACCGCGTCGGCCATCGGCACCGCGTCGACCACCCGCAGATCGCGCGCCAGGCCCCAGTCGATGACGACCGTCTCGCCGAACTCGCCGACCAGCACGTTGGTCGGCTTGAGATCGCGGTGCACCACCTGCTCGCTGTGCGCGTAGCCCACCGCCTCGGCGACCGCGATCAGGTGCGGCAACAGGGCCAGCCGGTCGTGGAGGGTGCCGGCGTCGGTCATGACCTCCTTCAGGGTCCGCCCCGACACCAGCTTCATCACGTAGTACGGATCGCCGCTGGCCCAGCGCCCGGCCTCGTGGACCGGCACGATGCCCGGGTGCTCGAGCCGCGCGGTGATCATCGCCTCGCGCACGAACAGCTGCTGGGCCAGGTCCGAGGTGCGCAGCAGCTCCTTGACCGCGACCAGGCGTCCCAGGCGGCGGTCGCGCGCGCGCATGACCCGGCCGAGGCCGCCGCGGCCGTGCTCCGCCAGGAGCTCGTAGCGATCGTCGACCCGGGCCTCGTCGTCGCCCAGCGCCGGCTCGGCGCCGCTGGTCAGCGGCCCGGTCGTCGCACCCGCGCCCTCGCCGCGCGGGCCCAGGGTCTGGGTCCGGTCGATGGCCTCGTTGGTGACTGCGGGTGGTGACACGGCTGCGACGGGTGCGGGTGGTGACACGGCTGCGGGTCGCCCCGGGACGATCCAGCCCCCCCCGGGCCGGCCGAGCGGTGGCTACACGACCAGGATGCCACAGGCGGTCCCGCGGTTGACCGACCACCTGAAGTGCACAACCGCTGCCGCTGCGCCCCGATTCCGGGACAGATATGCTCCGCGCCATGCGGGCTGCGCTGGTGGTCGCCGCCCTGGTGGCGGAGGTCGGGCCGACCGCCGCGGAGCCCCCGCGGGCGCTGCGCCTCGGCGTCGACGGCGTGGTGCCGTTCGCGGCCTGGGACCAGGTGGCGGGCCTCGGCGCCGGCGGCTCGCTGACCGTCGCGGTCGCCGTGGCCCCGGCCATCGACGTCACCGCGCGGGTCGCGGTGATCGGCCACGCCGCGGTCACCACCGACGGCCTGACCAGCCGGGTGCTCGAGGCGCCGATCGTCGGCGGGGTCCGCTACCAGGTCGCCGAGCTCGGGCGCGCCCATGGCTTCGCGTTCGGCGAGGTCGGGCTGGCCGCGCGCCGGACGACCGTCGCGATCGCGAACGTGCGCGAGCACGACAGCTCGGTCGGGTTCGCGGCGGCGATCGGCGGCGGCGTCGGCTACGGCCGGGTCGACCTGCGGGTCGCGGCCTGGCTCGCGGACCTCGGCGACCTCGACCACGGCGTCGGCGTCACCGCGGCGGTCGACGTCGCGCTGGTCCGCTGGTAGCGCCGCGCGCCGCGCGCCCGGACCGCGGGCTCAGGCCGCGCTCGAGTGGCTGCGCGGCCCGGCGCTGCCCCCGGTCGGCGCGCGGCCCGGCGGCGCGGGCGACGCGCACACCCGCTCGCCGTCGAGCTCACACCGCTCGAGGGGCGTGGCCTGGTCGCCGAGCAGCGCGCACAGCGCCGTCGACGCGAACAGCTGGCCCGGCGCCGCCCGCTGCGCCAGCGCCGTCGCGCGCTCGATCGCGGCGCCCTCGAGGACCCGCCCGGCGGTGATCGGCCCGACGTCGAGCCCGATCGCCAGCGGGATCGCCGCTGCGACCAGCGCATGGGCGCAGGCCAGCGCCCGCGCCGGCCGATCGAACAGCTTGATCGCGAGCAGGCCCGGGCGCGGCCCGAAGCCGACGCCGCCGTGGCGCGCGACCTCGGCCCCGACCAGCGAGCGCGCCCGCGCGCTGACGGCGCCGTCGACGTCGGCGATCGCCATCACCGCCGCCGCCGCGACCGTCGAGTTCTGGTCGGTCGGCAGGTCATCGACGAACTCGCACAGCGCCGCCAGCATCGCGTCGGCGTCGCCGGCCCACGGGACGTGGTCAGCACCGGGCAGCTCGCGCAGGGTCGCGCCGGTGATGCGCTCGGCCAGGCGCCGGGCCGCGGCCGCGCTGCAGACCTGATCGTCGCTCCGACGGATCACCAGCGTCGGGGCCCGGACCGCCGGCAGCACTGCGCTGACGTCGACCGCGGCCGCGCGTGCCAGCAAGGTGGCGGCGTCGCTCGGGTTCGAGGCGCCGCGCAACAGCGCCGCCCACCAGTGGCGGTAGGTGGGGTCGGCCGCGAGGCTCGGAGCCAGCGCGCCGATCCGCACCGCGCCGCCCCAGCCCGCGCGCAGCTCGTCGCCGAGATCGGGCGGGGCCGCGCCGGGGTCGGCGAGGCCGCCGCCGACCACGACCAGCGCGCGGACCCGGCGCGGGCGAGTGGCCGCGTACAAGGCCGCGGCCGCGGCGGCGTCGCCGAGCGCCAGCAGCACCGGGCGATCGGCGCCGGCGGCGTCGAGCACCGTGCGCAGATCGTCGACGTGGGCGTCGAGCGTCGGCGCCACCGACCGGGTCGAGCACCCGGTGCCGCGTCGATCGAACAGGATCACGCGGTGGCGCACGGCCAGCCCGAGGAAGAACCCGGCCACGAGCGGGTGGCGCCAGGTCGCGTCGACGTCGGTCAGCCACTCGCCCATCACGACCACGTCGATCGGCCCGTGGCCGACCTCCTGCCAGGCGACGTCGCCGCCGGGCCGCACCGCCCACCGGGTCCGCGGCGGCGCCGGCGGCAGCACCCAGCGCCACGGCTCGATCGGCCGCTCGGCCGACGGCTCGACCTGCTCGAGCGTGCGCCGCAGGATCTGGGCGACGCCGTTCCAGGCGGTCGTCCACGCCCGGCGCGTGGCCTCGGTCCACGCCGGATCGAACACCGCCAGGGTCGCGAGCAGCGCCTCGCCCATCGGCGCGAAGTGCTCGGGCCGCACGCCCTTGCCGACGTGGCGCCGGCCGAGATCCTCGATCGTCGCCAGCATCCCGGCCGGGTCGTGCAGGTTCTCGACCGCGAGCTTGAGCGCGCCGAGCAGCATCCGCGGCCGCGACGCGGTCGCGTCGGCGAGCACCGGCACGACGCTCGGGTCGGCCGCGAACCAGCGGTGGAAGAACTCCTCGGTCACCGCGATCCCGCGCCGGCTGAGGCGCTCGAACGATCGGCCGACCTCGTCGGCGGCCTCGGCCAGCGCGCCGCCGAGGTACGGGCGGTACAGCGCCCGCAGCATCTCGAGCTCGTCGCGGACGACCTCGGCCGAGGCCGGGCGCTCGGCTGGATCCCGGGCGACCAGGCGATCGATCAGCTCGGTCAGCGGCCGCGGCGCCGACGGCACCTCCTCGGTCAGCCGCGGCAGATCGTGGGCGCGCACCTGCTGCGCCAGCTCGACGCCGACCAGCAGGCTGCGCGGGTGGTAGCCGAGCAGGAGCTCGTACGCGATCAGCCCGAGCGCGTAGAGGTCGACCCACGGCGTCGGCCGCTCGCCGCTCCACAGCTCCGGCGCCAGGTACAGCGGCGTACCGACCAGGCTGCCGATCGACGTGAGCCGGCCCGACGGCGTCGAGGTCGACGCGTCCCAGGTGGTCGCGGTGTGCTCGAGCGGCGCCAGCACGTACGGGTCGGCCTCGCCGAGATCGACGCCCTCACCCAGGCCGGTCGCCGGGTCGAAGATCCGCGCCAGCCCGAAGTCGAGGACCTTGACGTCCCCGCCGGGCGCCAGCATCAGGTTGGCCGGCTTGAGATCGCGGTGCAGCACGCCGGCGTGGTGGGCCGCGGCCAGGCCGCGCGCGACCCCGAGCATGATCGCCAGCACCTGCGGCCAGCCCATCGGCAGCCGCAGGCGATCGATCCGCTCGCCGTCGACGAACTCGTACGCGAGGTACGGATGCCCGTCGACCTCGCCGAGCCGGTAGACCGCGACGATGTTGGGGTGCTGCAGCCGGGCCAGCGCGCGCGCCTCGATCCGGAAGCGCTCGGTCGCGTGAGGATCGCGCGTGCCGGTCGCGACGAACTTCACGGCGACCAGGCGATCGAGGTGACGCTCGCGCGCCAGGAACACCGAGCCCATGCCGCCAGCGCCGAGCGGACGGATGATCATCAGGTCGTCGAACTCAGGCGGCGGGGTCCAGCCCGGGTTGTCCACGCCTCCATGCTGGCCACGGGCCAACTCCGACGCAAGGATCGGTGTTGGCCGCTACGTCGCGATGGTCAGGTCGACGGCGCGGCATTCTGCCGCAGCCGTCAGCTCAGCGGCGCGAGCAGATCGTCGATGTCGCACTCGGACAGCCCGGCCGCGCCGGCGCTGCCCTCGGCGAAGATCGCCTCGGCCAGCTTCTTCTTCTTGCGCTGCAGCCGGAGCATGCGCTCCTCGACCGACCCGGCCGCGATCATGCTGAACGCGAACACCGGCTTCTTCTGGCCGATCCGGTAGGCGCGATCGGTGGCCTGGGCCTGGACCGCCGGGTTCCACCACGGGTCGTAGTGGATGACGGTGTCGGCGGAGGTGAGGTTGAGCCCGGCGCCGCCGGCCTTGAGGCTGATCAGGAACACGTCGGCGCGGCCCTTCTCGAACGCGTCGATCGGCTTCTGGCGATCGGGCGTCGCGCCGGTCAGCGTGACGTGGCCGATGCCGTGGCCGAGCAGGCCCTCGCTGATCAGCGCCAGCATGCGCGCGAACTGCGAGAACACCAGGATCCGGTGGCCGGCGCCGAGCTGCTGCTCGATCAGGTCGAGCAGCATGACGTACTTGGCCGAGTCGGTGACGCCGCGCGCGGCCTCGACCCCGACCAGGCGCGGATCGCAGCACACCTGGCGCAGCTTGAGCAGCGCGTCGAGGATCGCGATCTGCGAGCCGCCGATGCCGCGCTCGCGGATCTGCTGGCGGACCTCGGCGTGGGCGGCCATGCGCAGGCCCTCGTACAGCTCGCGCTGCGTGCCGGTGAGGTCGACCGAGCGCACGATCTCGGTCTTGGGCGGCAGCTCCTTGGCGACGTTCTCCTTGGTCCGGCGCATCAGGTACGGCCGCACCCGCTCGCGCAGCGCGTCGAGGCGGCGGGTCTCGCCGTGGATCTCGATCGGCACGCGGAAGCTGGTCTTGAACTGCTCGGCGGTGCCGAGCATGCCGGGGTTGACCAGATCGAACAGCGCCCACAGCTCGCCGAGGTGGTTCTCGATCGGCGTGCCCGACAGCGCCAGGCGATTGTCGGCGGTCAGGCTGCGGATCGCCTCGTGGGCCAGGCCGTCGGGGTTCTTGACCGCGTGGGCCTCGTCGAGCACGACGGTGTGGAAGCGGTGCGCGGCCAGCACGTCGCGATCGCGCCACACCAGCGGGTAGGTGGTGATCGCGACGTCGTGCTTGGCGAGCTCGGCCAGGCGCTCGTGGCGCGCGGCGCCGTGCAGCGGCACCACCGTCAGGCCCGGCGCGAACTTCGCGAACTCGCGCTGCCAGTTGCCGACCAGGCTCGTGAGCGTGACGATCAGCACCGGCCGATCGAGCCGCCCCGCCTCCTTCTCGAGCAGCACGTGGGCGATCGTCTGGAGCGTCTTGCCCAGGCCCATGTCGTCGGCGAGGATGCCGCCGGTCGCGCACGCGCGCAGGTGCTGCAGCCAGCGCACGCCGTCCTCCTGGTAGCCGCGCAGGGTCGCGACCAGGCCGGCGGCGATCACCGGCGCGGTCGCGCGCGGGCCCAGGGCCAGATCGTAGCCGCGATCGCGGACCGAGGTGTCGCCGGCCCAGCGCACCGGGCGGCCGGTGTCGTGGAGCGCCGCGCCCAGCTCGGCCAGCGCGGTCGCCCGGGTCAGCGGCGCGCCCAGCTTGCCGTCCTTGTCGCGGTACATCTCGCGCAGCACCGCGAGCAAGATCCGGAGCCGCTCGGGGGGCACCGGCAGGTACTTCTTGTCGCCGACCGGCACCGCGATGCAGCGCCGCGGCGTGCGCGCGAGCTGGTCGAGGCTCGAGGCGCTGTCGAGGATGCTGAGCAAGGCCGGCAGCAGGTCGACGCGGTGGCCGTCGACGTCGATGCCCAGCTCGAGGCTGAACCAGTCGGGGCGCTGCTCGTCGGCGTCGACGGTCGCGGCCAGGGCCACGTCCTCGGCCACGGTCTGCCACGGGTAGTCGGCGGCGACCTCGACCCGCCAGCCCAGCGTGCGCAGCTGCGGCAGCGCGTAGGCGGTGAAGCCGCACAGCGCGTGGACGTCGCGATCGAGCCGGACCGCGTAGTCGACCGCGCCGGCGTCACAGTCGTCGAGGCACGACAGATCGATCGCGCCCAGGCCCTCGAGCACGCGGCGGGCGCCGACCTCGGCCGCGCCGTCGCGGCGGATCCGCGGGGTGGCGGCGGCGCGGGTGCCGGCGCGGACCGAGATCCCGTCGTACTCGAACGCCAGGCGGATCGCGGCGATCTCGTGCTCGTCGCCGTCGATCCACACCGTGGCCACGCCCAGGTGGGCGACCGGCACACACACCTGCGCTGGCGCGCTGGCTGGCTGGATCCCGGTCATCATCAGCGGTGGCGACATGCCCAACATCCGGTAACAGGCCCTGATCGCCAGGACAACAAAACCGCGGCGCCGCGACACTGATCAGATGGATCGTGGTGATCCGGACGCGGTACGATCACGCGCCGGCTTGCGTCGGCGTCGCCGATGCGCATCACCGCCGCCCTGCTCCTGTCCGCGACCGCGCTGGCGTGCACCGAGCCGCCGTCGCTGGGCGAGCGCGGCGCCGCCGCGACCGTCAGCGACTTCGAGACCACGTCGTGCTCGACCGCCGTGGTGCTCGAGCTGTCGCGGCAGATCGCCGGCGAGGTCGGGTGCATGGTGCCGGGCCAGCTGGTCGCGTTCCCCGAGGGCAACGGCCTGGTCTTCACCGGCGGCGCGATCCTGCCCTACGCCAGCGAGGTCGGCCGCGCCGATCTGCTCGCGGCGGTCGCGGCCGGCGGCGGCGCCGAGCTGCAGCTGACCTCGGCTTACCGCACGGTCGCGCAGCAGTACCTGCTCTACCGCTGGTACCAGCTCGGGCGCTGCGGCATCCCGGTCGCGGCCGCGCCCGGCGGCTCGAACCACGAGAGCGGGCGCGCGATCGACGTCGGCAACTTCGCCGCGTGGATCACGATCCTGGGCGATCACGGCTGGGCCCACGACGTGCCCGGCGACGACGTCCACTTCGATCACCTGGCGTCGCCGGATCTGCGCGGCACCGACGTGCTGGCGTTCCAGCGGCTGTGGAACCGCAACCGGCCGGCCACGCCGATCGACGAGGACGGCGACTACGGCCCGATGACCGCGATGGCGCTGGCGATGGCGCCGGCCGAGGGCTTCGCGCTCGGGCCGAGCTGCGCGACCGAGGCGCTCGCGGTCGAGGTCCTGTCGATCGCCGGCGCGCGCACCGTCGCCAGCGGCGCCACGTTCACGGTCGAGGTCACCGTGCGCAACGCCGGCACCGTGACCTGGCCGGCCGACACCGCGCTGGTCACCGCCGAGCCGCTCGGCCGCGCCAGCGACCTGACCGCGCCGAGCTGGCTCGGGCCCGATCGGATCGCGCTGGCCGAGGCCGCGACCCCGCCCGGCGCCACCCGGCAGTTCACCTTCGACGCGATCGCGCCGGTGGTCGAGTCCGACACCGAGCTGACCGAGGCGTTCACGCTGGCGATCGGCGCCGACCACGCCGGCGCGCTGGCGCTGGTCGTGACCGTCACCGCCGACGGCGGCGGCTGCTGCTCGACCGGCGGCCGCGGCGACGGCTGGGTGCTGCCGGCGCTGGCCGGGGCGCTGGGCCTGCGCCGTCGGCGCCGGCGATGATCGATGACCGATGCTGAGAGGTTGCTGATCGCGAGATCGCGTGATCGCGGGATCGCGGGATCGCTCGCCGATCGATCGCTCGATCGCTGATCAGAGATCGGCCCGCAGCGTCAGCACCTGGCTAGTGCGCTGACCGAAGTAGTCGCTGTCGAGCCGCCCGAGCTGGTAACGCAGGGCCAGCGGCGCGCGGAACAGCACCACGCGCACGGTCACCGCCGCGCCGTAGGTGAGGTCGGCGCCGCTGGCGTAGGAGACCGCGGCGCCGAACAGCTCGAGGTCGAGCTGACGCAGGAACGACGCCGGCAGGAACGCCAGGTGGGCCCACCCGCGATCGAGGATCAGCGGGTAGCGCAGATCGACCTCGCCGATCAGCGCGCGCGCCTCGCTGCGCTCGATGGTCTCGAGGCCGCGGACCCGCTCGACCGGCGCGATCGCGCCCGGCAGCGCCTCCGCCGGCACCGTGGTCTGCGCCGGGTCGATCCACAGCACGGTGCCCGGCGCGGTGCCGCCGACGAGCAGCTCGCCGACCCGGCCGAGCAGGCGCCGCGCGCGCACGGCCGCGTGCAGGGTCAAGCGATCGCTCACCGGCACCGGCACGACCGCGGTCGCGCGCCCGCCGATCATGATCGGCCGGGTCGGGCCGTCGACCGCGTCGCCCGGCAGCTCGGCGAACACCGTCGCGTCAGCGGCGACCGACCAGCCGCGTCGGGCGCCGCCGTAGAGCGTGCCCTCGAACGCGCCGTAGCCAGCCGCGAGCTGCGCGCCGCGCAGCGTGCGATCCAGCGGACCCGCGCGCCGGCGCTCGGCCAGCGCCGCGGCCTGGACCCAGCTCGCGCCGCGCCACGACCGGCCGACGGTCAGCGCGCCGGCATCGACCGCCTCGGCCTGCACCACCGGCACGCCGTCGCCGAACTCGCCGATCTGCACGCGGTAGCGCTGGCGCGCGGCGGTCGCGAGCACCTGCCACGGCGCCAGGCTGGCGTCGAGCACGGTCACGTCGCCGCTGACCTGGTGGGTGTCGCCGTCGACGTAGAGCGCCCCGCCCCAGCGCAGGTAGCCCAGGCGATCGCCACCGCCCAGCGCCACGCCCCACGCGGTCGAGGCCTCGGTCGCGAACACCGTCGGCACGCGCAGGCGCGGCACCAACAGGCCGTCGAGCCGCGAGTACGCGCGATCGGACCGCACGGTCACCGCCGGCGGGGCCGCGACCTCGGCCGACGGCGGCGTCGCCGTCGACGGCGGCGCCAGCGGCGGCGCCAGCGCCGGCGGCAGCGCGACCTCGTCGAGGGTCGCGCGCCAGCCGGCCCGGGCCTGGAACCGCAGGCGATCGCCGACCACGCGCGGCTCGAGCGCGCCGTAGGGCGCGTCGGTGACGATCGCGCGGGCGCCGACGCCGCTCGCCACCGCGACCTGGAACCGACCGTCGATCGCGTCGAGGAACACCACCCGACCGTCGGGCGTGAACGCCGCGTCGTAGACCGGCCCGCCGGCGCTGCCGGTGAAGCTCGCCAGGCGCGCGCCGCTGGCCGCGTCGAGCAACCAGATCGCGTACTGGCCGCCGTCCCAGACGCTGACCGCGAGCTGCCGTCCGTCCAAGCTGACCGCCACCCGCAGCGCGTACTGCCCGGGCAGCGCGCTCCAGACCACGCGCCGCGCGCGGGTCGCGAGGTCGTAGGCGACGAGGCTCCAGCGATCGCCGTCGGACGCCAGCGCGTAGTAGGTCGCGCCGTCGGGCGCGATCCCGCCGCCCGAGCCCAGGTCGCGCGCGACCTCCTCGAGCCGACCGCTGCCGACCCGCAGGCGCAAGAGCCGCGTGGTCTGGAAGGTCGCGCCCAGATCGAGCGCGGTCAGGTACAGGGTCTGGCCGTCGGCGGTGAAGCCCAGGCCGGTGGTCAACAGCGCGCCGGCGATCGCCAGGGTCCGGCCGGGCAGCACGCCGGTGAGCGCGAGCTCGTCGACCACCCGACCGTCCGGGTTCCGGACCACCAGCCGGGTCGGCCGATCGACGTCCTCATCGACGATCGCGGTGGTGCCGTCGGCGGCCCAGGCCCAGCGCGCGTCGGTGCCGAGCGCGCGCACGATCCGCTGCGCGGCCGGCCGCGATCGCCGCGGGTAGCGCCGGGCCACCCAGCCGCGGAACTCGGTGAACAGCTCGTCGACGCCCTTGCCGTAGACCTCGTCGAAGCGACCGTCGAGGCCGAGCACGATCGACGCCGAGCTCGCCTGCTCACCGATCAGCCGCCACAGCGCGTCGTCGCCGTAGGTCTCGGCCAGCCAGCCGACGAAGATCGTCCCGACGAGGTAGTGGTGCCCCGGCGTCGCCAGGCGCCCGTACTCCGACAGCGACCCCGGGGTCAGCCCGGCGCCGCCGGCGTAGGCGGCGTGGAACATGCTGGTGAACACCGGCCAGCGCGGCCGCCCGACCCCGGGCAGGAGCTTGGCCTCGTAGACGGTCGCGAGCCCCTCGAGGAACCACGGATCGAACCCGCCCTGGGGCGTCGCGACGTCGCCGAAGACGTCGTCGAGCACGCGCCACAGCCCGGCGATCTGCCGGACGTGGACGTAGTGGGTCAGCTCGTGGCAGCCGGTCATGCCCGGATCCGGCGGCAGCCCGAACTCGGTGACGAAGTCGAGCGTGTCGCCGGTCGGGATCACCGCGACGTCCTCGATGCCGATCGCCGGCGGGAACACGTAGGCGTTGTTGAACGGCGCCTCGGGCAGGACCACGCGCAGCTTGCGCCGCGTCAGCTCGTTGGCGATCGGCGCGGCGGCGTCGAGCACGCCCGCGCACTGCTCGAGCCGCGCCGCCACCCGCTCGGCCTCGGCCCGCCGCGGCGCCGGGTAGTACAGCACCAGCCGCGCGGTCTCCATCCGGCGCATGTCGTCGCGCACCACCGCCGTCTGCACGTCGTCGGGGAACCGCGGCAGCACCGTCGCGCACCCGACGAGCGCGACCACGGCGAGGGCGAGGCGGCACGACACGCGCGCCGACGATACGTCAGGGCACGCGTCCCGACGGGCGTCAGGACCGATCTTGAAGTAGTTCTGCCGATGCAATATCTGGTGGCTTGCATACATACATGTGTGAGGGCGACACTGCGGCAATGAGGGTCTATTGTGGCGCTAGCCTTGTCCTGATCTCGAGTCTCCTGGTCGGTGGCTGTGGCAACGACGAGCCCAGCGCACCTGGGCTCGCGTCGACCGAGCAGGAGGTCGTCGTCGGCGCCTTCAGCGCGCGCTTCGACGACACGCTGCGCGGCGGCGGCGTGGTCGCCCAGGGCGCCAGCATGGCCGGCCGCGCCGACGCGACCGCCAACGCCAGCGCGCCCATCACGATCGCCGGCATCCCGGCCGGCTCGACGGTGCAGCGCGCGCTGCTCTACTGGTCGATCTCGGGCGGGGTCGACACCACGGCCACCATCAACGCCACCGCGGTCACGGGCGCGCTGCTGCTCACCGCCGGCGACACCTGCTGGGGTCCCACCAACAGCACGTTCCGCGCCGACGTCACGGCGCAGGTGACCGGCAACGGGACCTACACCATCGCCGGCCTGCCGTCGTCGACCAACGCCGCCGCGGCCGACACCGACGGCGTCGCGCTCGTCGTCACCTACCAGAACCCGGCGTCGGGCAATCGCCGCCGCGTGATGATCCGCGACGGCGCGATCAGCACCCAGGGCGACGTCGCGACCGACACGTTCCCCGGCGTCGCGGCCCCCCTCGCCAGCGCGGGCCAGTTCCACATGGTGGTCGGCGACGGCCAGACCGCGGGCGGCACCGTGGTCTTCAACGGCCCCACCCTCGCCACGGGCCAGTTCGGCGGATCTGACGGCTCGCTCTGGGACACCAACACCTACCCGGTCACGATCCCCGCGGGCCTCATGAGCGCAGCCTGGACCGCGACCGATCCCACCGACTGCATGCTCTACGTGGCCGGCGTCCTCGACTGGAACGTCGCGACCTGCGGCGACGGCGTCCGCACCGGCGGCGAGGCCTGCGATCAGGGCAACACCACCAACGGCGACGGCTGCTCGTCGACCTGCGACGTCGAGCCGGGCTGGACCTGCACCGCGGCCAACCCCAGCGTCTGCACGCCGATCTGCGGCGACGGCATCATCGCCGGCGGCGAGACCTGCGATCAGGGCGGCGGCAACACCACCAACGGCGACGGCTGCTCGGCGACCTGCCAGGTCGAGACCGGCTGGACCTGCGCCGGCTCACCCAGCGTCTGCACCACCACCTGCGGTGACGGCATCCGCGCCGGCGCCGAGCAGTGCGACCAGGGCAACACCACCAACGGCGACGGCTGCTCCGCGACCTGCCAGATCGAGCCCGGCTGGACCTGCGCCGGGTCCCCCAGCGTCTGCACCACCACCTGCGGCGACGGCATCCGCGCCGGCGCCGAGCAGTGCGATCAGGGCAACACCACCAACGGCGACGGCTGCTCCGCGACCTGCCAGATCGAGCCCGGCTGGACCTGCATGGGCAACACCCCCTCGGTCTGCACCACCACCTGCGGCGATGGCGTCCGCGCCGGCGCCGAGGCCTGCGACGACGGCGACACCACCAGCGGCGACGGTTGCTCCGCGACCTGCGCGATCGAACCCGGCTGGACCTGCGTCGGCACCACCCCTCGGTCTGCACCACCACCTGCGGCGATGGCGTCCGCGCCGGCGCCGAGGCCTGCGACGACGGCGACACCACCAGCGGCGACGGTTGCTCCGCGACCTGCGCGATCGAACCCGGCTGGACCTGCGTCGGCACCACCCCCTCGGTCTGCACCACCACCTGCGGCGACGGCGTCCGCGCCGGCGCCGAGGCCTGCGACGACGGCGGCACCACCAGCGGCGACGGTTGCTCCGCCACCTGCGCGATCGAACCCGGCTGGACCTGCACCGGCGTCACACCGTCGGTGTGCTCGACCACCTGCGGCGACGGCGTCCGCGCCGGCGCCGAGGCCTGCGACGACGGCGACACCACCAGCGGCGACGGCTGCTCCGCGACCTGCGCGATCGAACCTGGCTGGACCTGCACCGGCGTCACACCGTCGGTGTGCTCGACCACCTGCGGCGACGGCGTCCGCGCCGGCGCCGAGGCCTGCGACGACGGCGGCACCACCCGGGCGACGGCTGCTCCGCCACCTGCACGGTCGAACCCGGCTGGACCTGCATGGGCACCACCCCGTCGGTCTGCTCGACCACCTGCGGCGACGGCATCATCGCCGGGGCCGAGGCCTGCGACGACGGCAACCCCGCCAGCGGCGACGGCTGCAGCGCCACCTGCGCGATCGAACCAGGCTGGACCTGCACCGGCGCGCCCAGCGCGTGCGTGACCACTTGCGGCGACGGCATCCCGGCGGGCGCCGAGACCTGCGACGACGGCAACACCACCGCCGGCGACGGCTGCGGCGCGACCTGCGCCACCGAGCCCGGCTGGACCTGCACCGGCGCGCCCAGCGCCTGCACCACCAGCTGCGGCGACGGCGTGGTCGCCGGCGCCGAGACCTGCGACGATGGCAACACCACCGCCGGCGACGGCTGCGACGCGACCTGCGCCACCGAGCCCGGCTGGACCTGCACCGGCGCCCCGAGCGCCTGCACGACGACGTGCGGTGACGGCGTGGTCGCCGGCGCCGAGGCCTGCGACGACGGCAACACCACCGCCGACGACGGCTGCTCGACCACCTGCGCCATCGAGCCGGGCTGGTCGTGCACCGGTGCGCCCAGCGCGTGCTCGCCCAACTGTGGCGACGGCATGGTCGACGGCGCCGAGACCTGCGACGACGGCAACACCACCGCCGACGACGGCTGCTCGCCGACCTGCCAGGAGGAGCCGGGCTGGACCTGCGACGCCGCGATGCCGAGCGTGTGCACCGAGGACTGCGGCAACGGCGCCCTCGACGACAACGAGGCCTGCGACGACGGCAACATCGCCGCCGACGACGGCTGCTCGCCGACCTGCGCGGTCGAGGTCGGCTGGATGTGCACCGGCGACCCGAGCGTGTGCGGACCGATCTGCGGCGACAGCATGATCATCGGCGGCGAGGCGTGCGACGACGGCAACACCGCGCCGCTCGACGGCTGCGGCGCGACCTGCGCGATCGAGGATCACTGGACCTGCCCCACGCCGGGCCAGCCGTGCGAGCCCGACGTCAGCATCGCCGGCGGCTGCTCGGCGGGCGGCGGCGGTGGCGGGCTGCCGCTCGCCGCGGGCCTGCTGCTGCTCGGGATCGTGGTCCGGCGCCGCCGCGGCGCGGCCACCCTCGCGGTGCTGCTCGCGCTGGCGTCGACCGCGGCGCCGGCCGCGGCCCAGGTCACCGGCTCGTCGGCCTACTCGGCCGAGCGGTTCCGGCTGGCGATGGATCGCGACGGCGTGCTCGGCGCCGAGGCGGCCCGGGCGCCCGGCCACCTCGTCCTCGACATCGGCCTGTGGCTCGGCTACGCCAACGACCCCATCACGGTCCGCGACACCGATCCCGATCACACCCGCCTGGGCGCGCTGGTCAGCGGCCGCGTCGGCGGCGATCTGGTCGCGTCGGTCGGGCTCGGCTCGCGGTTCGAGCTCGGCCTGGCCGCGCCGGTGATCCTGTCGCAGTCCGAGTCGCTGGGCATGCTGTCGACCAGCACCGGCGAGCTGTCGAGCCTCGGGTTCGGCGACCTGTCGCTGACGCCCAAGGCCGCGCTCCTGCGCGGCTCGGTCGACGTCGCCGTCGCGGTGGCGGTCACGCTGCCGACCAGCGGCGGCTCCGACTACCTCGGCGAGGACGGCGTGACGGTGGCGCCGGCGCTGCTGGTCGGGCGCACCGCCGGGCCGCTGCGGCTGCTCGGCAACCTCGGCTACCGCGCCCGCAAGAGCGCGCAGATGGTCGACCTCGCGGTCGACGACGAGCTGTTCGCCCGCGCCGGCGTCGGGTACCAGATCGGCAAGGCCGACGTGATGGGCGAGCTCTCGTTCGCCACCCAGGCCAGCGACCCGTTCGCCTCCTACAACATCACCCACGCCGAGGCCCGCGCCGGCGTCGGCTACGACGTCACGCCCGGCCTGCGGCTGTTCGCGGCCACCGGCGCCGGCCTGGCCTCGGGCTTCGGCACCCCCGACTGGCGCGCGCTGGGCGGCGTCTTCTTCGGCGCCGGCCACGGCACGCCGGTCGCGCGCGAGGTCGCGAAGGTGGTCGACACCGATGGTGACGGCTTCCTCGACGACGTCGACAAGTGCGTCACCGAGCCCGAGACCGTCAACAGCTTCGAGGACGACGACGGCTGCCCCGACAACCCCGACGCCGACGGCGACGGCATCCTGGTGCCGGCCGACCAGTGTCCGGACGAGCCCGAGACCGTCAACAGCTTCGAGGACGACGACGGCTGCCCCGACGCGATCCCCGACGCCGACGGCGACGGCCTGACCGATCCCAACGACAGCTGCCCGACCGAGCCCGAGGACGTCGACGGCTTCGAGGACGACGACGGCTGCCCCGACGCCGACAACGATCAGGACACGGTCCTCGACGCCGTCGACCGGTGCCCGCTCGAGGCCGGCGTCGTCGACAACGCCGGCTGCCCCGACACCGATCGCGACGGCGACACCGTGGTCGATCGCCTCGACAACTGCCCGGACGTGCCGGGCTCGGTCAAGAACCAGGGCTGCAAGGACAAGCAGCTCGTGACGATCACCGGCGGCACGATCGACACGCTCGAGATCATCTACTTCAAGACCGACAAGGACATCATCCAGAAGCGCTCGTACAAGCTGCTCACCAACGTCGCGTCGGTGATCAGCGGCCACAGCGAGATCGTCCGGGTCACGATCGAGGGCCACACCGACAACTTCGGCGACGACGCCTACAACAAGGACCTGTCGCAGCGCCGGGCCCAGGCCGTCGCTGACTTCCTGGTGGGCCAGGGCATCTCAGCCGATCTGCTGGTGCCGATCGGCTACGGCGAGGAGCGCCCGATCAAGGACAACAGCACCAAGAAGGGCCGGGCCCGCAACCGCCGCGTCGAGTTCAAGCTCGAGACCGGGCCGGCGCCCGCCACGCCCTGAGCCGGGTCACGCGGCGTCACGCACCGCGCTGGACCGAGGCCGCGACCTCGGCCAGCGTGGCCGGCGCGCGCGTCGCGACCAGCTCGGCGAGGATCGCGTCGAGCGTCGCGGTCTTCTCGGCCAGCGTGCGGCGCAGGTCGGGCTGGCGCGCGACCAGCTCGCCGGGGATGCCGTCCTGCTCGGCGTCGCACAGGTCGATGCCGTGCAGCTCGAGGTTGAAGAACGCCCGCCCGCGCATCGCCGCGAGGAAGCGGCGCCGCAGCCACGGCGGCGCCAGCAGCAGCGACGTGCCGATCGCCGGCACCCGCGCCCACGGCGTCACCGCGATCGGCAGCTCGACCACCGGCGCCTGGCCGCGGCACCACGGCGCCGTCATCGCCGGGCGGTAGGGATCGGTCGGGGCGATCAGCGCCCGCGGATCGGTCACGACCGCGCCGCTGGGTCGACCGAGCACCCGCAGGCCCGTCATCACCGCCAGCTTGGCCGCGTAGTAGCCGGGCGCGGGGAAGATCGACGAGTCGTAGCGGTAGCCGCGCGCCGCCAGCTCGGCCAGCATCGTCGGCGACAGGTCGTAGCCCGGCGCCCGGAAGCCGGCGATCGGCGCGCCGGTCAGCGCCCGCAGGCGCGCGTCGCACGCGCCGATCTCCTCGGCGACCTCGGCCGCCGGCGCCCGCGCCAGATCGTAGCGGTGGTGCTCGGAGTGGTTGCCGAGCTCGTCGCCGGCCGCCACGCGCGCGGCCAGGAGCGCCCGCGCCGCCGCGGCCCGGGCCGGGCCGACCGCGGCCGGGTCGAGATCCTCGCCGACGACGAACCAGGTCGCGCGCAGCCCGTGGCGCGCGAACAGCGCCGCCAGCCGCGGCAGCGCCTGGGTCAGGACCGCGTCGCGCAGCTCGTCGGGCGGCTCGCCCAGCGCGTGGATGCGGTAGTAGCAGGGGATCGGATCGAGATCGACCGAGACCGAGACCAGCGGTTCCATGGCGCCGGTCGCCGCCGCTACGGCTCGCCGCCGAACCGGATGACCCGGGTCAGCTTGACCAGGCCCCTCATCACGCCCGGCACCCGCTTGACCAGGTTGATCGCCGGCGGGCGCTTCTCCTCGATCCGCAGCGGGATCTCGATGATCGACACGTCGGCGCGGCCGGCGCGGATGACCAGCTCGGACGAGAACAGATCCTTGTCGATCACGCACGCGGCCACGATGTCCTCGAGCGCCGCGCGCCGGAACGCCTTGAGGCCGTGGGTGTCGGTGCCGTGGAAGTCGAGGGTCACGCGCAGCATGTTGTTGATGACGCGGGTCGCGACCCGGCGCAGCAGCGGCCGGCGATCCTTGGCGCCGCGCATCGCCTTCGAGCCGACCACCATGTCGCAGCCGCGCGCGCGCAGGAGCGCCAGCGCGCGCCGGTAGAAGTCGGTGTCGCACAGGTCGATCTCGTCGCAGATCACCAGCTCGCCGCGCGCCTCTTCGATGCCGCGGCGCAGCGCCTTGCCGTAGTTGGGCTCGCCCAGCGAGAAGGTGCGCACGTCGGGCAGCTCGGCGGCCAGGCCGTTGGCCAGGTCGACCGTGCGATCGCGCGAGCCGTTCTCGGCCAGGATGATCTCGACGGTCAGGTCGGGCGCGCCGAGATCCTCGCGCACCGCGGCCAGGCCCTTGCGCAGCTCGGTCACGGCCTCGCGCAGGATGCCTTCTTCGTTGTAGATCGGGATGACGATCGAGACGTCGGGGCCCGGGTCGGCCATGGGGTCGGTGTGTAGCACAGCCCCGCGGGCCGGCACTACGACGCGGGCCGATCGATGGCGGGGCCCGGCGTCAGCGCCGATCGGGCGACGTCGCGAGCACCGCCGCGGCGACCGCGCCGGCCCCGGCCGCGATCCAGTAGATCGCCGGGTAGCCCCACGCGCGCGCCACCGGCCCGAGCCCGAACGCCGCGGTCACCAGGCCGACGCCGAACGCGAACGTCGACCACGCGATCGCCGCGCTCTTGCGCCCGCCCGCGCGCTCGACCACCAGCGCCTGCAGCGTCGGGTAGTAGACGCCGTGGCACAGGCCGTAGAGCCCGCCGATCGCGATCAGGTGCCAGCGGGCGCCGAGGAACGCCATGCCGACCAGCGCGGCGCCGTGGCCGATCAGCGCCGGCGCGGCGACCGCGCGTCGGCCCAGGCGATCCGACAGGGTGCCCAGCGCGAGCCGGGCCGTCACCGCGGCCACGACGTAGGCGCTGAAGAACGGCGTCACCGTCGGCACGCCGACCCGGGGGCCGTAGTCGGCGACGAACGTCCAGATCGAGCCGAAGCCCACGCCGGCCAGCGCGGTGGCGATCAAGGCCGCCCACGCCGGCCGGGTCGCGCCGCGCGCGGGCGCGGGCTGCGCCGCCGCTGGCGGCAGCGTGGTCGCGACCAGCCACCCGGCCGCGCCGCTGATGATCCCGGCCCGCCACACCCACGGCCAGCCCAGGTGATCGTGGAGCAGCTGGGCCAGCACCGGCCCGAGCGCCATCGCCACCAGCGTCAGCACCCCGGCCGCGCCCAGGGCCTGGCCCAGGCGATCGACCGGCGCCGACTCGGCCACGTACGCGGCCGCGCCGATCATCAGGCACGCCATGCCCGCGCCCTGGATGGCCCGGGCCGCGGCGTAGCCGATCATCGCGTCGGCGCTGGCGAACAGCCCGGCGCCCAGCGCCGCGAGCACGCAGCCGCCGCCGATGACGCGCGCGTAGCCCAGCCGGGTGGTCAGCGCCGCGACCACCGGCGACATCGCCAAGGACGCCAGGTTGAACGCCCCCATGACCACGCCGATCTCGCGCTTGTCGTAGCCGGCCGCGCCGAGGAAGCGCGGCGCGATCACGAACAGGTTGGCGACGCCCGCGCCGAGCAAGAGCGTCACCATCACCCGCACCATCGCCGGGGTCCAGACCCGGCGCGCGTCGGCGTCAGGCCCGGACATCGGCGCCGAGCACGAGCGCGTCGTCGAGCCACGGCCCCGCCAGCAGCGCCGGGCGCTCGGCGCCCGCGGGCCCGTCGCCGTCGCGGCGGCCGCGCCCGAGCCGATCGCCGCCGCGCCACACCGCCGACTGCCCGGGCGCGAGGATGCGCACGTGCTCGGCCAGGTCGCGCTCGTCGATCAGCTGCCGCAGCCAGCGCACCGGCTCGCCGAGGCGCTCGTAGCTGAGCGCGAACGCGCCGTGGTGGATCGGCACCAGCACGCGCGCGCGCAGATCCTCGAACGCGTAGAGCGCGTCGAGCGGGCTCATGTGGCGGGCGCGGAAGCTGCGCGGCCAGAACCCGCCGATCGGCAGGAGCGCGATGTCGGGCTGGGCCCGCGCGCCGATCGCCTCGAACTGCGGGCCGTAGGCGCCGTCGGCGCACGCGAACACCCGCGGCCCGTCGCCGGCGATCGTGTACGCCAGCGTCGGCCCGTCGCCGCCGTGGGCCACCGCGCACGCCTCGATCCGGACGCCCTCGAGCTCGACCGCGGCGCCGTCGCCCAGCTCGATGACCCGCGCGAACCGCCGGCCCAGCCGGGCCGCGGTGCCGCTGGGCCCGACCACCGTCGCGGTGACCGGCACGTGGCCGAGGCTGCGCGGGTGCAGGTGATCGGCGTGGCCGTGCGAGATCAAGACCAGCTCGGTCGCGGCCAGCTCGGTCGGCGACAGCCCCGGCGCGACCGCGCGGTGGACCCCGCCGACCCAGCGGCCCAGCATCGGATCGAGCGCGATCGTGCGGTCGGCGTAGCGGATGAGGGCGCTGGCGTGGCCCCCGAACGTGACCGCGACCTCGCCCGCGACCACCGCCGGCAGCGGCTCGATCGCGACCGCGCGCGGCGGCACGAAGTACCGGCCCAGCCACGTCAGCAGCAGGCTGGGCGTGCGCCGGATCCGCACCCGGCGGTGCAGGCGAGCGAGCTCGGACGTGCGATCGGCCACAGCGATGGCCGAGTGTGCCCCGCGCCGACCGCAGACGGCAAGTAACCGACCTTGCGCTGCCGCCGGATCTTCCTTACCGTCGCGGCGCTTGCGTCTGCCTTCGATCGTCCGCCATCCGGCCGTCCTGGCCGCCGCGCTCGTCGTGTTCGCGGCCCTCGTGCTCGTGCCGGGGCTGGGCCGGCCGGGGCTGTGGGAGCCGCTCGAGATGGGGGTGGCCGATCAGGCCGCGGCCCGCGCCGACGGCACCTACCAGCAGCCGCTGACCATGACCTCGTGCGCGACCAAGCCCGACGTCAACGGCGCCCGCACGCTGACCCCGCGGCTCGCGGCCTGGGGCCTCAAGCACGTCTCGTCGTCGGACGCCGGCCTCCGGGTGCCGATGGTGCTCATCGGCCTGCTCGGCGTGCTGGCGGTGTTCGGGGTCGCCTGGCGCCTGGCGTCGATCCGGGCCGCCGCGATCAGCGCGCTGGTCCTGACCAGCTTCCCGCTGTGGAGCCTGCAGGCCCGGTAGCTGACCGGCGAGCTGCCCGGCGCGGTCGGCGGCACGCTCATCATCTACGCCCTGGCCGCGGTCGCGGCGCCGCGCCGTCGGTCCGGCCTCATCCTGGCGCTCGATCTCGCGGTGGCCGCCGCGGCGCTGGCCCTGGGCGGGCACCTGGCGTTCCACGGCAGCGGCGCGTTCGTCGGGTTGTTGCCGCCGCTGGCCGCGATCGCCTTCGCCGGCGCGTTCGCCCTGCCCGAGGCCGGGCTCGGCCTGCGCGCGCTGTGGGGCGCGGTCGATCGCAAGCGCGTCCGCCCGCCGTGGCCGCGCATCGATCCCTGGCGCACGACCGCGATCGCGGTCGCGACGATCGCCACCGCCGGCCTGGCGATCTGGATCGCGGCCCAGGTGTTCGACCTCGGCCCGCGCACCCCGGGCACGCGGCAGGTCGCCGATCACAGCATCCTCACCGCCGACTGCTGGTCGTCGGCGCTCGGCGGGCTGTGGCGCAAGGACGACAACCTGCTGTCGACCTACGACGGCCTGTTCGAGCAGGCCGGCTTCGGCATGTTCCCCGCGGCGGGCCTCGTGCTGATCGCGCTGGGCGCGCTCGCGAGCGGGCTGGTCGGCGCGCGCCGTCGGTTCGCCGGCGCGGTGGTGTTCGCGTGGGCCGCGGCGGCGTGGATCGTGGCGGCGGTGTTCGCGCGCAAGGTCGGGCCGGTCGTCTGGACCGGGTTCCCGGCCGGCGCGGTCGCGGTCGGCATCTTCATCGACGAGCTCTACCAGCAGCGGGCCGAGGCCCAGACCGAGCCGGCGCGGTTCCGGGCCATGGCCTGGAGCGTGGCCGGGCTCGCGGTGCTGCTGGCGGCGGTGGTGCTGGGCAAGGACCTCGAGGCGTTCCCCGAGCGCATGACCTCGCTGACGTTCGGCACCGCCGACGCGGTCAAGTACCCGACCCAGGCCCACCTGCTCGGGCTGCCGACCAAGCTGTGGTTGTTCGTGCTCGGGCTGGGCGCGGCCCTGCCGTTCGCCCTCGACCTGTGGCTGTGGCGCCCGCGCCGCGCGGCCGGTGAGCGCGGCGGCGCGCTCGAGGACTCGGGCGTGGCCGCGACCGCGCGCTACGGCGCGCCCGCCGCGCTGGCGATGCTCGCGGTGATCGCGCTGTTCTGGACCCACGGCTGGCACCGCGGCCTGTCGCAGAACCTGTCGTCGAAGCACATCTTCTCGCAGTACCGCGACCTCAAGAAGCCGGGCGACACGCTCGGCATCATGGGCGCGATGGGCAACGCCCCGCGCTACTACGCCGGCGGCGCCTGGGACGAGCTCGCCAACCGCGAGGCGCTGATCTCGTACCTGCGCAAGCCGACGCGCGTGTTCGCGATGGCCCCGGCCGGCGAGCTGTGCGCGATCCACAAGGCCAAGGCCGACGGGCTCGAGTACTACGTGCTCGACGACTCGAACACCCAGACCTTGCTCCTGTCGAACCAGGTCACCGGCGGCCGCGACCACAACCCGATCGCGACGGCGATCCTGCGCGCGCCGCCGGCCGACATCGGCACGCCGGTGTCGGCGGTCTACGACGACACGATCGAGCTGATCGGCGTCAAGATGCCGGCCGCGGTCGGCCGCGGCGACACGTTCGAGATGACGCTGTTCTACCGGGTCAAGAAGGCCGTGGCCGGGTCGTGGCGGGTGTTCGCCCACTTCGACGGCGGCCAGCGCTTCAACGGCGATCACGACCCGATCCGCGGCCGGTGCGCCACCAGCTTCTGGCAGGCCGGCGACTACATCGTCGACAGGTTCTCGGTCAACGCCGGCAACGTCAGCTTCAACAAGGGCGCGTACACCGTCTACGTGGGCTTCTTCACGGGCTCGAACCCCAACTGGCGCAACATGCCGGTGTCCCAGGGCGACAAGGACAGCAACAACCGCGTCAAGATCGGCCGCCTGATCCTGAAGTGAGCCCTTGGAGCGGGGCCGGGCCCACGGTATGACCGCGCCATGGTCCGCCGCGCCACCGCCAGGTCGGGCCTCGAGCGCCGCTCGTCGACCCGCATCGAGGTGCTGATCGACGTGCTGGTCGACCCGCGCTGCGACGGCACGTACCTGTTCGCGCGCGCGACCTCGGTCAGCGCCGACGGCCTGTTCGTCCGCTGCGCCGAGCCCGAGCCGGTCGGCACCGCGCTGCGGCTGCGGATCGTCGACGACGACGACACCACGATCGAGCTGGAGGGCGAGGTCGCGTGGCGCAACCCCGCCGGCCTCGGCGCGATCGACCCCGGCATGGGCGTCCGCTTCGTCGGCGCGTCCACCGCGGCCCGCCGCCGCCTGATGGCGCTGATCGGCCGCATTGCGTACCTGGACGAGGCCGTGCCGGCGCAGGCGGAGTAGGATTGGCGGCGTCATGACCATCGTCTGTGGCACCGATCTATCCGACAACGCGAACCAGGCGGTGAAGGCGGCGTTCGCCTTGGCGCGGCTCCGGGGCGATCGCGAGCTCGTGATCACCCACGTGCTCGACCGCGACGCCGACGACCACGACGCCGCGGCCGCGACCGCCCGCGATCACCTCGCCAGCTGCATCGCGGCCGCGTCGACCGACCGGGTGCCGGCGGCGCGCATCGAGATGCTCGCCGGCCCCGCGGTCGAGTCCCTGGTGGCCACCACCGAGACCGAGGGCGGCGACCTGCTGGTGGTGTCCTCGCGCGGCCACGGCGATCGCTCGCTGATGTCGCTGGGCGGCACCTCGGGCGGGGTCGTGTCGTCGGCGACGATCCCGGTGCTGATCGTGCGCGACGCCGCGCCGCTCGAGGCCTGGGCGGCCGGGCGACGCGCGCTGCGCGTGATGATCGGCCTCGACGAGTCGGCCAGCTGCGATCCGGCGATCGGCCAGCTCCACCGCCTGCGCGCGCTCGGACCGGTCGACGTGGTCGCCGGGCACGTCTACTACGCCGACGAGACCGCCCGCCGCTACGGCCTGCGGACCCAGTCGATGGTCGACGCCGATCCGACGCTCGAGCAGTTCCTGCGGCGCGACCTCGAGCGGCGCCTGGGCGACCTGCCCGGCGCCGGCACGGTCGAGTTTCGGTTCCGCGCCGGGCTCGGGCGCATCGGCGATCACCTGCTCGAGATCGCCGACGCCGCCAAGGTCGACCTGATCGTGGTCGGCACCCGCCAGAAGGGCGGCATCGGCCGGCTGTCGTCGGTGTCGTCGGTGCTGATCCACGACGCCAAGCAGTCGGTCTGGTGCGTGCCGACCAACAGCCAGCTCGGCGTCGCGGTGGTGCCGCGCTTCAAGACCGTCGTGGTCGCGACCGATCTGTCGGAGTTCGGCAACCACGCCGTGCCGTACGCGTTCACGCTCGTCGGCGCCCGCGGCGGCGACGTCCACCTGGTCCACGTCCGCGACGAGGAGCACGAGGGCCGCGATCCAGCCGAGACCGAGCGGGAGCTGCTGGCGCTGACGCCGCCGGGTCAGGCCGGCGTGACCGTGCACGCGCACGTGATCGCCGGCGACGACGCCGCGGTCACGATCGGCGAGGCCGCGGAGCGCCTGGGCGCCGACGTGGTCGTGATCGCGTCGCGGGCGCGCTCGGGGCTCTCGCGCGTGCTCCTGGGCTCGGTCGCCGACAAGGTGCTGCGCACGTGCCGGCGCCCGGTCCTGATCCTGCGGCCGCCGACCGAGTAGCGGCCGCGCGCTCAGCACCAGTAGGTTGTGCCGATCGAGCGCCGGTCGGCGCGCCGGGTGTCTCGCGTCTCGGGCGGTCTCGGGTGGGGGCCTCGTCGGGGCTTGCCCCCGACGGGCGAGGACCTGGCGACAGGCCCTCGGGAGCTCAGCGCGTCGGCACCGTGACCAGCCAGGTGCCGTCGCCGCGATCGACCGCGCCGACCTCGACCCCGAGGAACTGCCGGATCAGATCGATCTGCGTGCGCGTGTGCAGCGTCGGCGCGACCGTGACGAAGCGGCCGCCGCCGCCCAGCGCCATCGGCACCAGCAGCTGATCGGCCAGGTGCTCGCCCACCGGCGCCGCGGTGGCCAGGTACGCCGCGCACTCGCGCGCCGCCGCCGCGGCGACGGTCTCGGCCGCGATCCCGCGGGCGCCGTAGGCGGTGAACACCTCGGTGACGTGCGCGGCCTCGACCACGATCGCGACGACGTTGCCCGGGCCCGGCGAGCGGACCTCGGCCACGACGCCGGTCGCGCGATCCCAGCCGAGCCGCTCGGTGACCGTCGCGAGCTCGCGCTCGGCGACCGAGGCCGGCACCCGCGCGACGGTCGCGATCACCTGGCGGCCGTGGATCGCGCCGCGGTCCTCGAGCACCAGCGGCCCCAGGCGCGCGCCGGCCGCGCCCGCGAGGCGCACCCGCCCGCCGCCGGCCGGGTAGAAGCCCGCCACGTCCAGGGTCGCGGTCACCGGCGCGCCCATGCGCGCCAGCACTGGCGCCAGCGCGCGGCTGAAGAAGTCGAACGACGGCGCCGCCGGGTTGTGGGTGCCGCCGCCCAGCTCGAGCGACCACGCGCGGCCGTCGGCCAGGAGCGCCGGCACGATCGCCTGCGCCACCAAGAGCGTGCTGCCGGCCGAGCCGACGTCGAAGCGGTGATCGCCCGCGACCAGCGGCCCCGGCGCGAACGTCAGCGCGCCCGAGCCCAGCCGCGCGCCCGTGACCTCGGCGCCGCTGATCGCGCGCGCGGCCTCGACGCAGGTCAGGTGCTGGCGCAGGAGGCCCGGCTTGGCGCGGCCCGCGCGGATCCGCTCGATCGCGAACGGCGTGCCGGTCGCGAGCGCCAGCGCCAGCGCGCTGCGGATGATCTGGCCGCCGCCCTCACCGTGGGCGCCATCGATGGTCAACATGGGATTGGTCCTTGGAGCGTAGGGGAACGGGGATCGGGATCGGGGATCGGGATCGGGATCGGGATCGGGGATCGGGGATCGGGATCGGGATCGGGATCGGGATCGGGGATCGGGATCGGGATCGGGATCGGGATCGGAGTCGGGTCGGGATCCGGATCGGGATCGGGGATCGGGATCGGGATCGGGATCGGAGTCGGGATCGGGATCGGAGTCGGGATCGGAGTCGGAGTCGGGATCCGGATCGGGATCGGAGTCGGAGTCGGGATCCGGATCGGAGTCGGGATCGGAGTCGGGATCGGGGTCGGGAACCGGAACCGCAGCCGGAACCGGGGTCGGGAACCGGAACCGGAACCGGAGCCGGAACCGGAGCCGGGATCGGGGTCGGGAACCGGAACCGGAACCGGAGCCGGAGCCGGAAAACCAGATCGGGGTCCGGCTCCCGATCGAAGAACATCGAGATCGAAAACAGAACCGGCCGGGCCTGGAGTCGCCTCCAGCCCCGGCCCTCGCCCCTACCCCTTCACGCACACCACCTGCCGCAGCGTCGCCACCACCTCGACCAGGTCGGCCTGCGCCGCCATCACCGCGTCGATCGCCTTGTACGCCGCCGGCGTCTCGTCCACGACGTCGGCGTCCTTGCGGCACTCGATGCCCGCCGTGGCCAGCTCGTGATCGGCGACCGAGAACCGCCGCTTCGCCTCGGTCCGCGACATGGCCCGGCCGGCGCCGTGGCTGCACGAGCAGAAGCTCTCGGGGTTGCCCTTGCCGCGCACGATGAAGCTCTTGGCGCCCATCGAGCCCGGGATGATGCCGAGCTCACCCAGGCCCGCGCGCACCGCGCCCTTGCGGGTCACGAGCACGTTGGCGCCGAAGTGCCGCTCGGTCGCGACGTAGTTGTGGTGGCAGTTGACCGCCTCGGCGTCGACGGTGAAGGCCGGCAGCGCGCCCAGGCCGCGGACCGCCGCGAGCACGGCCGCGAGCATCAGCGTCCGGTTCACCCGCGCGTAGTCCTGGGCCCACGACACCGCGCGGACGTAGTCCACGAAGTGCTCGGTGCCCTCGGGCAGGTACGCGAGATCATCGTCGGGCAGGTTCACGAACCACTGGCGCATGTCGCGCTTCGCGAGCTCGATGAAGTAGCTGCCGACGCGGTTGCCGACGCCGCGCGAGCCGGAGTGCAGCATCACCCAGACCTGATCGAGCTCGTCGAGGCAGATCTCGATGAAGTGGTTGCCGGTGCCGAGCGTGCCGAGGTGCTGCGGGGCCACGCCGCGGCCGATCTTGGCGTGCTTCTCGACGATGGCCGCGAAGCCCGGGGCCAGCGCCGCCCACGCCTCGGCCTGCGCCGTCGGCAGGTCGTGCCACGCGCCGCGATCGCCGGGGCCGCCGTTGGCCGTGCGGCCGTGCGGCACCGCCGCCTCGATCGCCGACCGCATCGGCGCCAGATCGTCGGGCAGGTCCGACGCCGTCAGCGACGTGCGCACCGCGATCATGCCGCAGCCGATGTCGACGCCGACCGCGGCCGGGATGATCGCGCCCTTGGTCGCGATCACGCTGCCGATCGTGGCGCCCTTGCCCGAGTGCACGTCGGGCATCACCGCCACCCACTTGTGGATGAACGGCAGGCTCGCGACCCGCGTCAGCTGGGCCTTGGCCTCGGCCTCGAACGGGACGCCCCGGGTCCACGACTTGACCGGCACGCCACCGGGGACGTTCATGGTCTCGTACGCGCGCGGCGCGGCCGTCGTCGTCGTCGCCGTCGTCGTCGCCGCCGTCGCCGTCGCCGTCGGGGGCTGGAGGTCGTGGGTCATCGTGGTCGTCATGGTCATCCTTCCCTTCGCCAACCAGCTAGAGCACCGATCATGCCAGCGCTAGAAATCCGCAAGACATTGAAATCTCATCGACTCCGATCCAAGGTTCTATCCAGATTTATAATGTACTATCCTGGCCGCTAGCCATGGCTCGCAAGCGGCTCGTCGTGTTCGGCTTCCTCGGCACCAGCCTCGATGCGGGCGCCCGCGACCGGCGCTGGACCCGCTGGCGGCCGACCGTGTCGCTGTGCCGACAGCCCGATCTGCCGATCGATCGCCTCGAGCTGTGGCACGGCGGCGCCTCCGGGCCGGTGCTCGAGCAGGTCGTCACCGATCTCGCCGAGATCGCGCCCGACACCCAGGTCGTGCCGCGCCAGCTCACGATCCGCGACCCCTGGGACTTCGAGGAGGTGTTCGCGGCGCTGCACGACTTCGCGCGGGCGTACCCGTTCGATCGCGAGCACGAGGACTACCTGGTCCACATCACCACGGGCACCCACGTCGGCCAGATCTGCCTGTTCCTGCTGGTCGAGTCGCGCCACCTGCCCGCGCGCCTGGTCCAGACCAGCCCGGGTCGCAGCGGCGCCGGCACGCCGATCGGCCGGCACGAGCTGATCGATCTCGACCTGGCCCGCTACGCCGGCCTCGCCGCTCGGTTCCAGCGCGAGCACGCCACCAGCCAGGCGCTGCTCAAGGACGGCATCGCGACCCGGTCGCCGAGCTACAACCAGCTCATCGCCGAGCTCGAGGCGGTGGCCGTCGGCGGCCGCGATCCGATCCTGCTCCTGGGGCCGACCGGCGCCGGCAAGTCGCGGCTGGCCCAGCGCGTCTACCAGCTCAAGCGCCAGCGCCATCAGCTGGCCGGGCCCCTGGTCGAGGTCAACTGCGCGACCCTGCGTGGCGACGGCGCGATGAGCGCGCTGTTCGGCCACGTCAAGGGCGCGTTCACCGGCGCCGCCACCGCCCGGGCCGGCCACGTGCGCGCGGCCGACGGCGGCGCGCTGTTCCTCGATGAGATCGGCGAGCTGGCGACGAGCGAGCAAGCGCTGCTGCTCCACGTGCTCGAGACCAAGCGCTGGCGGCCGGTCGGCGCCGACGACGAGGTCGCCAGCGACTTCGTGCTGCTGGCCGGGACCAACCGCGACCTCGCGACCGAGGGGGCGGCCGGGCGGTTCCGCGCCGACCTCCTGGCCCGCATCGATCTGTGGACCTTCCGGCTCCCGGGCCTGGCCGAGTGCCGGGCCGACCTGGCGCCCAACCTCGACCACGAGCTGGCCCGGGCCAGCGCGGAGCGCGGCCGCCGGGTCACGATGACCGCGGACGCGCGCGCGCAGTTCCTCGCGTTCGCCGAGAGCCCGGCCGCCACCTGGCCGGGGAACTTCCGCGACCTCGCGGCCGCGGTCCGGCGGATGGCGACGCTCGCGCCCGATGGTCACATCGACGTCGCCACCGCCGCGCGCGAGGTCGAACGACTCCGCGGCCTGTGGCACGGCCGGGCCGCCGCCGAGACCGGGGTCGACCATGTCGCGCGCGCGCTGGGCGCACGCGCCGAGGAGCTGGACGCCTTCGATCGGGTCCAGCTCGAGGCGGTCCTCGCGGTCTGCGCGGACGCACCGAGCCTGTCGGAGGCGGGACGCCGGCTGTTCGCCGTGTCCCGCGCTCGCCGCACCTCCACCAACGACGCCGACCGGCTCCGGAAGTACCTGGCGCGCTGGCAGCTCCGGTGGGAGCACCTCGCGCGCCGGGGCGAACTAGCGGCGCGGCGCGGGTGGACCGGAACTCCGGCGCCTGGACATCGGGGCCGCGACGTGCCCATCGAAGGCGCGGTCACGGCGACGTCGACCGTCAGGCTGGAGATCGTGACGTTGCAGTTGTCCATGACCAGGGTGCAGTTGCCACCGCCGGCCGGGCAGTCGTAGTGGTTGAACTGGGCGCCCGAGATCGTCGCCTGGAAGCGGCCGCCACCCACGTCGCCAGCGTCGGTGATCGTGATGGTACCCGTGTCGGGGAAGAACAGCTGGGTCTCCATGATCGTGCCGTTCACGATCTCGGCGTCACCGTTGAGCGCCCAGCAATCGGGTGGACGTGCCGGATGACCGATCGCCCGGGAGTGCCGACCTGTCGCCGGAACGGGATAGACGAGCTGGAAGAAGTCGACCTTGGTGTTCGACGGGTCGTGCTCCGTGGGAATCCAGTTCCACACGTACCTGAGCGCACCCATGCTGTTCATGACCTTCAGCACGGCCGAGTTGCCCGTCGCGCCCTCGACCACACCCTCAGTGATCGTGGTCGGCACGGTGCACGCTGGGGCGTCGGGGGTGTCGCCGCCGCCGCTGTCAATGCGGCGGGCGTCGATCACGGAGGGACCACCGTCGTCGCCGCCGCAAGCGGCGACCGACATCGTGGCGAGAATCAAGGCGAGCGTGGAGGTGAAGCGCATCGGCGGAAACTAACCGTCGCGCCTACCTTGGTAAAGGACTTTTTGACAGGAACGCGACATCAAGCACGACCAGGGCCCTCACCCGCGGCCGGGGCGCCGTCGACCCCACCGCCCGACTGATCCTCGCCGTCGGCGATCCGGTAGTCCTCATCGAGCCACTTACCGAGATCGATCAGCTGGCACCGCACCGAGCAGAACGGGAACGGGTCGGGAGTCCCCGGGGTCGCGGCCGGCACTGGGGCCTGGCAACCCGGGCATCGGCCCCGGCGCGCGTCCCGCTCCGCCACCGTCAGTCCTTGCGCTCGAGGCCGTAGAACGCGCACTTCTGGATGAGGTAGCTACGAGAGATCCCGAGCTCCTTGGCCAGCTGGGACTTGTTCCAGTGGGTGCGGATGAGCCCGGCCAGGATCACCTCGGACTCGACCTGCTCGACCACGTCGCGCAGCGTGCCGGTCAGCTCGCGCGGCGCGGTCCGCGCGGCCGGGGGCGCCGCGGCCGCGTCGCGGATGCGCTGGCTCAGGAGCTCGGGGCCGATCTCGGTGGTGTCGCCGCCTAGCACCAGCGCGCGCTCGATCTCGTTCTCGAGCTCGCGGATGTTGCCAGGCCACGGGTACCCAACCAGCATCGCCAGGGCCGCGTCGGTCGGCCGCGGCACGTCCTCGAGCGCGACCCCGGCCGCGCGCTTGTGCTTGCGGCCGAAGTGCTCGACCAGGGTCGGGATGTCGGTGGGGCGCTCGCGCAGCGGCGGCAGCGTGATCTTGAGGACGTTGACCCGGTAGAACAGGTCCTCGCGGAACTGCCGGTGCGCCACCATGCCGGCCAGGTCCTTGTGCGACGCCGCGATGATGCGGACGTCGACCTTGACCGGCTTGGTGCCGCCGACGGGCGTGAACGTGCCCTCCTGCAGCACGCGCAGGAGCTTGACCTGCAGCGCCGCGGACATGTCGCCGATCTCGTCGAGGAAGAACGTGCCGCCGTCGGCGACCTGGAACAGGCCGTGCTGATCCTTGACCGCGCCGGTGAACGCGCCGCGGACGTGGCCGAACAGCGCGCTCTCGAGGAGGTTGTCGTTGAAGGCCGAGCAGTTCTGGACCACGAACGGCTTCTTGGCGCGGGGCCCGTGGTAGTGGATCGCGCGCGCGACCAGCTCCTTGCCGGTGCCGCTCTCGCCGTGGATCAGCACGGTCGACTCGCTCTTGACGATCTTCTCGAGCAGCCGCATCACGTCGCGCACGGCCGGGCTCGCCCCGACGATCTCGCTGAACGGGTGGCCGGGCGCCGGCGTGACCGAGCCGACGAACCGGGGCGCCGCGCGCACGCACTCGGCGGCCGCGGCGGCGATCAGGTCGCGCAGGTGCTCGAGCTCGGGCTCGGTCAGCTGCGGGATGTCGGCGATCGCGCGCTCGCCGTCGCCCTCGAGATCGGCGAACTCGCGGACCTTGCGCAGGAGCTCGGCCTTGCCGATCGGCGCGTACGGCGCGCGGACGCTGCCGCCGGTGAACACGAACCCGACCAGCTCGCCGCCGAACCACAGCGGCGCGGCGACGACGTCGAAGCCGAGGTGGCACTCGTGGACGAACGCGGTCGGCGGCTCGCCGGGGCCGCTCGCGCGCCCGGCCCGGAGGTGATCGCTGACGACCTTGACGCTCTCGTTGCAGCGGCGGAACCCCTCCTTGGAGAAGAGCGCCAGCCGGCACAGCTCGTTCTGGGACGGGAAGATCTTGCCGTCGGCGTGATCGAGCACGTAGCCCTTGGGATCGGCGAAGGCCAGCTCGAGGCCCCACCACCGACGCATCAGCTCGCGGATCAGTGCCAGGGTCGGCAAGTCGCGAAAGCGGCGAAGGTCGACCACGGTTCGTCACTATAGCGGACGGGGCTCGGCGGTCTACGCCCGTCGCCAGCGATCCGCGACGGTGACCGCGCGCCCGTCCTCGGCGAGCTTCACGAGGTGCGCCAGGAGCGAGCGCAGGGCGATCGGCGCCAGCGCCGGCGGCGTGTCGGCGTAGGCGATCGCGACCAATTCCGAGGCCGGCGCGGGCGCGTCGGTCAGCGCGGCGGCGACCCGCTCCTCGCGCATCCGCCGGTGCGCGAGATACTCGCGCAGCTTGTGCGGGCCATCGGCGATCATCGGCCCGTGCGCCGGCAGCAGCGCACCCACGCCCAGGGCCAGCAGGCGCTCGAGCGTGGCCAGGTAGGTCGCCATGTGACCCTCGCCCGGCCCGGGGTCGATCAGGATCGTGCCGACGCCGGCGACCAGATCGCCGGCGATGACCGCGCCCGACGCCTCGTCCTGGAGCGCCAGGTGACCGGGCGCGTGCCCGGGCGTGTGCAGGACCCGCAGCCGCACCGCGTCGACCTCGATCACCTCGCCGTCGAGCAGCGCCCGGGTGATCGGCACTCGATCGCCGAGGCGCGCCGCGGTGGCCGGGTGGGCGGCGATCGGCGCGCCGGTGCGTCGGGCCAGCTCGACCGCGCCGCCGACGTGATCGCCGTGGTGGTGCGTGAGCACGATCATGGTCACGGGCGTGCCGTCGAGCGCCGCGCTCAGGCGGTCGCGCTCGTCGGGCCAGGGCGACGCCGGGTCGATGGCGACGACGGCCCGCTGCCCCGCCAGGTAGCAGCCGGTGTGGGTCGCGGGCGGCAGCGTCGGGGTCCGGAGGGGTATCATCGAGATCCCAGGGGCGACCTCGGTCCGGGGCCCATCGAGGCCCGCGCCGACACCCATCCGGCTCCGGATCTCCGCGTAGATCTGGTCGATTCCGTCGTCGCCGGGATCCGGCGACGGGCGCTCGCTGTCCGTGCCGCGCTGTGCCATGGGTGGCTCCCCTGCGATCGTTTACGTGACGATGGTCGCGCTTGTGGGTAGAATCTAGCTCACGGCCACGGCGATGGTCAGCGTCACAGCCCGCAAGATTCGCGACCACAGCGTCGAGCGCACCTCGGCTGGGCTGGGGCGCGTCTACACGGGCTATCTGATCAGCTTCCCGATCGTCGGCCGCGGCATGGTGATCTTCCGCGATCCCCACGGGCACCGCATGATCACCACCCCGGTCAAGCGGGTCCTGGGCGAGCCGGCGGGCAAGATGATCTACGTCGAGACCGAGAACAGCGTCTACAAGCTCGAGATCCACGGCGAGCCGTTGTTCCCGATGAAGCAGCCGGGCGAGTAGGTGGGGGCGGCGCGCACTGGACTCCGCAGGCGGTTCCGGTAAGGTCCGCCGCGGTGTCCCTGCTCGACCGGCGGCTCATCCTCGTGCTCGGCAAGGGCGGCGTCGGCCGCTCGACGGTCGCCGCCGCGATCGCCAGCGCGTGCGCGCGCCGCGGCCGCAAGACCCTGCTGTACCAGTCCAACGCGCGCGATCGCCACGGCTCGTACTTCGGCAAGGACGAGCTGACCCCGGCCCTGTCGGAGCTCGGCCCCAACCTGTGGGGCATCAACACGACCCCGGCCGAGGCGCTCCACGAGTACGGCCTGATGATCCTGAAGTTCGAGACCGTCTACCAGATGGTGTTCGAGAACCGGATCACCAAGGCGTTCCTGCGCGCTATCCCCGGGCTCGACGACTACGCGGTGCTGGGCAAGGCTTGGTTCCACACCACCGAGGAGAAGCGCGGCAAGCCGGTCTGGGACACGGTCGTGTTCGACATGCCGGCGTCGGGCCACAGCCTGTCGATGCTGCGGATCCCGTGGGTCATCGTCGACACCGTGCCCGAGGGTCCGCTGACCCGCGACGCGCGCACGGTCCAGGCCCTGCTCCGCGACAAGACCCGCACCGCGGCGGTGCTGGTGACGCTGGCTGAGGAGATGCCGGTGATGGAGGCGTCGGAGCTGGCGACCAAGCTGACCGCGCTCGGCGTCGAGCCGGCGCGGGTGGTCGTCAACCAGGTCGCGCCCGACCACTTCCCAGCGGCCTCGCCCGCGGCCCGGGTCGCCGACGCGCTGGCCGCGACGCCGCCGGTGGCGCCGGCCCTGGCCGCGATGAGCGGGCACGCGGCGCTGGCCCGCGGGCGCCGCCACCTGTGCGAGCGCTATATCGCGGAGATCGCCACGCTGATACCCGCGGCCCCCGCCCGGCTGCTGCCGTTCTTGCCGCGGGTCGCGCTCGGCCCGAGCGACATCGCCGAGCTGTCGGCCCAGGTCGAGCTCGCGCTGAGCTGAGCTGGGCTGGGCTGGGTCGGGCTGGTACCATTCCCCGACACCCCTCGTGGGATCTCGGCCCGGACGATCTCCCACGTGGTCCGGCCGGACCTCGGCGTGCGTTCCCACCGGACACCTCCCTCGTGGGATCTCGGCCGGGCAGCACTGCGCATCTCCCACGGCAGGATCCCCACGTGGGATCTCGGACACCCCCGGACCCGACGTCTCCGTCGGACGTCGGCGTGCGTCCCCCCACGTGGACGGGCACCTCCTCGGGGATCTCCATGGGCCGGCCGGACGTCCCCCGGCACGCACCTCCCCGTGGGATCTCGGCGGAGCAACCCGCCCGGCATCCCCAGGCTCACGGGATCTGATCTCGGCCGGACGGACAACTCCCACGTGGGATCTCGGCCGGGCATCTGCCCGATCTCCCACGTGGGATCTCGATCGGCACTCGCGCGCTCGGCCCGGGTGCCCCGCCGCCCTCCATCCCCGCATGCGCGGGGCCCAGCGGTCAGAAGATCTTGCCGATGACCAGCGTGATGTCGTCCTTGCGGACGGTATCACCGAAGAAGTTCGCGGCGTCGGTCACGACCGCGTCCCGGATCTCGCCGGGGTCGAGCGCCCCGGCCCGACGCACCGACGCGCGGAACCGCTTCTCGCCGTACTCCTCGCCCGTGCTGCTCTCGCACTCGACGATGCCGTCGGTGTACCAGACCAGGATGTCGCCGGGCGCGAGGTCGGTGGTCTTGACCTCGTACTTGGACTCCTTCAGGTCGCCGAGGCGGTTGCCGCGGATCATGAGCGAGCCGAACTCGCCGCCGTTCTCGCCCATCCGGTACAGGTACGGGAAGTTGTGGCCGGCGTTGGAGTACGTGATCGTCCGCTTCTTCACGTCGATGGTCGACGCGAAGCACGTCATCACGAACTTGCGCTTGGCGCTCTGGTAGATCGCCGAGTTCATGATCTCGAGCAAGAGCGACGGCTCGAGGTCGTCGCCGTGGACCGACCGGGCCACGTCGCACGCGGCCTTGGCCGCGGCGGTGATCATCGCCGACGGCACGCCGTGGCCTGTGACGTCGCCGATGACGACCAGGATCTTGTCGCCCACCATCTCGTGCCAGGTCCACCAGTCGCCGCCGCACTGCGAGGCCGGCTGGAAGTAGCCCGCGAACTTGAACACGCCCTTGTCGATCGGCTCGTTGGGCGGGACCAGCGTCTCCTGGATCGTGCGCGCGACCTCGAGCTCCTTCTCCATCGTCGCCTTCTCGGCGGTCTGCTGGAGCAAGATCGTCAGCTGGTCGGCCATGAAGTTGAAGTTCTCGCCGAGCATGCCGATCTCGTCGGTCGAGCGCACCTCGACGCGCGCGGCCAGGTCGCCGCGGGCGATCTGGTCGACCTTCCACGACAGGAGCTTGATCGGCTTCGAGATCTGCAGCCCCTGGAAGATGGCCAGGAGCGTCCCGATCAGCACGAACAGCAGGCCGACGACGCCGGTGCGGATCGCGGCCTCGCGGGACGCCTTGTCCTTCTGCTGGGCGCTGAGCGCGGCGAACTCGTCGATCGGAGCCAGGTCGTAGCCGAACACCACGTAGCCCTGGCGGCTCTCGCCCGGGTCGGTCGCGATCGCCGCCGCGGCGGTCGGCTCGGCGCCGACGAACACCGGGAAGCCGAACGCCTCGAGCTTGCCGTCCTCGCCGATGTTGTCGATGACCACCAGCGGGTCGGCGTTGTTGGCGCCGGCCCGCGCGGTCCACTCCGTCAGGACCTTCTCCCACGACTTGTGCTTGACCGGCACGTGCATGCCCGGCGGGTAGCCGCTCGCGTCGCACAGCTCGGCGTTGCCCCGCTGGACCTTGCAGTAGGCGATCAGGTTCTGGTCGCGGCCGAGCACGTAGACGAGGCGGAGCCCCTCGTCCTGCCGGACGGTCCGGTCGACGAGCTGCTGGATCTCCGAGTCCTGGTTGTCGATCAGGAACTTCTCGAGCGCCTTGGCGAACACCTGCGTGGTCGTCGCGCCCTTGCTCTTGAGCGACTGCCGGAAGTTCTCGGTCTTCTCGCGCGCCGACTGGTCGTAGGCGCTCCGGATGTTGCACGCGTTCAGGGCCCCGAACCCCACGACCGTGAGGAGGATCAGGAATGTCGTGGTCAAGATCATCTTGACCGAGATGCTCAGACCGGCCCGCTTAGCCATTGAGCTTCAGATGTTATGCTCGCGGGTCGGAGGGGTCAAACCACCGGGGCGACACAGCGCCCCGACGACGCGGTTCCGCTCTCGCTGAAAGATTCCAGCACGACGCGGATCAGCGCGCGGTCACCACGGTCGTCCGTCGGTGTGTCGGCCCGGCGAGGCCGGCAGCGGCGACTGCGTGCCGTGCAGGACCAGTTCGGCGGCGTGCTCGCCATCGGGCGCGCGCACGAGCGACTGATCCATGCCGCCGAGCGGGCCGAACTCGACCTCGGCCAGCGCGGCCCCGCTCGCCGCGCGCACGGTGACGTGGTCCCCGCCGTTGTTGAGCTGCAGCGGGGCCATCACCACCGTGGCCACGCCGGGCAGCGCCGGCGCGCCGCCTCCGAACACGACCAGCACCGCGCCCGGTGCCAGGGTGGTCCCCGCGGCGAACGTCCCCCGGATCATCGTGGCGTCGGCCACGGTGGCGCCGCCCAGATCGAGCGGGGCCGCGCCGACGTTCACCAGCTCGATGAACTCGTCCTCGGTCACGCTGGCCACCCCGTCGCCGTTGGCGTCGAACCCGACCGGCGGGTCCGCCAGCACCTCGTTGATCAGCAGCCGCGCCGGCGCCCCACCGCCGCCGAACGGCGCGCCGTCGCTGCGCAGGCCCGGCGACGCCGGCGCGGTGGCCACGGTACGGTGGCCGACGAACGGGCTGGCGGGGTCACCGTCGCGCTGGCGGACCAGCGACTGATCGAGCCCGCCCTCGGCGCCGAACCGCAGCTCGGCGAGGAGCTCGCCGTCGGTGCGCCGCACGAACACCTCGTCGCCGCTGTTGTTGAGGTACAGCCCCGCGGTCGCCACGGTGATCACGCCCGGCAGGGCGGGCGCCGAGCCCCCGAACACCACCAGCGCCTGGCCCGGGCTCAGCCGGGTGCCATCCGCGAGCGTGGCCCGGACCGCGACCGCGTCCGCGATCGTGACGCCGGACAGATCGAGCGCCGTGTCGCTGACGTTGACCAGCTCGATCAGCTCGTCGCCGCGGGTCGAGAACACGCCGTCGCCGTTGGCGTCGAAGTCCGCCGGCGGATCGGCGAGGACCTCGTTGATGATCAGCCCGACGCCGGGCCCGGGCGCGCGCGCGCCGAACACCCGGACGCGATCGACGAACCAGCCCTGGCCGCGGTTGGCGTTGGCGTCGACGGTGTCGAAGGCGAAGCGGACCTGCACCCGCCGCCCGGCCAGGCCCTCGAGCGCGACCAGCCGGGTCGAGAACGCGCCGGCGGTCGAGCCGGTGCGCTTGTCGACGGCGACCACCACCGTCGGATCGTCGACGTCGACGACCTCGACCCGCAGCAGATCGCGATCGGCCGCGCTCTCGACGTCGACCAGCTCGTCGTAGGCCAGGCGTGGGGCCGCGACGTCGGTCAGGTCGATCACGGGTGAGACCAGCGAGCCGCGGTGGGGCGCGCCGCGGTCGTAGTCGCCGCTGGTCTCGTCGCCGTACCAGAACGCCGCCGCGCCCGCGCTGGCCCGGCGTCCGGACACGTGCCACAGCCCGTCCGCGGTCCAGGCCCCGAGGCCGCGCTCGGCGCCGTCCTCGTACACCGGCTGCGGGTCCGGCAGCGCCACGGTGACGACGTTGGACAGCGCCGCGGTCTTGCCGAGCTCGTCGATCGCTTCGAGCGCGACGTAGACGGTGCCGACCGGCGGCACCTCGAGCTCGGCGGTCTGGCGCGTCCCGGCCGCGGCCGGCGCCGGCCCCGGCGCCGGGGTCGCGCTCGCGAACGTGGCCTCGGTGATCGGCGCGGTCGACCAGCGCAGGTCGTAGCGCGCGGCGGTGCCGTGGGCGCCGTCATCGCCGGGCGCGGTCCACATGATCCGGACCGTGGTCGTGGTCACCGCGGTGCTCAGCAGGTCGACCACCGCGCCCGGCGGCGCCGGATCGCGCGCGACCACGAAGCCGAGGCCGTGACGCTCGGCCGCGGCGTAGAGCAGGTCCCAGTGGGGCGTGCCGTTGCCGAGATCACCGTCGTCGTCGTCGCGCAGGAACACCTCGCGCACCGCCTCGGGGATCCGCGGCGCGTTCGACGGCAGCGACGGGAGCACCAGGGCGCGGGCGCGCGCGTCGCCGGCGGTCTCACCCTCGGCCGCGATCAGGTTGGCCCGGGCGTGCCAGACGAACCCGGCCCAGGCCTGGCCCAGGGCGTGGACCTCGTCGGTGCCACCGGCCGGGTAGCGGTAGCTGTTGTCGCAGGTCCGGATCATGCGGTCGCCGTCGAACAGATCGCCGCCGACGACCGGCCCCTGGAACTCCAGGCACGCCAGCACGTCGCCCCAGCCCTCGGACAGGCCGCCGTTGGTGATGCCGCCGAACGTGTGGTCGACGGTGACGGTACTCGTGCGCGACGATCGACGCCTCCGCGCTGTTCTTGCAGCCGCCGCCTGAGCGGTAGAAGTTGATCGTGCGCGCGACCGGCGAGAAGTACGCGTTGCAGGTGCTGTTGAGGTTGACGTTGATCGCCAACGGCGCGCCGAGCGACGCCGGCGCGACGCCGTTGTCGCCGAGGAACTGCCAGGTGCGCGTCACGTAGTAGTAGGCCGTGGCCTGGGCCAGCGTGGCCTCGCCGGTCGCGCCACCGAGCGTCAGGTCGACGGTCGGCGCGGCCGGCGCGCTGGCCGTCAGCGCCGGCCCGGACAGATCGGCCACGGTCGCGGCCGGGCCGCGCAGGCGGGTCGTCACGGTCGCGCCGTCCGCCGCCGCCAGCAGGTAGCGGCCGTCGCGGCCGGTCACCGCGGCGGCCGCGCCAGCGGTGACCTCGGTCGACGCGAGCGCCAGCTCGGTGGCGCGCCCGCGGCCGCCCGGCGCGCCGCCGACCGCGACCCAGCCGCCGACCCGGCCGCTGGTGTAGTAGGCGCGATCGTCGACCACCTCGACCCGCCCGGCCCGCGGGCCGCTGGCGATCACCAGCGCCCGCAGCTCGCTGCCCTCGGCGACCAGCTCCCAGGTCAGCTGCAGCTCGCCGTCGATCGGCCAGATCGCCAGGTCGCCGGTGATCGGCGCCTGCGGCGCGACCCGCAGGTGGTCGCGCGCGTCGCGCTCGGCGGCGCCGCGCGCCACGGTCGGGGCCATCGCGACCTGGGCGCCCTGGTACAGGTGGTAGCTCGACGCGAGCAGCCGCTCGCCGTCGGCGCCGGCGCGGCTGGCCAGGTAGACGTAGGCCCCGCGCACCGGGACCCCCTCGACCTGCTGCTGCCCGAACACCGTCGTGAGCGTGCCCGCGCCCGCGGTCGGCATCACGTGCACCGACGTCGAGAAGTCGCGCCCACCGAGATCGCCCAGCACCTCGCGCAGCGCCGGCGCGCTCGCCCGCACCCGATCGAGATCGACCCGATCGCGCGCGATCCCGAGCACGATCTGATCGTGTCGATCGCCCCCGCGGATCTCGCGCTCGTAGCCCGGACCGCCGCCCGGCCCCCCTGGCTCGGCGCACCCGACGACCACCACACACCCCATCAACATCGCTCGCAACCGCATGGCTCCCTCCTCCGCGCGCACCACCGCGCGCCCTCGGTCGCTCAGCAAGGCCCAGGCCACGCGCGCCCACTCATGACGTCGCCGACTTGCGCCGCCGCGTCCGGCCGGACGTCCGAATTCCGGACAGAGACGGCCGAGGCCCGCCCAGGGCCGGACGCGCACGCCTGTCCGGGCGTCCGGCTGCGACCACCGCGCCGCGCCCGTGGCACAGTCGCCCGCGAGGTGGTTCGACGATCTGATCTCGGCGGACGCGACGACCGCGTCGCGCGGCGGCCGGATCGTCGCCGTGCGCGGGTCCGCGGCGCGCGCGCCGCTGCTATCGCCTCACGGCCGCGCGCCCATCAGGAAGAACGCGGCGCCGCCGAAGCGCGAGGCCCACGACGCCTCGTTGTGGACGCCGCCGCTCTGGACCACGTGGTGCAGGTCGACGCCCTCGACGTAGCCGAGCGTGGCGTAGCGCTGGGCCAGCATGTTGGTGTTGGTCACGTCGTCCATGCTGGCGCCGGCGTTGCCGGAGTCGACGTAGACCCGGCGCGGCCGCGGCGCGGCCGGCGTGGCGGCGACCCGGGCCAGGATCACGCGATCGTCCCACCACGTCGACGGGCTCATCGCGCCGACCAGCCCGAACACGCCGGGGCGGGTCACGCCGGCGTAGGCCGACACCAGCCCGCCGAGCGACGAGCCCATGATCGCGGTGTCGGCGGGGCCGGGCGCGGTGCGCAGCATCGCGTCGACGGTCGGCTTGAGCTCGGTGGCGACCATCGTCAGGTAGGCGTCGCCGCCGCCGCCGTCGCCGATCGAGCTGTCGACCGTCGGCGTCAGCTCGTAGATGCGGCCGCCGGTGTTGTCGATGCCGATCACGATCGTCTCGCGAGTCGTCAGGCACAGCCCGACGGTGCACCCGGCGTCGTCGGTGCACGCCGTGCTGTCGCCGCAGCGGCCGACCTCGCCCGCGGCGTCGAGGGTCTCGTCGACCCGCCACTCGACCCCGCCGAACGCGGTGCTCGGATCGAACAGGTTCTGGCCGTCGTGCATGTACAGGACCGGGTAGCTGGCCCGCGGGTTCTCGTCGTAGCTGGCCGGGAGGTAGGCCCGGATCGTGCGGTTGTTGTTGAGCGCGGTCGAGTGGAAGCTGCCCACCACCGTGACCACCCGGCCGGCGGTGGCGGTGAAGTGCGGATACAGATCGAGCGTCTGGCCCGGCGCGAGGTGGTAGTTCGGCCCGCGGGCCCAGGTGGCGTCGTCGAGCAGCGGCTTGAACTCGATCGGCGCGGCCAGCGCGTCGGTCGACAACGTCCACGTGTCGTCGGCGCCGGGCGTGAGCGCCACGCCGGTGGTCCATGACAGCGGCCCGCCCGAGCCCCGCAGCGTGACCGTGCGCGCGCCGGCCGGGTAGTGCACGCGCACGACCGTCCCCGACGACGCGTCGGGCGGCAGCGTCGCGTCCGCGGCAGCGTCGGGTGACCCCGTCGCGTCGGGAGACGCGGCGGCGTCGAGGGTGCCGGCGTCGTCGCCGCCACAGGCGGCGAGCGCGAGGAACAAGACCAGGGAGGAGCGCACGGCGCGCACCCTAGCCAAAGCCCGCCTCCCACACAACGCCGATGAATCGGCCGCCTCGAACGCGGCCCCCGCCCTCGGCGACGCCCGTGGCGTCGCGTCGTCAGCCGCGACTAGACGAGGCGGACGTTCTCGGCGCGCGGGCCCTTCGGACCCTGGCCCTCGTTGTACGAGACCTTCTGGCCCTCGCGCAACTCCTCGAACCGGACGCCCTCGACGGCCGACATGTGGAAGAAAACATCGGTACCCGAGGCGTTGGAGATGAAGCCAAAACCCTTGTCCGTAAGCCGCTTGATAGAACCTTCAGCCATTTGCACACTCTCCTGCGAACTCAGGGCCGCATCCGCTCGACAACGTCGTCGTGCGGTCAACGTGTGCGACCCAGACGCGCAGCATGGCACAAGGCTCGCCGACAGCAAGCGCTGTGACCACATGCCTGCACTCGGTCGACCGCCGACCACGCGCAGGGTCTGCGCCCGGGTCCGGGACCGCTGTTGTTTCGGCGCCCAGGCCCCGCAGGCGGCGCGGCGCGGCGCGGTCAGGCGCCAGGGGGCCGCACGGGCCAGGGCCGCAGGAGAATCCGGATCCAGGAGCCAGCCCGGGAGCCCCGTCGGGCCTTGCCCATCGAGGTGCCGGCCTGGTCCGGGGCAACGACGGACCACCGCGTCCCACGCACCGCCCCGCCGACCAAGCCGCTGACGCTCAGCGCCCGACGGCCCGGAGCATCACCATCGGCGTCATCGCGATCACGCGCAGCTCGGTCGCCAGGTACGTCTTCAGATCCTCGAGCGACGCGGTGTACGCGAGGTCGTAGAGCAGCTTGATGCGCATGTCGTCGGCCAGCGCGCCCTTGGTCTCGTCGAGGTCGTAGGGGTTCTGCAGCGTCGACGCCAGCTTCTCGATCTCGCTGCCGGCCGGGACCTCGCCGGTGTACCCGAGCGAGACCTGCGCCAGCCCCGTGATGCCGGGCTTGACGTCGCGCATGCGCTCCTCGAAGAACGGGATCGCGTACGCGAGGTTCTCGATCAGCTCCGGCCGCTCGGGCCGGGGCCCGACCAGGCTCATCTCGCCGCGCAGCACGTCCCAGAACTGGGGCAGCTCGTCGAGGCGCGACTTGCGCAGGAACTTGCCGACGCGGGTGATGCGCGGATCGTCCTTGCCCGCGACCACCGCGCCGGTGAAGCGCTCGGCGTCCGGCCGCATGGTCCGGAACTTGTGCATCTCGAACTCGTGGAAGCGGAAGCGCTTGACCCCGGCCTCGTACTTGACGTCGCGCAGGCCGCCGGCGCGGCGCTGCCGGAACAGCACCGGGCCGGGCGAGTCGATGTAGATCGCCGCGGCGATGATCGGCATCAGCGGCGCGGTCAAGGCCAGGCCCGCGACCGAGCCGACCAGGTCGATCGCGCGCTTCACCAAGCGGACACTGCGGTGCATCGCTCGGGACCGTACCACGCGCGGCGCGGGCGCCGCAGCCCTCGACCGGCGCACAGATCTGGTATGGTCGACACCCATGGAGTCGCGCCTGATCCGGCTGACCGCGCCGTGCTCGCTGCGGCATCGCGCGCTCGCGGTGCGCCTGGTCGCGGAGTCCTGCCGGCTGGTCCGCGGCGAGCGCAGCGGCGACGACCTCGGCGTCGGCTACGACGTCCGCGATCCGTTCGACGTCGCGGTCGTGTCGGCCTTCGCCGAGATCTACAACAACGTCGCGCTGCACGCGTGCGCCGGCCTGATCGAGCCGCAGGTCGAGCTGCGGATCATCGCCGACGACGACAGCCTGACGGTCGAGCTGGTCGATCCGGGCCGCGCGTTCGACCCGACCAACGTCGCCAGCCCCGACCTCGACGCGCTGCCCGAGGGCGGCATGGGCCTGCACATCGCGCGGGCCATGCTCGACACCGTCGACTACGAGCCGGGCCCGCCCAACCTGTGGCGGCTGACCAAGCGACGGCCGGCCCGCGCCGATCAAGACGCGCCGGCAGATCGCGACGACACCGCCGACGTAGACGCGCCGGCCGATCAAGACCCGCCGGCAACCCGTACCGCGCAAAGGTGAAACGTGCCCATCGACATTGTCCGCAGTGACCAAGACGACGCGACGTCGCTCCGCATCAGCGGCACGCTCGACGTGCTCACCGCCCCGACCCTCGCCACGACCATCGAGCAGATCGTCGAGGCCAAGCGGAAGCAGGTCACGGTCGATCTGGCCGGCCTCGATCTGATCGACAGCTCCGGCGTCGCCGGGCTGGTCGCGCTCTACAAGCGCGTGCGCGCCGTCGGCGGCCAGGTGCACGTCGTCAACGCCCGCGACCAACCGCTGGCGATCTTCAAGCTGCTGCGCATGGACAAGGTGTTCCTGCAGTAGTGCGGCGCCCGCGCGTCCTCATCGTCACGAAGATCTTCCCCAACGCCGCCGAGCCGCTGTCGGCGCCGTTCAACCGGCAGCAGTTCGCGGCGCTGGCTCGGCACGCGGACATCGTCGACGTGCTGGCGACGATCCCGTCGTTCCCCGGCGCCGGCCTGATCAAGCGCTGGTCGAGCGCCGGCCGCCTGACCGACGTGCCGGCGCGCGAGATCATCGACGGCCTGCCGGTCCGGCACCCGCGGACGCTGTTCGTGCCGCGCCTGGGCCACGGCACCTGGGGGCCGCTGTACGTGGCGTCGCTGGCGCCGCACCTGGTGCGCTACCGCGGCGCGGTCGACGTGGTGCTGGCGTCGTGGGCCTACCCCGACGGCTTCGCGGGCGTGGTCGCGGCCCGGCTCCTGGGCGTGCCGGCGGTGGTGAAGCTCCACGGCTCCGACATCAACGTCAACGCCAAGCTGCCGGGCCCGCGGCGCCAGCTGGCGTGGGCGCTGCCGCGCGCGGCGCGGGTGGTCGCGGTCAGCCAGGCGCTGGCCGACGAGGTCGCCGCGCTCGGGGTCGCGCGCGACCGCATCGCGCTGGTGCGCAACGGCGTCGACGCCGAGCTGTTCCACCCGCGGGATCGCGCCGCGGCCCGCCAGGCGCTGGGGCTGCCGCGCGACGCCCGGATCGCGGTCTACGTCGGCAACCTCAAGGCCGCCAAGGGCGTGCTCGATCTGCTGGCGGCGTTCGCGCAGGTCGACGATCCCGCGGCCCGGCTGGTGATCGTCGGGGGCGGCGACGAGCGGGCCGCGGTCGCCGCCGCCGCCGCCGCCGATCCGCGGATCGTGGCGGCGGGCCCGCGACCGCTGCCCGAGATCCCCACGTACATGGCGGCGTGCGACGTGCTCACGCTGGCGAGCTGGGCCGAGGGCACGCCCAACGTCGTGCTCGAGGCCCTGGCCAGCGGCCGCCGGGTGGTCGCGACCGCGGTCGGCGGCGTGCCCGATCTGATCGACGACCCGCTCCTGGGCGAGCTGGTCCCGGCGCGGCGACCGCCGGCGCTGGCGGCCGCGCTCGCGCGCGCGCTGGCGCAGCCGTACGTCCCCGAGGCCGTGGCGGCGCGGGGCGCCCGCGGCGGCTGGGACGCGAGCGCCGCCGCGCTGGCCGACGTGCTGCGGGCCGCGCTCGCGGCACCGACGTGACCCGCGCAGCCCCGGTCAGCGCGGCTGATCGAACGTCGCCTCGACGACGAGCCGGCGCAGCTCGTCGAGCACCGCGGCGTCGTCGAGGCTCGCGTCGTCGGCCTCGAGCAGCTTGGCGACCCGGCGCAGGCCGAACTGGACCGCGCGGCTCGACGCGTTGCCGTGGTAGGCGCCGGCGTTCCAGAACGTGTTGCGACAGATCTGCGGGTGGTGCTTGCCGCGCGCGCGGGCCAGCTCGCGCACCTTCCAGTAGCGGGCCTCGACCGCGGCCGCGGCCACCGGCGGCGGCCCGACCGCGCACGCCAGCGCCCGCGCGGCGTCGGCGCGCTGCTCCTCGCCCTGCCGGCACTCGCGGTAGAAGCCGTACGCGATCAGCGCGGCGAACCCGACCACCAGCCCGCGCCAGCGCCACCGCGACGCCGCCGATTCTGCAGTCGGCCGCGCGGCGGTCGAGGTCATCACCCGAGATTGTACACACGGGCCGGATCGCTTGACCATCGGGCGGGTTCGATGCGACGCCAGGGCATGCGCACCGCCGTCGCCGCTTCGCTGATGCTGGCCACCCTCGCCTGCGGTGGCGACGACGGCCCCGGGACCGCGACCGACGCCGCGGCGGTCGACGCCGACGGCGACGCCCCGACGCAGCCCGACGCGGCCGCGCCCGACGGCGCCGGCGCCGACGCACCGGCGGGCACGCTCGCGCTCATCAGCCCGGTCATCACCGAGGGCGGGGTCATCCCGCCCATGTTCTCGTGCCGCGGCACCAACGTGTCGCCGGCCCTGGCCTGGACCGGCGGGCCGACCGCGCCCGGCTACGCGGTGGTGCTGACCGATCGCAGCAACAACCTGGTCCACGCGATCATCTGGGACGTGCCCGGCGCGCTGGCGGCGCTGCCCGAGGACGTCGACAAGCTCGCCGAGCCCCTCGACGTGCCCGGCGCCAAGCAGCCGCTGGCCTACGACGGCCAGACCCGCGGCTACCTGGGCCCGTGCCCGGGCACGACCCACACCTACGAGTTCGCGCTGTACGCGGTCGACGCCAACCCGCTGCCCGGCCTGTCGCTGGCGTCGACCCGCGCCCAGGTCCTGGCTGCGATCACCGCCCACGACACCGCCAGCGCGACCCTGACCGCGACCTTCACGCCGTGATTGAATCGTTCGCCGCGCTGGCGCGTACCATCGGCGGATGAAGACGCTCCTCGTCTGCGCCGTGCTGGCCACCACCGCGACCGCCTGGGCCTGCCCGCAGCCGCCGCCGATGCGCGCGCACCTGCGGCTGGGCACGCCCGACGGCGCGACCATCCCCGGCAACGGCGGCCTGCTCGTGACCCAGTCGATGGAGCCGGACTACGGCGGCATGAAGCAGGGCGGCGCGGCCGCCGAGCTGCGCGTGCGCACCACCGACGGCACCGCGCTCACGCCCGCGGTCGACTACCTCGGCGACGGGATCGAGCGCTGGCGCTTTCCGACGACGACCGCGCGCGACCTCGAGGTGCTCGACGACGCCAGCGCGGTGATCGCCATGGTGCACCAGGTGCCGACGGCGCGTCGCGCGCTGGCCGCGCCGCGGGTCAAGCGCCTGACCTCGACCGCGGCCGGCGGCGCTGGCCAGCCCGCGTACGGCGTGCCGGGCTCGCACATGGTGCTCGACCTCGCGCTCGCGGCGCCATCGCCCGACGCCACGCTGATCGCCGAGCTGGTGGGCGCCGGCCCGTGGTTCACCGCCGCCGCGCCGGTGGCCAAGCGCATCGTCCGCGACACCTACGCGGGCAAGGGCTGCTCGGGCGGGCCCGGCCCGGTCCTGGCCGGCTCCCGCCTGCGGTTCGCGTGGCTCGGCACCGACGGGCGCATGTCGGCGTGGTCGCGGCCGACCACCGTCGTGCGCGTGCGCGCGCCCTGACCGATCGCGGCGGCCCGCGCGACCGCCGCGCGTCGGCGTGGTCGCGGCCAACCACCGGCGTGCACGCGCGCCCTGACCGATCTCGGCGGCCCGCGGTACGGTGCGGCCATGGCCGACGCGCTGGCGCCGTTCGCACCGCCGACCGCGGCCTGGTTCGCGGCGACGTTCGCGGCCCCGACGCCGGCGCAGGTGCAGGCGTGGCCGGCGCTGGCGCGCGGCGAGCACGTGCTGCTGGTGGCGCCGACCGGCAGCGGCAAGACCCTGGCGGCGTTCCTGGCCGCGCTCGATCGGCTGATGTTCGCGCCGCGCGCGCCGACGGTGAGCGCGGCCCGCGGCCGGCGCGGCCCCGGCACCCGCGTGGTCTACGTGTCGCCGATCAAGGCGCTGGCGGTCGACGTCGAGCGCAACCTGATGGCGCCGCTGGCGGGCGTCGGCGCGGCGGCGGCCGCGGCCGGCGTCGAGGCCGCGCCGGTGACCGTCGCGGTCCGCACCGGCGACACCAGCGCCAAGGAGCGGCGCGCGATCGCCCGCGGCGGCGCCGACGTGCTGATCACCACGCCCGAGTCGCTGTACCTGATGCTCACCAGCGCGGCGCGCGAGGCGCTGCGCGGCGTCGAGGTGGTGATCATCGACGAGATCCACGCGCTGGTCGGCAACGAGCGCGGCGCCCACCTGGCGCTGTCGCTCGAGCGGCTCGCGCACCTGACCGGGCGCCCGCTGCAGCGCGTGGGCCTGTCGGCGACCCAGCGCCCGCTCGACGAGGTCGCCCGGTTCCTGGCCGGCGCGCGGCCGGTGACGATCGTCGACGCCAGCGCGCCCAAGGCCCTGGCGCTGTCGGTCGAGGCGCCGTTCGCCGAGCCCGGACCGGCCGACGCCGCGCCGACCACGTCGAACTGGGACCGGGTGTTCCCGCGCCTGCTCGAGCTGGTGCGGGCCCACACCAGCACGTTGGTGTTCGTCAACTCGCGGCGCCTCGCCGAGCGCGCCGCCGCCGCGCTCAACGAGCTGGCCGGCGAGGTGCTGGTCCACGCCCACCACTGCTCGGTCGCCAAGGAGCAGCGCGGGCTGATCGAGGACCAGCTCAAGGCCGGCGCGCTGCGCGGGCTGATCGCGACCAGCTCGCTCGAGCTGGGCATCGACATGGGCGCGATCGATCTGGTCGTGCAGGTCGAGCCGCCGCCGTCGGTGTCGAGCGGCCTGCAGCGGGTCGGCCGCGCCGGCCACCAGGTCGGCGCCACCAGCACCAGCGTGATCGTGTCCAAGCACAAGGGCGACGTGCTGGCGTGCGCGACGCTGGTGGCGGCGATGCGCGCGGGCGCGGTCGAGCGCAGCCGCTACCTGCGCAACCCGCTCGACGTGCTGGCGCAGCAGCTGGTCGCGATGGCCGCGCTCGAGCCGTGGCCGGTCGACGCGCTCTACCAGGTGGTCACGCGCTGCGCGTGCTTCGCCGAGCTGCCGCGCGCCGCGTTCGACGCGACGATCGACATGCTGTGCGGCAGCTTCGCGATCGAGGAGCTGGCCGAGGTGCGGCCGCGGCTCACCTACGATCGCGCGGCCGGCGTGATCCGGGCCCGCGACGGCGCCCACCGGGTCGCGATCACCAGCGGCGGCACGATCGCCGATCGCGGGCTCTACGGCGTCTACGTCAGCGGCGCCCCGGCCGGCAAGGGCCGGGTCGGCGAGCTCGACGAGGAGATGGTGTTCGAGAGCAAGGTCGGCGAGCGGTTCCTGCTGGGCGCGTCGACCTGGCGCATCGACGAGATCACCCACGACCGGGTGCTGGTGTCGCCGGCGCCGGGGCAACCCGGGAAGATGCCGTTCTGGCGCGGCGAGAGCGCGATGCGCGCCTTCGAGCTGGGCCAGCGCATGGGCGCGCTGGCGCGCGAGCTGGCCGGCGTGCCCGGGCCGGCCGCGCACGATCGCCTGGTCGGCGAGCTGGGCCTGACGCCGGCGGCGGCCGAGGTGCTGGTGACCGACCTGGCCGAGCAGGCGCGGGCCTCGGCGGTGCCGACCGATCGCACGGTCGTGGTCGAGGTGTCGCGCGACGAGCTGGGCGAGCTGCGGGTGTGCGTGCTGGCGCCGTTCGGCGCGCGGGTGATGGCGCCGTGGGCGATGCTGGCCCAGCGCGCGGCCCGCGACGCGCTGGGCTTCGAGGTCGAGCTGCTGTGGACCAACGACGGCTTCGTCGTGCGGCTGCCCGACGGCGCCGGCCTCGACGGCGGCGACGCGTGGCTGTTCCCGGCCGCGGCCACGCTGACCGACGCGCTGACCGGCCTGATCGCGGGCACGTCGATGTTCGCGGCCCGGTTCCGCGAGGCCGCGGGCCGCGCGCTGCTCTTGCCGCGCCGACGCCCGGGCCAGCGCACGCCGCTGTGGCAGGTGCGCAAGAAGGCGCAGGACCTGCTGCGCGGCGCCCAGCGCGTCGCCGACTTCCCGATCCTGCTCGAGGCCTACCGCAAGTGCCTGACCGACGTGTTCGACGTCGCGGCGCTGCGCGAGGTCATGACCGCGATCGCCGACGGCACGATCGCGGTCGAGCGGCGCCTGGTCGAGGCGCCGTCGCCGAGCGCGAGCGCGGTGCTGTTCGGCTACGTCGCCAGCTTCATGTACGAGGGCGACGCGCCGCCGCTCGAGCGCCGGGCCGCGGCGCTGGCGATCGATCCGGCGCGGCTGCGCGAGCTCATCGGCGACGGCTCGCTGCGGGCGCTGCTCGACGCCGAGGTCCTGGCCGAGCTCGAGGCCACGCTGGCCCGGGCCGACCACCCGCCGACCACCGCCGACGGCTGGCACGATCGCTTGCTCTACCTGGGCGACGTCGACGCCACGGCGCTGACCGCGGCCGACGCGGCGATCGTCGACGGGCTCGTCGCCGCCGGGCGCGCGCTGGCGCTGGCGGTCGGCGCCCGGGCGCTGCTCGTGCCAGCCGAGTACGCCGGCCGCTACCGCGACGCGATCGGCGCGGCGCTGCCGGCCGGCGTGCCCGCGGCGTTCCTGGCGCCGACCGCCGATCCGCGCCGCGATCTGCTCGTGCGCTACGCGCGGACCCACGGCCCGTTCACCGCCGCCGAGCTGCGCGCGCGCTACGGCCTCGACGCCGGCGCGCTGGCCGCCGCGCTCGCCGCGCTGGTCGCCACCGGCGAGCTGGTGGCCGGCGAGTTCCGCCCCGACGGCGCCGACGCCGAGTGGATCCACGCCGACGTGCTGCGCAGCGCGCGGGCGCGGTCGCTGGCCAAGGTGCGCCGGCAGATCGCCCCCGTGTCGGCGGCCGCGTACGTGCGGTTCCTGCACGCGTGGCACGGCGTGGTCCACCGGCGCGCCGGCCTCGACCCGCTGCTCGACGCGATCGAGAAGCTCCAGGGCCTGCCGGTGCTGGCGTCGCAGCTCGAGGACGAGCTCCTGCCGGCGCGGGTCGCGCGCTACGCGCCGGCCGACCTCGACACGCTGGCGGCGGCCGGCGAGGTCGTGTGGCGCGGCGTGGCGCCGGCCGGCGCCAAGGACGGCCGGATCGTGCTGGCGCTGGCCGAGCACGCCGAGCGCTTCGCCGATCCCGAGGCCTTCGCCGCCGCCGAGGCCGGGACCGGCGAGCTGGGCCAGCGGGTGCTGGCGCTCTTGCGCGCGCGCGGCGCGCTGTTCTTCACCGAGATCAAGGCCGCGATCCCGATCTTCCCCGGCGACCTGGTGCGGGCGCTGTGGGCGCTCACCTGGAGCGGGCTGGTCGCCAACGACAGCTTCCGGCCGCTGCGCGAGCTGGGCGCCGACGAGGCGGCGCCGACGCGGCACGGTCGGCGGGCGCGGATCGCCGCGGCCGGGTTCCGCTCGCGCCGCACGCTGCCGGCCGCCGCCGAGGGCCGCTGGGCGGCGGTGCCGACGCCGACCACCAGCGCGACCGATCGCGGCCACGCGCTCCTGCACCAGTGGCTGGCGCGCTACGGCGTGGTCACCAAGGACAGCGCGACCGCCGAGGGCGGGTTCGCCGCCGCGTACCCGGTGCTGCGCGCGCTCGAGGACGCCGGCCAGCTGGTGCGCGGCCACTTCGTCGCCGACATCGCCGCGCTGCAGTTCGCGACCTCGGGCGCGGTCGAGCTCTTGCGCAGCCACGCGCGGCCGCGGGTGCCGCCGGCGGTGGTCGCGCTGGCCGCGGGCGACTGCGCCAGCCCGTTCGGCACGGTGCTGCCGTGGCCCAGCGGCGCCGGCGACGTGCGCCCGCGCCGGATCGCCGGCGCCACGGTGATCACCGTCGACGGCGCCGCCACCGCGTGGCTGCCGCCGGATCTCGATCACCTGTGCGCGTGGCTCGGCGACGACGCCGCGCTCGCCGCCGAGCTGACCGCGGTCGAGATCGTGCGGCTGGTGCGCGAGGCCCGGACCGCCGGCGAGCCGGCGACGATCCACACGATCGCCGGCGTGGCCGCGCCCGCGCACCCGCTGGCCCGGCACCTGATCGCGGCCGGCCTGGCCGCGCGCGACGCGACGCTGGTGCTCGATCGCGCGCGCGACGTGTGGCGCTGATCGCCCGCGGCGGCCGCGCGCGGCGCGACGCTGGTGCTCGATCGGGCGCGCGACCTGTGGCGCTGATCGGACGCGGCACGGATCGAGCGCCAGCGCGGCTCGCGCTGTCGGGTCCGCGTGCCAGCGTGGCAGCGATCGGCGCCGCGGCGACCACGGTCCGCGCGGTTGGCGCTGGGCACGCGGGTTGCTGAACGTCGTCCGCATGCGCCGCACGCCCCTGCTCGTGATCTCTGCCACCGTCGTCCTCGGTCCGCTCGGGCTCGCCGCGCCGCGCGCCCGCGCCGACCGCACGCAGGAGGTCGCCGACGTCGACGATCCGCGGTTCGCGTGCGCCCGGCCCAAGGCCAGCTTCGAGATCGGCTTCCCTGACGAGGTCGGCGTGCGCGATCTGGTGACCTGGGCCATGGGCTTCTCGTGCAAGCGCTTCATCTACAGCGCTGGCATCGCGTCGCGCTCGGCCAAGCTGACGATGGTCACGCCCGGCAAGCTCGACGCGGCCGCGGCCTGGGCGGTGTTCGAGGCCGGGCTCGAGGCCATGGGCCTGGCCGCGGTCGCCAAGGGCCCGGTCTACGAGATCGTCGAGGCCGCGAGCGCCAAGGACGCGGCGCTGGCGATCCGGCGCCAGTTCCCCGACGGCGGCAGCGGCGCGGTGCGGCTGCTCCTGCGCCCGGCCCATGTCGGCGTCGACGACCTGCGCAGCGCGCTCGACCTGGTCAAGTCGAAGTATGGCGTCGTGACGCCGCTGCCGAACCTGCGCGCGCTGCTGGTGACCGACGACGGCCGCCACGTCGCGCGCATGCGCACGCTGGTCGACGAGCTCGATCGCCCCGGCGACGGCGCCGGGGTGTGGGCGGTGCCGGTGACCCACCGCGATCCCGACGCGCTGGTCGCGGTGCTCGAGCCGCTGCTGGCTCCGGACACCACCGCCCCGTCGTCCGCCCGGGCCGCGCGCCTGGTGGCGGATCGTCGGGCCGGCGCGGTGTTCGTCGTCGGCGCCGCCGCCGACTACCAGCGGGTCGCGGCGCTGGTCGGCGTGCTCGATCGCGACCCGGGCGGCGAGACCACGATGACCGCGGTGCGCCTGCGCAACGCCCGCGCGATCGAGGTCGTGGCGGCGCTGGGGCCGCTGACCAGCGGCGGCGGCGACGGCAAGGCGCTGGGCCAGGTCAAGCTCGCGGCCGACGACGGCACCAACGCGGTCTTGATCCAGGCGTCGGCCGGCGACACCCAGGCGGTGCGGGTCATGCTCGACGAGCTCGACGCGCCGCGCCGGCAGATCTACGTCGAGGCGATGGTGCTCGAGGTGTCCGAGTCGGCCAACCGCCAGCTCGGGGTGTCCTGGCACGGCGGCGACGACACCGGCGACGGCGGCGTCGCGATCGGTGGGTTCCAGACCGGGACGCTGTCGTCGGTGGCGGCCGCCGACAGCCTCGCCAGCGCCGGCAGCGGCCTGCTGGCCGGCGTGCTGGGCACCTCGCTCACGAGCACGCTCCTGGGCGAGAGCGTGCCGTCGTTCGGCGTGCTGCTGCAGGCGGTCGCGGGCGCGAGCGAGATCGAGGTGCTGGCGTCGCCGCACCTGATGATGCTCGACAACAAGCCGGCGCTGATCTCGGTCGGCGCCAACATCCCGTACCTGTCGCGCGCGGCCACGACCGCGACCGGGGCGGCGACCGGCGCGTCGATCGATCGCCAGCAGGTGGCGCTGACCCTGAAGATCACGCCCCACGTCGCGCCGGCCGAGCCCGGCGCCAGCCCCGGCGACGCGCGCATCCGGCTCGACGTCGCGCTCGAGCACAACCAGCTCGGCGACTCGGACTTCGAGGGCCTGGGCCCGACCTGGAAGGAGCGCAAGCTCGAGACCACGGTCGTCGTCGGCGACCAGGACAACCTGGTGCTGGGCGGCCTCATCGACGAGCGGGTCGAGCACTCGGTCGAGAAGGTGCCGCTCTTGGGCGACCTGCCGGTGCTGGGCGCGCTGTTCCGGTCGAGCCGCGACGTCCGCACCAAGTCCAACCTGCTGATCGTGATCACGCCGCACCTGATCGACGACTCGGCGGCCGGGCGCGCGGTGTTCGAGCGGCGCATGCGCGAGCGCGAGGAGTTCCTGCGGGCGCGCTCGGCGCTGTCGACCCGGCTGGTGACGCCGCAGGTCGACTACCGCCGCAAGCGCGGGCTGGTCGCCGAGATCGACGCCCGGGTGCGCGCGACCGAGGCCGAGCGCGTGGCGCGGGCCGCGCTGCAACCCGCGGCGCCGCCGAGCGGCCGGGTCGACGCGCCCGAGGTGCCGGCGGCGCCGACGCCGTAGCAGGCGGCGCGTGCCCGACGCGGCCGCGGCGCGTACACCGCCCCCGGCGGCGCGACGCCAGCTCGCCGCGCGGTCGCCGGGCGCCGCGGAGGTCCTGGTCGACATGACCCGCTACCGGGAGGCGATCGCGACCTACCAGCGCCTGCTGGCGCTGCCGCTCGACGCCGACGCCCGGCGCCGGCTCACCGCCGCGCGCGACCGCGCCGTCATGCTGGCGCGCTGACTTCGCGCGCCGATCGCCGCGCGCGTGGTATCGATCGAGCATGATCCCAGGCGCGATCATCGGGCTCGTGGTCGGACTCACGATCATGCTGATGCACCGGCGCAACGCCCGGCGAGGCACTGGCGTCGCCGGCGATGTCGAGCGCGCGCTGCGCGAGCGCGGCCGGCAGACGGTCAGGCAGGTGGCCCAGACGCTCGGCAAGGACACGTTCCTCGGCCGCGGTCAGGTCGCGCAGGCGCTCGCGGCGCTGTCGTCGACCGGCAAGGTCCGCGTGCACCCGGCGCCGACCGGCACGCCGACCTTGAAGAAGATCGACGTGATCACCTACGAAGCGATCGGGTAGGCGGGCCGGCGCGTCAGGGCCGCGGCGCGATCAACCGGCTCCAGCGCGCGACGTCGACGACCGCCTCGGCGGTCAACCCGGCGTCGGCCTCGGCGCAGCGGGCCGCGCCGGCGGCGCCTCCGACCAGCTCGCCGTGGGCGCGCGCCGCGACCCGCGCGAAGCCGGCCATGTCGCACGCCGCGAGCGCGCGCGCGGCCTGGGCGTAGCCGTCGCGCGCGTCGGCGACGGCCCCGCTCGCGTGGGCGATGCCGGCCTGGACCAGCGTCGCCAGCGCCTGGGCCCACGCGACCGGCTCCTTGGCCAGCGCCTCCGCCGCGCCCCGCGCGAGCGCCAGCCGCTCGGGCCCGCGCCCCAGCGGCGCCGCGCCGATCGCCGCGCGCGCGAGCAGGTACTGGGCCTCGATCCGGACGGTCTGGATCCGGAACAAGAACGCGCGATCGAGATCGGCCCAGGCGCGCTGCGTGCGCTCGAGCGCGCCTCGGGATCGCCGACGTACAGATCGATCTGGGCGTTGGCGAGCAGCAGGTAGTAGTCGTGGAGGTTGAAGTCGGCGACGTCGGCGCGGGCCTGGGCCACGCCCAGGACATGGGCGCGCGCGTCGCCGGGCTTGTCCTGGACCAGCCACGCCAGGTTCGAGCGCCACGACCGCACCCCGTGCTGCGAGTAGACGTCGCCGCGATCCTCGGCGTCGCGCAGGTACAGCGGCGTCAGGCGCACGAACGCGCGGGTCTCGCCGAGGTAGTACAGCGCGGCCAGCAGGAACAGCTCGGTGAGATCCATCTCCCAGCGGGTGTGCACGCTGTGATCGCTCATCAGCCGCAGCCCCAGCTCGAGCTCGGTGCGGGCCTGGCGCCACTGCCCGTTGAGGAACGCCGCGAAGCCCTTGCACGCGGCGACCAGCCCCACGTACAGCGGCTCGCCGATCGCGTCGGCGACGCGCTGGGCGTGCGCCGCCGCGGTGGCCGCCGCGCGCGCGGTCGCGCTGCCGGGGACGCCCAGGTAGCCGATCTCGATCGCCAGCGCCTGGGCCACGCGCCCGCGCTCACCCAGCGCCAGCGCCGCGCGCAGGTGCCAGAGCTGCACGACCTTGCCCAGCGCCGGGTTGGCGAACGCCAGCCCGCTGGCGATCGACCACATCGCGTCGACCTCGCGCAGCGCCGACGCCGGCACCTCGTCGACGCCGCGCTCCTTGAAGCGCTTGCCGCGCACGCGCAGGGCCACGCGCTGGCGCAGCACCGCCCACGCCACGCCGCGCCGGCCGGTCGGTAACGTCCGCCCGAGCTCGGCCAGGAGCTCGTGGGCCAGCGCCATGCCCTCGCGCAGCTCGGCCGCGCGCAGGAGCTGCTCGAGCCGTAGCCGCCGCAGCTCGAAGCGCGCGTCGCCGGTGGCCAGCTCCGAGGCCGCCTGGAACATGATCGCGGCCTCGGTCAGCTGCCCACCGTTGACCAGCACGCCGGCGCGCGCGGTCAGCGTCGCCTTGCGCGCGTCGGGGTCGAGGTCGCCGAACTCGAGCGCGATCGCGTACAGATCGGCGGCGCGCCGGAACGCCAGGGCGTGCTCAGCGGCGGCCGCCGCGCGCACGGCCGGCGCCGCGACCTCGGCGGTGTCGCCGGCGCCCAGCAGGTGATCGACCAGCGGCTCGGGCTCCTCGGGCGCGTCGGCGAGGTAGGCGTCGGCCAGCGCGCGGTGGACCGCGGCCAGCTCGCCGCTGGCGAGCTCGTCGGTGATCGCCGCGCGGATGCGGTCGTGGAACGGCTCGACCCGCGCCCCGTTGACCCGACACAGGCGCTCGGCCCGGAGCAGCGCCACCGTGCCGGCCGGATCCGTCACCGCGGCCGCCCGCGCCGCGATGGCCAGCGGCAGCGGCCGCCCCGCGACCGCGCTCGCGGTCAAGAGCGCCCGGGCCGGCGCCGCCAGCTGGCCGATGCGCCCGCGCAGGAGATCGTCGAGGGTGGTCGCGCCACCGGCCGAGCCCGCTGACCGGGCCAGCTCGACCAGGAACATCGTGTTGCCGCCGGCGTCACGCACCAGGGCCTCGGCCCACGGCCCGACGTCCCCGTCGAAGCTCGTCACCAGCTGGACCAGCGCGCGGGCGTCGTCGATCGCCAGCGGCGGCACCTCGACGATCCGCACGTCGGGCGGCTCCGGCGCGGTCCGCGCGCGGCCGGCGACCGTGGCCACCATCGGCCCGTCGGTGTCCTCGCTGCGATGGACCAGCAGCACCAGCACCGGCGGTCGATCGCTGCGCGCGATCAGATCGCCGAGGAAGCCGGCGCTGTCGGCGTCGCCCCACTGCAGATCGTCGACGCAGACGATCACCGGCCGCAGCGCCGCGAGGCGCCCGAGCAGGTAGCGGAGCGCGCCGAACGCGCGCCGCCGCGTCTCCTGCGGGTCCATCACCTCGAACCGCCGCAGCTCGGGCTCGGCGATGCGCGGCACCCGCCGCAGCACCGGGAACAGCCGCGCCAGCGCGGCGACGTCGCGCGGCAACACGCCGGCCAGCTCGGTCGCGCTCAGCTTGAGGAGCGCGCCGGTCAGCGCGTCGATCAGCGTGTCGAGCGTCTTGTAGGGCACGCGCTCGCGCTCGTGGCAGCGCCCGGCGAGGATCAGCGCCTCGGCGCTGGCGTCCTGGAGGAACCGGTTGATCAGCGCCGACTTGCCCATGCCCGAGGTCGCGCGCACGAACACCGCGACGCCGCGCGCGCGCGCGTCGACGAGCGCCTGGTGCAGCGCCGCCAGCTGGGCCTCCCGGCCGACGAAGGGCCCGGCGCCGCTGGTGCGCTGGACGGTCGCGGTCGCCAGCGACGGCTCGCGGCCCAGCGCCGCCAGCACCGCCGCGCCGTCGGGCCGCGCCCGCGGATCCGGCGCCAGGAGCGCCATGCACAGCGCCGCCAGCGCCGGCGGCGCGGTGGGCGCCTCGTCGAGCACCGGCGGCGGCGCCTCGTGCTGCTTGCGGCGCATGACCTCGTCGGGTCGACCGTCGAACGGCCGCCGCCCGCACAGCGCCTCGTACAGCATCACGCCCAGCGAGTACCAGTCGCTGGCCGGATCGAGCGGCAGATCGGCGGCCTGCTCCGGCGACATGTAGACCGGCGTCCCGACCGCCGCGCGCTCGTGGGTGTGATCGACGCCGGCCAGCTCGAGCTCGGACACCAGCCCGAAATCGAGCACGACCAGGCGGCCGCTCGGCTCGACCAGCACGTTGGACGGCTTGAGATCGCGGTGCAGCTTGCCGGCGGCGTGGAGCGCGTACAGCGCGTCGCTCAGCTGGCCGAGCGCGCGCTCGAGCCGCGCCTGGTGCAGCGGCGCCGCGATCACCTGGGCGCGCGCGCGCGGACCGTGGGGCCGGGTGTCGCCGTCACCGTCGGCGCCGTCGCCGTCGAGGAACGGCTGATCGCTGCCATCGCTGGGCCGCACCCAGTCGATGAACGACACGCCGCGCACCAGCTCCATCGTGAAGAACCACTCGTCGCCGGTGGTGTGCAGCTCGTGCAACGTGCACAGGCCGGGGTGGGCCAGGTCGCACAGCGCGCGGAACTCGCGCTTGAAGCGGTACAGGTCCCGGGCGCTGGTCGCCTTCAACGTCTTGAGCGCGACCTCGCGCTGCGCCACCTGATCCCACACCCGGTAGACCACGCCCATGCCGCCGGCGCCGAGCTTGCCTCGGACGACGAAGCGCTCGTCGCTGGCGCGATCAGACCTGGCTTCGGCCCCCACGTCTCCAGCCTACCGGACCCTCACCCTCTCAGGGTGAATATTTTGTAACTCAGGCTACATCTACGGGATCAAACCGCGACCCTCCAGACCAGCTGCTGGGTCCGTCGACCGAGGTGCGGGACCGCCCACGTCGACGGCGCGGTGCCCGGCTCGAACAGCTCGACGGTGGCGAACCCGGCGGCGCGCAGCTCGTCGGTGAGATCGGCGCGGGTGCGGCCGTCGAACGCCATGGTCTGGCCCCGGGTCGCGCGCTTGAACAGCTGCTCGAGGCCGCGGCCGACCCGGCCCGGGCGCGGCTGCTCGACGAACGGCACCAGATCGAACACGACCGCGCTGCCCGGGCGCGCCGCGCACACGGTCGCGAGCCCGCGCCACAGCGCCTGCTGCGCGGCCTGATCGAGGTACATCAGCAGCCCCTCGACGACCACGCACACGGGCCCCGGCGCCAGCACGTCGTCGAACGCCAGCGTCGTGACGTCGTGCGCGTGCAGCACCAGGTTGGGCCGCGCCGCGACCGCGCGCCCGCGCTTGCTGCGCCCGAGCAGCTTGCGCTTGTGCGCGATCACCGCCGGGAGATCGACCTCGACGTACCGGATCGCGGGGTCGGCCGAGAGCGCGGCGCCGCGGCGCGACAGCCCGGCGGCCAGCTCGAGCACCTGCGCGCAGCTTGCCGCGGCGACCAGCCGATCGATCATCACGTGGCGCTGCACCAGGCCGTGGCGCAACGACGGCAGCTCGCGTCGAAACAGGCGCGCCACGCCGAGCGCGAGGTTGGTGGCGTTGAAGACGTCGCGGCTCTTGCGGCTGGAGAACAGCTCGGCGCCGTCGAGCTTGCCCCAGCGCCAGGCGTGGGCGGTGTAGAGCGCGGTGACCGACAGGTCGCCGGCGCGCGCCAGCGCCCTGGGCGCCGGCGGCGCAGGACGTGCGGGGTCGGGCGTCGCGTCCGGCGGCATCGCCCGCGCACCATACCCCTGGCGCTCGCCCGGGTGCCGGGTTGCGCCGCGCGCCTGCGCGATCTGTCCGCGGGCGGCGAGACGGGTAAGGCGGAGAAAGCACAGCGCCGGGCGGCGCCGGTCAACCGGTGGCGCCGGCCGGTCCGACCGGCCGGTCGCGAGCTCGGCCCCGGCGTCAGCCTCGGACACAAGCGCAATCGCCGGTGGGGATCAACGCCTGACACGCCAGGCCTGGAGCGCGAACTGTCCGCGTCAGGTGGTCGAGTCGTGGGATTGTCGTCGGGAAGTCGTCGACGTTGACCGGTCGCATGCGTTAGCGTGCGCCCGTCCGGAGTTAGTCCATGGTCCGCGACCGCCAGCACGTCCCCCCGTCGATCATCGTCCTGTCGCCGCTCGAGCGCCCCGATCCGGGCGTGGTCGCCGCGGCCATCGGCGCGGGCGCGGTCGGCGCGCTCGATCTCGGCCGCGATCCGGACCGCGCGCGCGCGGCGCTGGCGGCGCTCGGCCACCAGGTCGAGCGGTTCGCGGTCCGGTTTCCGGACGGCTGTCCGCTCGGCGTCGCCGACCTGCCGGCCGCGGTCGACACGGTCATCGTCACCAGCGCCGCCGCGGTCGCTGGCCTGGCGCCGCGCCGGGTGCTGGTCCAGGCGACCTCCCTGGCCGAGGCCCAGGCCGCCGTCGCCGCGGGCGCCGACGGGATCATCGCCAAGGGCAGCGAGGCCGGCGGCCGCGTCGGCGAGACCACGACCTTCGTCCTGGTGCAGGAGCTGGTCGGGGCGCTGGCGGTGCCGGTCTGGGCCCAGGGCGGCCTGGGCGTCCACACCGCCGCCGCCTGTCGCGCCGGCGGCGCCGCCGGGGTCGTGCTCGACAGCCAGCTCGCGCTGTGCCGCGAGGCGACGCTGCCCGCCGACGTGCGCGCGGCGATCGCGGCGATGGACGGCAGCGAGACCACCGTCGTCGCCGGCCACCGCGTGTTCACGCGCCCGGATCTGCCGGTGGCGGCGCTGCCCGACGACGTCACCGCCGACGACGTGCGCGCGCGCCTCGGCGCCGACTCGCTGACCGAGCAGCTGGTGCCGGTGGGCCAGGACGGCGCCAGCGCCGCCAGCTTCGCGCGCCAGTTCGGCGGCGTCGCCGCGGCGGTGCGCGGCGTGCGCGCGGCGATGACCACGCACGTGCAGCTCGCGGCCGAGCTGGCGCCGCTCGCGCCGGGCGCGCCGCTCGCGGCCGGCCACGGCCTGCGCTATCCGATCGCCCAGGGGCCGATGTCGCGGGTCAGCGATCGGGCCGCGTTCGCCGAGGCGGTCGCCGCCGCCGGCGGCCTGCCGTTCCTGGCCCTGTCCTTGATGCCCGGCGCCGAGGTCCGCGCGCTCGTGGCCGAGACCGCGGCCCGCCTCGGCGATCGGCCGTGGGGCGTCGGCATCCTCGGGTTCGTCCCGGCCGAGCTGCGCGAGGAGCAGCTCGCGGTGCTGCGCGAGATCAAGCCGCCGGTGGCGCTGATCGCCGGCGGGCGTCCGTCGCAGGCGGCGCCGCTCGAGGCCGACGGCATCGCGACCTACCTGCACGTGCCGTCACCCGGGCTGCTCGATCTATTCCTCAAGGACGGCGCGCGCCGGTTCGTGTTCGAGGGCCGCGAGTGCGGGGGCCACGTCGGCCCGCGCTCGAGCTTCGCGCTGTGGGAGATCCAGCTCGAGCGCCTGCTCGCGCACCCGGCCGTGGCCGACGTGTCGGTGCTGTTCGCCGGGGGCATCCACGACGCGCGCTCGTGCGCGATGGTCGCCGCGATGGCGGCGCCGCTGGCCGCGCGCGGCGCCAAGGTCGGCGTGCTGATGGGCACCGCGTACCTGTTCACCCACGAGGCGGTCGCGTCGGGCGCGATCCAGCCCGGGTTCCAGGCGGCGGCGGTCGCGTGCGATCGCACCAGCCTGCTCGAGACCGCGCCCGGCCACGCCACGCGCTGCGCCGACACCGCGTTCACCGCCGCGTTCGCCGCCGAGAAGGCGCGGCTGGCGGCGACCGGCGCGACGCCGCAGGAGCGGTGGGCCGCGCTCGAGCAGCTCAACCTCGGCCGGCTGCGCATCGCCGCCAAGGGCCTGCGCCGCGAGGGCGACGCGATCGTCGCCGTCGACGCCGCCAGCCAGGCCGCCGACGGCATGTACATGATCGGCCAGGTCGCCGCGCTGCGGTCGTCGACCTGCTCGATCGCCGAGCTGCACGACGAGGTCAGCGCCGGCGGCCAGGCGCTGGTGGCCGCGCACGCGGCCGCGCTCGACGACGCGCGGCCCCGGCCGGTGCGCCCGCGCGGCCACGCCACGCCGGTCGACGTCGCGATCGTCGGCGTCGCGGCGATCTTCCCCGGCGCCGGCGACACCGACGCCTTCTGGGCCAACATCGTCGGCGGCAAGGACGCGGTGCGCGAGGTCCCGCCCGAGCGCTGGAGCGTCGAGCAGTACTTCGATCCGTCGGCGACCGGCACCGGCGCCGGCAAGAAGACGCCGTGCAAGTGGGGCGGGTTCCTCGATCCGGTCCCGTTCGATCCGCTGGCCTACGGCATCCCGCCGCGCTCGCTCGAGGCCATCGAGCCGGTGCAGCTGCTCAGCCTCGAGGTCGCGCGGCGCGCGCTCGACGACGCCGGCTACGCCAGCGCGGTCTCGACCACCGGCCGCGCGCTCGATCGCGAGCGCACCGCGGTGATCTTCGGCGCCGAGGCCGGCACCGATCTGTCGAGCGCGTACGGCTTCCGCGCGATGTTCCCGCACTACGTCGGCGAGCTGCCGGCCGCGCTCGACCGTGCGCTGCCGACGCTGACCGAGGACTCGTTCCCGGGCGTGCTCGCCAACGTCATCGCCGGGCGCATCGCCAACCGCCTCGATCTCGGCGGCGCCAACTACACCGTCGACGCGGCGTGCGCGTCGTCGCTGGCCGCGGTCGACCTCGCGGTCAAGGAGCTGGTCACCGGCGGCAGCGACGTCGTCGTGTGCGGCGGCGCCGATCTGCACAACAGCATCAACGACTACCTCTTGTTCGCCAGCGTCCACGCGCTGTCGACCTCGGGCCGGTGCCACACCTTCGACGCCGACGCCGACGGCATCGTCCTGGGCGAGGGCGTGGCGGCGATCGTGCTCAAGCGCCTCGCCGACGCCGAGCGCGACGGCGATCGCATCTACGCCGTGGTCAAGGGCGTGGCCGGCGCCAGCGACGGCAAGAGCCTGGGCCTGACCGCGCCGCGCAAGGAGGGCCAGATCCGCGCGGTCGAGCGCGCCTACCGCCAGGCCGGCGTGTCGCCGGCCGAGGTCGGGCTGGTCGAGGCCCACGGCACCGGCACCGTCGTCGGCGATCGCACCGAGCTGGCCACGCTCACCGACGTGTTCGGCCGCGCCGGCGCGACCGCGGGCGCCTGCGTGCTCGGCTCGGTGAAGTCGCAGATCGGCCACACCAAGTGCGCGGCCGGCATGGCCGGGATGATCAAGGCGGCGCTGGCGCTCTACCACGGCGTGCTGCCGCCGACGTTGCACATCCAGCGCCCCAACCCGGCCTGGGACGCGGCCACCAGCCCGTTCCGGTTCCTCGACGCGGCCCGGCCGTGGACCGCGGCGCGGCGGGTCGCGGCGGTCAGCGCGTTCGGCTTCGGCGGCACCAACTTCCACGCGGTGCTCGAGGCCCACGACCACGCCCGGACCGGGCTCGAGGCGTGGCCGGCCGAGCTGCTGCTGTTCCGCGGCGCCGACCGCGCGGCCGCGGGCGCGACGATCGCCAAGGTGCGCGCGCGCCTGGCCGCGGCGCCGCCGCCGCGCCTGCGCGATCTGGCCCGCTCGGTCTGCGCCACCGGCGCCGGCCCGGTGCAGTTCGCGATCGTCGCCGACGATCTCGCCGACCTGCGCACCAAGCTCGACACCGCCGAGGCCGGCCCGGGCGATCGCCGCGGCGTCTTCGTCGCGTCCGACGTCGGCGGCCCGGTCGCGTTCCTGTGCCCGGGTCAGGGCAGCCAGCGGCCCGGCATGCTGGCCGAGCTGTTCCTGGCGTTCCCGCGCCTGCGCCGGCTCCTGGCCCACGGCGCGCGGTGGGCGCCGACGCTCTTGCCCGCGGCGGCGTTCTCCGACGGCGAGCGCGCGGCCCAGGCCGCGGCGATCACCGACACGCGGGTGGCGCAGCCGACCCTGGGCATGGCCGATCTCGCGATGGTCGAGCTGCTCGGCGGGCTCGGCGTGGTCCCGGCGATGGCCGCGGGCCACAGCTACGGCGAGCTGGCCGCGCTCGCGGTCGCGGGCGCGCTCACCGTCGACGATCTGCTGCCGCTCTCCGCGTTCCGCGGCGAGGCCATCCTGGCCGCGGCCGGCGGCGATCCCGGCACGATGCTCGCGGTGACGGCCGGCGCCGACGTGGTCGCGCCGCTGATCGCGGAGTGCGCCGGCGTGGTGATCGCCAACCACAACAGCCCGCGCCAGTGCGTGCTCGCCGGCGCGGCCGCGGCGATCGACCTCGCGGTGCCGCGCCTGACCGCGGCCGGCCTGACGACCCGCCGGTTCCCGGTCGCCGCGGCGTTCCACAGCCCGCTGGTCGCCGACGCCCAGCACGCGCTGGCCGCGCGGCTGGCGGTGCTCGACGTGCGCGCGCCACGGCTGCCGGTGTGGTCCAACGTCACCGCCGCGCCGTACCCGGCCGAGCCCGACGGCGTGCGCGCGCTCCTGGCCGAGCAGGTCGCGCGGCCGGTGCTGTTCGCGCCGCAGATCGAGGCGATGTACGCCGCCGGCGCGCGGGTGTTCGTCGAGACCGGCCCCGGCCAGGTGCTGACCCGGCTGGTGGGCGAGATCCTCGGCGACCGCCCCCACGTCGCGATCGCGTGCGACACCGGCAGCGGCTCGAGCCTGCGCGCGCTCCTGCGCGCGGTCGCGACGCTCGCGGTCCACGGCGTCACCGTCGACGCCGCCGCGCTGTTCGGCGATCGCGACGCGCGGCTGATCGACCTGGCGCCGGCCAAGGCCAGCAAGCGCCCGAGCGCGGGCTGGCTGATCGACGGGCACACCGCGCGCTCCGTCGACGCGCCCGCGCCGGCCCCCGCGCGCCCGGTCGCGCTGGCGCTGGCCTCGGTCGTCGCGCCCGCCGCGTCGCCCCGCGCCGCGGCCCCGCGCCCGCTCGGCCCGTCGCCCACCGGCGCCGCGCCGCCCCCCACGACCGTGGAGTCCAGCACCGTGGCCAGCGACCGCGACGTGATCGTGCTCGAGTACCTGCACAACGTCCGCACCGCGATCAGCGCCCAGCGCGACGTGGTCCTGGCCTACCTGGGCCAGGCGCCGGCGCCGATGGCCGAGCCGCTCGCCGACCACGCGCCGCCGCGGCTGCGCGCCGGCCGCCCGACGCTGCCCGCGCACCCGGCCGCGGCGCCGCCGCCGGTGGTGATCGACGTGGCGCCCGAGCCGACCGCGCTCGACCCGATGGCGCTGGTGCTCGAGATCGTCAGCGAGCGCACCGGCTACCCGCCCGAGACGCTCGGGCCCGACCTCGACCTCGAGGCCGATCTCAGCATCGACTCGATCAAGCGCATCGAGATCATCGGCGAGCTGGCCGCGCGCCTCGGGCTGCAGGTCGCCGGCGGCGGCGACGACGCGATGGTCGAGGAGCTGGCCACGCGCAAGACCTTGCGCGCGCTGGTCGACTGGCTGTCGGACCGCCTCGGCGCGCCGAGCCCGGGCGCCGCCGTCGCCGAGCTCGCGACCGCCGCGCTCGCTGAACCCGCGGCCGCGCCCCTCGAGCTCGGCCGCTACGTGTTCTCGCGCGTGGCCGCGCCGCTCGGCGCCGGGCGGGTCCCGACGGTCGCCGGCCGGAACGTCACCGTCGTCGACGACGGCCTCGGGGTCGCGGTCAACCTGGCCTCGCGCCTGGCCGCCGACGGCGCCGACGTCACCGTGGTCGCGCCCGGCGATCGCGGCGCGCGGCCCGACGTCGACGGCCTGATCGATCTCAGCGGCCTGGCCACGACCGTCCACGACGGCGACGGCGCCACCGCCGCCATGACCGCGATGTTCGATCACGTCCGGGACGCGGTCGTCGGCGGCGCGTCGAGCCTGCTGGTCGCGACCGGCCTCGGCGGCCGCTTCGGCGAGGATCCGGTCGACGCCGGCCTGCGCGGCGACGGCGCCGGCGGGCTGATCAAGACCGTCGCGGCCGAGTGGCCGTCGGTGCGCGCGCGCCGGCTCGATCTCGATCCGCGCGAGGCGCCCGAGCGCCTGGCCGAGCTGATCCACGCCGAGCTGAGCTGCGACGACGATCTGCTCGAGGTCGGCCACGCCGGCGGCGAGCGCGCCACCCGCACGCTGGTGCCGGCGCCGTCCACCAGCGCCGGCGGCCTCACGCTCGGCCCCGACGCGGTCGTGCTGATCACCGGCGGCGCCCGCGGCATCACCGCCCGGGTCGCGGTCGAGCTCGCGCGCCGCTGGCGCTGCCAGATCGAGCTGGTCGGCCGCTCGCCGCTGCCCGGCCCCGAGGAGGTCACCCTGATCGCCGCCGCCGACGCGCCGGCGCTGCGCCGCGCGATCCTGGCGGCGGGCGTGGCCAAGGAGCCGGCCGCGATCGAGGCCAAGGTCGCCCGGGTGCTGGCCGATCGCGAGATCCGCGCGACGCTCGCGGCGATCACCGCCGCCGGCGCCACGGTCCGCTACCACGCGTGCGACGTGCGCGCGCCCGGCTTCGCCGAGGTCATCGACGGGATCTACGCCCGCCACGATCGCCTCGACGGCGTCATCCACGGCGCCGGCGTCCTCGAGGACAAGCTGATCCGCCACAAGACCGCGGCCTCGTTCGCGCGGGTCTACGGGACCAAGGTCGCGGGCGCGCTGACCCTGGCCGAGCGGCTGCGGCCCGACACCCGGTTCGTCGTGTTCTTCGCCAGCATCTCGGGCGCGCTCGGCAACCGCGGCCAGGTCGACTACGCCACCGCCAACCAGGCGCTGGCCGCGCTGGCCGCGGCGATGGCGCCGCGCATCAGCGGGCGCGTGGTCGCGATCGACTGGGGCCCCTGGGCTGGCACCGGCATGGTCTCGCCCGAGCTCGAGCGCGAGTACGCGCGCCGCGGCCTCGGGCTGATCGATCCGGCCGCCGGCGTCGAGCACCTCCTGGCCGAGCTCGGCAGCGACGCGCGCGACACCGAGGTGGTGATCGTCGGCGGCGATCCGCGCGCGCTGGCCCCGCGCCCCGTCGACCATGCCTGACCACGGGCTCGACGTCGCGATCGTCGGCCTGGCCGCGGTGTTCCCGGGCGCCGCCGACGCCGACGCGTACTGGCACAACCTGGCGCGCGGTCACGACGCGATCGGCGACGTGCCCGCGGCCCGCTGGGATCCGGTCTACTTCGATCCCGCGGCCACGGCGGTCGACCGGTTCTACTGCCGCCGGGGCGGCTTCGTCGACGACCAGGCCGGGTTCGACCCGATCGCCTTCGGGATCATGCCGGTGACGGTGCAGGGCGCCGAGCCCGATCAGCTGCTGGCGCTGCACGTGGCCGCGCGCGCGCTCGCCGACGCCGGCCTGACCGAGCGGCTGCCGCGCGCGCGCACCGGCGTCATCCTCGGGCGCGGCGGCTACCTGACGCCCGGGATGGCCCGGCTGTCGCAGCGGGTCCGCACCGCGCAGCAGCTCGCGACCACGCTGGCCGAGCTGATGCCGGACCTCGACGCCGCCACGCTCGATCGCGTCCGCACGACCTTCTCGGCCCGGGCCGGCGAGCTCGGCGCCGAGGCCGCGATCGGCCTGGTGCCCAACCTGGCGGCGTCGCGCATCGCCAACCGCCTCGATCTGCACGGCCCGGCCTACACCGTCGACGCCGCGTGCGCGTCGTCGCTGGTCGCGGTCGATCAGGCCTGCGGCGAGCTGGCCCGCGGCCGCTGCGACGTCGTGCTCGCGGGCGGCGTCCACGTCTGTCACGACGTGACGTTCTGGAGCGTGTTCACGCAGCTCGGCGCGCTGTCGCGCGCGCAGCAGATCCGTCCGTTCGATCGCCGGGCCGACGGCATCCTGATCGGCGAGGGCGCCGGCGTGGTCGTGCTCAAGCGCCGCGCCGACGCCGAGCGCGACGGCGATCGCATCTACGCGATCATCCGCGGCACCGGCGTCGCCAGCGACGGCCGCGAGTCGAGCCCGATGCGGCCGCGCCTGGGCGGTCAGGTCGCGGCGATGGCCCAGGCCTGGCGCGACGCCGCGTGCGATCCGGCCACGGTCGGGATGATCGAGGCCCACGGCACCGCCACGCCGACCGGCGACGCGGTCGAGCTGGCCGCGCTCGCGCAGTTCTTCGGCGGCCCGGATCACCGCCCGGCGCCGGGCCTGGGCTCGGTCAAGTCGATGATCGGCCACGCGATGCCCGCGGCCGGCGTCGCCGGGCTGATCAAGGCCGCGCTGGCGCTGCACCACGACCTGATGCCGCCGTCGCTGCACTGCGACGAGCCGCGCGCCGAGCTGGCCGCGACGCGCTTCCGGATGCTCACCGCGGCCGAGCCGTGGGGCGAGCGCCCGCGCCGCGCCGGCGTCAGCGCGTTCGGCTTCGGCGGGATCAACGCCCACGTCGTGCTCGAGGCCGCGGGCGGCGTCGCGCCCACGCCGCGCCGGGTCCGCGCCCGCGCCGCGCCGTCGACGCCGGCGCTGCTCACGCTCGCGGCGGGCTCGATCGCCGAGCTGGCCGCGGCGCTCGACGGCGGCCCCGCGCCCGGCGGCCCGATGCGCCTGGCGCTGGTCGATCCCAGCCCCGAGCGCCGCGCGCTGGCCAAGAAGGTGCTCGCGCGCGGCCAGCCGTGGCGCGGCCGCAACGATCTGTGGTTCACGCCGCGCGGCCTCGGCGCCGCCGGCGGCCGGCTGGCGTTCGTGTTCCCCGGCATCGAGATCGTGACCACCCCCGACGTCAGCGCGGTCGCGGCCGAGCTGGGCGTGGCGGTGCCGCCGGCGCTGGCGTCGCCGATCGACGCCGCGCGCGATCTCGAGCACCAGGGCCTGGCGGTGTTCGCGCTCGGCCGGCTGCTCGACCTTGCGCTGCGCGCTGCCGGCCACACGCCCGACGTCTACGCCGGCCACAGCCTCGGCGAGTGGACCGGCATGGTGGTCAGCGAGCTGGTGCCGCCGGCCGCCGCGGCGGCGTTCGTCGGCGGCCTGCGCCCCGGCAGCCTCGAGGTGCCCGACGTGGTCTTCGCCGCGGTCGGCTGCGGCGCCGTCGGCGCCGAGGCCGCGATCGCCGGGCTCGACGACATCGCGGTCTCGCACGACAACTGTCCGCACCAGAGCATCCTGTGCGGTCGCCACGATCGCGTCCGCACCGCGCTGGCGCGCCTGGCCGAGCGCGGCGTGCTGTGCCAGGAGCTGCCGTTCCGCTCGGGCTTCCACTCGCCGCTCCTGGCCGACTACCTCGGCCCGCACCGCGCGCACCTGGCGACGCTGGCGCTGGCGCGGCCGCGCACGCCGATGTGGTCGGCGACCTCGTGCGCGCCCTACCCCGAGGAGCCCGACGCGATCCGCGCGCTGGCGATCGACCACCTGGTCAAGCCGGTGCGGTTCCGCGAGCTGGTGACCGCGCTGGCCGGCGCCGGCGTGCGCGGGTTCGTGCAGCTGGGCGTCGGCAGCCTGACCAACTTCATCGGCGACACGCTGCGCGGCGTCGATCACCTCGCGGTCGCCGCCAGCGCCGACAAGGGCGACGCCGCGGCCCAGGCCCGGCAGCTCGCGCGGGTGCGCGCCGCGCTGTGGGTCGAGGGCTGGGACGGCGCGCCGGCCGCGCGCGCGTCGTCGCCACCGCCGCGCCCGCTGCCCCGCCTCGATCTCGGCGCGGCGCTGGTCCGCCTCGACGGCGCGCTGCCGCCGCTGGCGCGGCCGGCCACGACCTCCGCCGCGCCCATCGGCGATCTGGCCGCGGCCCTGGCCGACGTGACCTCACCGATCGCCGCCGAGCTGGCCGCGCTCCTGCGCGAGGCGGCCGAGGCCAGCGCCGCGGTCGCGCACGCCTGGCGCCAGCCGCCGACGATCCTGCCGACGCCGCCGGCGCGCGCGCGCACGCTCCGGCGCACGCTGTCGGTCGCCGCCGATCCGGCCCTGGTCGATCACTGCTTCTACCGCCAGCCGCCGGGCTGGCCCGAGGTCGCCGATCGGTTCCCGGTCGCGCCGATGACGATGATGCTGGGCATGATGCGCGACGCCGCCCAGGCGCTCGCGCCCGACCGCGTCGTGATCGCGCTCGAGGACGTCGCCGCGCTGCGGTGGCTGGCGGTGGCGCCGCCGGTCGAGGTCGAGCTCACCAGCCGCCGCACCGCCGACGACGCGGTCGAGGTCGAGCTGGTCGGCTACGCCCGCGCCACCGCGCGCCTCGCCGCCGCCTACCCACCGGCGCCGGCCGCGCGCACCCGGCCGCTGACCGCGCCGCGCCCGACGCCGGTCGACGCCGCGCAGCTCTACGCCGATCGCTGGATGTTCCACGGCCCCGGCTACGCCGGCGTCACCGCGATGGGGCCGATGGGCGACGACGGCGTCGACGGCGAGATCACCGCGCTGCCCGCGCCCGGCGCGCTGCTCGACTGCGCCGGCCAGCTGATGGGCTGGTGGGTCATGGACCACGAGCGGATCGATCGCCTGGCGATGCCGATCCGGATCGCGCGGGTGGCGCTGTACGGCCCCGAGCCGACGCCCGGCACCCGGGTCGCGTGCGCGGTCCGGTTCCGCGCGCTCACCGCGGTCGCCGCCATCGCCGATCACGAGCTCACCGTCGCCGGTCGGGTCTGGTGCCAGATCGACGCCTGGGAGGATCGTCGCTTCGACAGCGACGAGCCCTTGTGGAAGGTGCTGCAGTACCCCGAGCACAACGCGCTGGCCGAGGTCACCGCCGACGGCTACGCGCTCGTGACCGAGCACTGGCGCACGGTCGCGTCACGCGAGCTGGTGATGCGCCGCTACCTCGGCGTCGGCGAGCGCGCCCAGCACGACGCGGTCGGCGCCCGCGGCCGGCGCGCGTGGCTGCTCGGCCGGATCGCGGTCAAGGACGCGGTCCGCCGCCACCTCTGGGCCGCCGGCGCCGGCCCGCTGTACCCGATCGAGATCGCGGTCGGCAACCACGCCGACGGGCGGCCGTTCGTGACCGTGCCCGACGGCCGCGCGCTGGCGGTGTCGCTCGCGCACAAGGACGAGCTGGCGGTGGCGCTGATCGCCCCGGCCGGCGCCACCCCCGGCATCGACCTCGAGCGGATCGAGGCGCGGCCGGCGTCGTTCGAGGCGGTCGCGGTGTCGCCGGCCGAGCTGGCGCTGGGCGGCGCCGGCGATCGCGACGCCTGGCTGGCTCGGGTCTGGGCCGGCAAGGAGGCCGTCGCCAAGGCCCGCGGCACCGGCCTCACCGATCCCCGCCACCTCACCTGCACCGCGGTCGCCGGCGACCGCCTGACCATCGACGGCGTCGCCGTCGACACGCGCACCCACGGCGCCCACGTCGTCGCCTGGACCTGGCTGGAGCCCGCATGACGCTCGACCCCACCACCGCCGCCACCATCCTCGCCACCGTCGAGCGCCTGATCATCGAGATCGCCGGCGACGAGATCACGCTCGCCGGCCCGATCACGCTGGCGACGTCGTTCAACGGCGACCTCGAGCTCGAGAGCATCGAGTTCGTCGCGCTCGCCGAGAAGCTGCAGGAGCACTATGGCGCCCGCATCGACTTCGTCGGCTGGATCTCGACCAAGGAGCTCGATCAGATCATCGCGCTCACGGTCGGCGAGCTGGTCGAGTTCATCGCCCGCGCCCCGGCCTGACCATGCGCTTCGTCGACACCGGCACCGTGCGGCTGCCACGACCGACCTGGGCGCGGGCCCGGCGGTGGTGATGCTGCACGGCCTCGTCGTCGGCACGCTGGCGTCCTGGTACTTCACGGCGGCGCCGACGCTGGCGCGCGCCCACGCGGTCCGGCTCTACGATCTACGCGGCCACGGCAAGAGCGCGCGCCCGGCCACCGGCTACGACACCGCGACGATGGCGGAGGACCTCGCGGCGGTCTCCGCCGATCTGCCGGGGCCGATCGATCTGGTCGGCCACAGCTACGGCGCGCTGGTCGCGCTCGCGTTCGCGCGGCGGCATCCGGACCGCGTGCGCCGCCTGGTCGTGGTCGAGGCGCCGCTGCCGCCGGCGCAGTTCGCCGAGCACCACGGCTTCCTCGGCGCCAGCCCGGCCGAGATGATCGCGGCGCTGCCGCCGAGCCTGCAGGACGCGCTCGCCGGCGGCCGGCGCCAGGCCGGGCGGCTGCTCGCGACCCTGCGCGCGCTGGCCTACGACACCACGCTCCTGGCCGACCTGCAGGCCGAGCCCGATCTCACCGCCGCCGAGCTGGCGGCGATCGCCGCGCCGACCTTGTGCGTCTACGGCGATCGCTCGTCGTGCCTGGCGGCCGGCCAGCGCCTCGCCGCCGGCCTCGCGCGCGGGCGCCTCGCGGTCCTGCCCGGCGGCCACTACCTGCACCTCGACGCCCGGGACGCGCTCACCGCGCTGATCGTGGAGCACCTCGATGGCTGACGTCGTCGTCGACGGCGTCCGCCTGCACGTGCAGCGGCTCGGCGCCGGCCGCGCCGCGGTGTTCGTCCACGGCCTGGTGATGGACAACCTGTCGTCGTTCTACTTCACGCTGGCGACCCCGGCCGCGGCCCACCGCGCGGTCGCGCTCTACGACCTGCGCGGCCACGGCCTGTCGGCCCGGCCCGCCACCGGCTACGCCCTCGCCGACTTCGTGGCGGAGCTGGCCGGGCTCGCCGACGTGGTCTCGCCCGAGGCGCCGATCGACGTCGTCGGCAACAGCTTCGGCGGGCTGGTGGCGCTGGCGTTCGCGGCCGCGCACCCGGCCCGGGTCGCGTCGCTGGTGCTGATCGACGCCCACGACGGCACCGACGGCTGGGCCGCGCAGATGGCGTCGACGCTCGGGCTCCAGGGCCAGGCCCGCGACGCCAAGATCGCGGCGTCGTTCCAGGCCTGGCTGGGCCGCCACAGCGAGCGCAAGCGCACGCGCCTGGCCGAGCACGCGCGGGCGCTGGTCGAGGACACGACGCTGGTCGCCGACCTCGCCGCGTCGCCGCCGCTGGCGCTGGCCGCGCTGGCCACGATCACCGCGCCGGCGCTCTTGCTCTACGGCGCCGACTCCGACGTGCGCGCGCGCGGCGAGGCCCTGGCCGCGGCGCTGCCCGCCGCCACGCTCGAGATCGTGCCCGGCTGCACCCACTCGATCCTGTGGGAGGCCACGGCGCTGGTGCGCGCGCGGGTCGTCGCCTGGCTGGAGGCGCGCTGATGGCGCGGATCCTGTTCGTCGTGCCGCCGCTGACCGGCCACGTCAACCCGACGGTGTCGGTGGCGCGCGCGCTCGCGGCCCGGGGCCACGAGGTCGCGTGGGCCGCGCACCCGGGCGCGGTGCGGCCGCTCTTGCCCGCGGACGCGCGGATCCTGCCGATGCCCGAGCGGGTCGACGCCGCCCACGCCGCCGACGTCACCGACAAGGCCCGCGCGGTCCGCGGCGCGGCCGCGCTCAAGTTCCTGTGGGAGGACTTCTTGATCCCGCTGGCGCGATCGATGCGCCCGGCGCTGACGGCCGCGGTCGCCGACTACCGGCCGGAGCTGCTCGTGGTCGATCAGCAAGCGGTGGCCGGCGGCCTGGTCGCGCGCGCCGCCGGGCTGCCGTGGGCCACGACCGCGACCACCTCGGCCGGCGTCACCGATCCGCTCGCGGCGCTGCCGCAGGTGAAGCGCTGGCTCGGCGAGCTGTTCGCCGACCTCGAGCGCGAGGCCGGCCTGCCGCCGGCCGGCGACGGCGGCGAGCTGTCGCCGCACCGGGTGATCGCGTTCACGACGCCGGCCCTGGTCGGCCCGGCCGAGGGCTTCCCGGCCCACTACCGGTTCGTCGGGCCGTCGGTGAGCGACCGCCCCGAGCCGGCGTCGTTCCCGTGGGCGGCGCTGGGCCCGCGCCCGCGCGTGCTGGTCACCGTCGGCACGGTCAACGTCGACGCCGCCACTCGCTTCTACGCCACCGCGATCGCCGCGCTGGCCGAGCAGCCGCTGCAGGTGATCCTGGTGGCGCCGCCCGAGCGCGTCGGCCCGCTGCCGGCCAACGTGCTGTGCCAGCGCTACGTGCCGCAGCTCGCGCTCCTGCGCGAGGTCGACGCGGTCGTGTGCCACGGCGGCCACAACACCGTGTGCGAGGCCCTGGCCCAGGGCCTGCCGCTGGTGATCGCGCCGATCAAGGACGACCAGCCGATCGTCGCCGATCAGGTCGTCGCCGCCGGCGCCGGGCTGCGCGTCAAGTTCGGCCGGGTCACCGCGCCCGAGCTCGCGGCCGCGGTCCGGCGCGTGCTCGACGAACCTCCGTTTCGCACCGCCGCCCGCGCGGTGCAGGCATCGTTCGCCGCCGCCGGCGGCGCCGCCGCCGCCGCCACCGCGCTCGAGGAGCTGCTCGCATGATCTGGGTCCTGATTCCCCTCGCCGCGCTGTTCGCGCTGTCGGCCCTGCGCATGCGCGGCCGCCTCGCCGCCCTCACCACGATGGCGCCGTCCGACGCGCCGGTCGCCGCCGACCACCGGTTCTTCACCGCGCCCGGGGTGACCCTCGACGACGCCACCCGCCGGGCCGCGAGCGCCCACGCCACCGCGCACGGCCTCGAGGTCGTCGACGTGATCCCCGGCGACCTGCCGACCATCGCCGCGCTCAGCCTGGCCCAGCTCGTCGATCCCGCCACCTACCGCGCCGACCGGCTCGCGGTCGGACGCACCGCCAGCTACGCGCTCCTGTGCACCGCCGAGGTCGCCGAGCGGGCCCGCGCCGAGCCGCCCGCCGACGAGGTCGCGTTCTTGCGCCTGGCCGCCCGGCTCAAGCAGTACGCCACCGCCACCACCGACCTGGCGGTCGCGCCGTCGGCCCGCGCCGGCCGCGAGGACCTGTCGCGCCGCCGCGCCGTCGTGCGCGCGCTGCTGGGCCCGTCGACGCCGGTCGCGCTGATCCTGCAGCCGCTGTTCTTCGCGATCATGGCGGTCGGCGTCTGGCTCGCGCCGATCGCTGGCGGCGTCACGCTCGGGCTGTGGCACCTGCAGCCGCTGATCTCGATCGCCGCCACCAAGGTGCGGTCGCGGGATCTGGCGCTCGTCACCCTGCTGCGCGCGCCGGTCGAGCTGTACCTGTTCGCGCGCACGTTGCTGGGCCGGTGGCGCCCCGACGCCGGGCCCGATCCGGTCGAGCGCCGCCGCGCCGTCTACGCCGAGCTGGCCACCACCGCCGACACGTTCTTCGAGCCGCGCCGCGACACCTGCCCGGTGTGCGCCGAGCCCGCGCTGAAGGTGCACCTGCGCTTCCGCGATCTGCTCCAGCACAAGCCCGGCCGGTTCGTGCTCGATCGCTGCACGGCCTGCGGCCACGTCTTCCAGAACCCGCGCCTGTCGATCGCCGGGCTCAACTACTACTACAAGGACTTCTACGACGGCCTCGGCGAGGCCGGCATCGCGTTCATCTTCGGGCTGTCGGGCGCCGGCTACCTCGCGCGCGCGCGCATGGTCAAGGACGTGACGACGCCGGCGCGCTGGCTCGACGTCGGCTGCGGCCACGGCCACTTCTGCCTGAGCGCGCGGGACGAGCTGCCCGGCACCCGCTTCGACGGCCTCGACCTCAGCGACAGCGTCGACGAGGCGCTGCGGCGCCGCTGGATCGATCACGGCTTCCACGGCCTGTTCCCGGAGCTCGCCGCCGAGCTGGCCGGCAGCTACGAGGTCGTCAGCATGGCCCACTACCTCGAGCACACCCGCGAGCCGCGCGAGGAGCTCGCGGCCGCGCACACCACCCTCACGCCCGGCGGCCACCTGATGATCGAGGTGCCCGATCCCGAGTTCGGCCTCGGCACGCTGCTCGGCACCTACTGGCTGCCGTGGTTCCAGCCCCAGCACCAGCACCTGCTGTCGGTCGGCAACCTCGAGCGCCTGCTGCGCGAGGCCGGGTTCACGCCGCTCGCGTGGCACCGCGGCTCGGCCCACCAGCGCGTCGACTTCCTGTTCGCCGCGTTCCTGCTGCTCGGGCGCCTGGCGCCGCCGCCGCTGCAGCCGTGGCGGCCGCGCTCGACCCTGGCGCGCGTGCGCCGCGGCCTGGTCTGGACCCTGGGCTCGCCGCTGATCATCCTCGGCATCCTGGTCGATCGCGTGATCACGCCGTTCGTCAAGCGCGGCAAGCGCTCCAACACCTACCGGGTCCTGGCGCGCCGCGATGGCTGAGCCGACCGCGCACCCGTTCCTCGACGAGCCCGACCGCTTCTTCATGGAGTGGATCCCGGCGCAGCTCGCCGCGCACCCGGCCTACCGGGCCCAGGTCGGGCGCGATCACGCGATCGCGCAGATCGAGCTGGCCGGCGAGCGCGGCGGCACCTGGCAGGTGACCATGGGCGACGGTCAGGTCGAGGTCGCCCGCGGCCCCCACGCCAAGCCGTCGTTCACGATCGCCATGACGGTCGACACCTTCCGCAAACTGCGCGAAGGTCGCATCGGCATCCCGGGGGCCCTGCTGCGCGGCAAGATCAAGGCCCGCGGCAGCCTCGGCACGCTGCTCAAGGTCGGACGCAATCTCAAGCACGAGGGCTCATGACACGCACCTTCTCGACGCTGTTGCTCGCGCTCGCGCTCACCGCCGCCTGCGGCCCCAGCGGCAGCGGCGACGACGTCACCGACGGCCCGCCGTCCGACGGCGTGCTGCCGCCGATCTTGATCCCGGGCGGCGGCGCCACCTCGGCGCCGATCGACGGCGTGGTCAACGTGTTCGTGGTCGAGCCCGGCGGCTCGACGCCGGTCGTCGGCGCGGCCGTCCACCTCGGCGGCGCCGGCGGCGCGGTCCAGCTCGACGCCACCACCGACGGCACCGGCCTCGCGACCTTCCGCGACGCCACCATCACCGGCCCGCAGACCATCACCGCCACCGCCGGCGGCCGCACCGCCGCCACCTGGCTCGGCGTGCCCGGCGGCAACGTCACGATCCCGCTGGCCCGCCGCCCGGCGGCGACGCCGATGGCCCGCGTCACCGGCACGATCGCCGGCTGGGGCAGCCTGCCCGGGCCGTCGTTCGGCCACTACACGCTCGCGGTCGTCACCTACTCGTTCACCAGCGATCCCAGCGCCGCCGACAACCGCATCCCCCAGCCGACCTCGGGCGGCACGCCGCAGAACACCTGCGTCAACTCCGGGCTCGGCGGCAGCTGCGCCTGGGAGATGAACGCGCGCACCGGCGCCCAGCTCCACACCGCGGTGATCGTCGACGGCGACTCGCGCGGCACCACCGACGCCGCCGACGACACCTACACGCTGATCGGCTTCGCGGCCGGCTCGCCGATGACGCTCAGCGCCGGCCAGCAGGTCGCCGGCGAGAGCCTGGCGATCGTCCCCGCCGGCGGCCGCACCAGCATGACCGTGCAGTTCCCGGCCGCGGCCCCCGGCCTCGGCCACGCGCTCGCGATCCCGATGCTCGACACCGGCGCCAACGGCCAGATCGTGTTCCCGCTGCCCGCGGTCACCGCCGCGAGCCCGTCGACGCAGGTGCTCGCGGCCAGCGGCGCCTTCGCCGGGTCGTACCGCCTGGTCGGCCTGGCCACGCCCACCGCCACCGCCACCGCGCCGTACTCGTCGAGCTTCGTCGCGGTCGCCAACCCCGGCAGCGCGGCGCTGCCCGCGTGGTTGCCGGCGCCCACCGGCGTCTCGACCGCCGGCGGCACGTTCTCGTTCGGCGCCGGCGCCGGCACCTCGCTCGCCTACGCCAGCTTCTCGACCGGCGGCAGCCCGGCCTGGGTCGTCACCGTGCTCGACGGCTCGTCGTCGTTCCGCTTGCCGCCGATCAGCCCCGATCCGCTCAGCGGCTCGGTCACGCTCGACGTCACCACCGTCGACGTCGCCGACTTCGATCCGGCGCAGTTCCTGGTCACCGACCTCACCGTCGGCCTGGCCCGGGCCAGCGGCGCGTCGACGACGTTCACCCGCTGACGCGCGCCGCGGCGGTCACGCCGGCGGCTTGCGCGAGCCCGGGCAGCGCTTGCCCAGGCCCTTCTGGTGATCGACCACGACGCCACGGTTCATCGCCTTGACCTTGCCGCACGACGAGCACTTGCCCGACGAGGCCTCCAGGTCCAGCTCGGGCGCGTCGCCGCCGTCGCCCTCGTCGGCACCCTCGGCGCCGTCGCCGTCGGCCGGCGCGGCCGCATCCGGAACCGCCGCCGCCGCGCCGCGCGCGGCCGCGGGCGCCTGCCGCTGCCGGTGCTGCGCCTCGCGCAGCCGTCGCATGTCATCGACCTTGCCCATCGCGGCAGTGGAGCGCGGATCGTCGGTCGGGGGAAGCGCGAACGACGCCCGGGATCGCGATCAGCGCCGACGGCGGCGCAGCAGCGCCAGCCCGAGCCCGACGATCAGCGCGCCGCCGGTCGACGAGCCGCCGCCGGTCGCGCAGCCGCCGCTGTCGTCGCCGCCACCCTCGGTGCCCGCGTCAGCTCCAGCGCCGGTGCCGGCGTCGGGGCCCGGGGCCGCGCCGACGTAGGTCTCGAGGAACGAGCGGTGGGCGTCGGTGCGCCGGAAGTGCGCCGGCGAGTCGCAGTTGCCGTTGTCGGCGTACGAGTCGACGCCGATGACGGTCTCGACGCCGCCCTCCATGATCGTCGCTGGCCCGCCCGAGTCGCCCAGGCAGGTCAGGTGCTGCGGGTCGCCGACCCGGACCGTGTCACCGGCGTCGAGGCCGGCGATCACCGTCGAGGCCTGGCGCCGGGTCATGCTGGGCACGCCGACGGTGGCCTGGCCGTAGCCGATGATCCGGGCCGCCTGCCCGGCCATCGCGGCGGTCAGCGCCGTCCGCCGGATCGGCAGCGGCGTGATCGTGCTCGGCGTCGCGAGCAGCGCGACCGCGATGTCGGCGGTGAACGGCGGCGACGGGTCGTAGGACGGGTGGACGTGGACCTCGCGCACCGGCACGAGGTGCGGCTCGAGGGCGACGAGGGTCGGGTAGATCGACGCGTCGGCGTCGGGGAACATGCCGAAGATCCAGCCCGGGTGGTTCGCGGTGTCGACGCAGTGGGCCGCGGTCAAGAGCACGTCGGGCGCCACGAGGGTCGCGGTGCAGGTCGCCAGCACCGAGCGATCGGGCGGGTACGACGCCAGCAACACCACCGCGTGGTCGTCGGGCGAGGCCGCGCCGCCGATGATCGGCGCCGCGGTCGTGGCCGGCCGATCGTCGGCGGCGGTGCAGGCCGCCGCCAGGGCCGCCACGGAGCACAGGAGCTTGGTGCGCATGGCCGCGGACTCTACGCGGGCGGCCCCGACGATCAAGCGCCGTCGTCGCGGTATCGTCGGGCCATGGTCCCCCGCCCGCCCGAGCTCGGCCCGCTGGTGCCGTTCCGCCGCGGCCGCTTCGAGGAGCTGCCCGAGACGCCTTGGCGCCCGCACCCGTTCGCCGACACCCAGCTCACGCGGGTCCCGATCACCACCGCCGAGCTCGGCGCCTGCACCGCCGCGGTCCGCACGTTCGGCAGCGGGCCGCCGCTGCTGCTGGTGCACGGCCTCATGACCACGAGCTACTCGTGGCGGTACGTGCTCGCGTCGCTCGGCGCGCACTTCACGCTGTACATGCCCGACCTGCCCGGCAACGGCGACAGCGACCGGCCCCAGGATCGCGCGTACCACCCCGAGGCCCTCGCGATCTGGCTCGGCGCGGTCCAGCGCGTGCTCGGCATCCGCGGCTGCCCGGTCATCGGCAACTCGATGGGCGGCTACCTGAGCATGCGCCTGGCGCTGCGCGAACCGGACGCCATGTCGCGGCTGGTCAACCTGCACTCGCCGGGCGTGCCCGAGGCCCGGCTGTGGGCGCTGCGCGCGGCGCTGGCGATGCCGGGCGCGTGGCGCGCGCTGGCGTGGGCGGCCCGCCGCGATCCCGAGCGCTGGGTCCACAAGAACGTCCACTACTGGGACGAGTCGCTCAAGTCGCGCGAGGAGGCGCGGATCTACGGCGGCCAGCTGGCCTCGCCCGAGGGCGCGCGCGCGTTCGTCAAGCACCTGGCCGAGACCATGGCGATCGGTCCGATCCGCGAGTTCCACCGGACCTTGCGCGCGCGCCGCGCCGCCGGCGAGCGCTTCCCGGTGCCACTGCTGCTGGTCTACGCCGAGCGCGATCCGATGGTGCCGCCGCGGTTCGGCGACGTCTTCGCCGAGCTCATCCCCGACGCCCGGCTGGTGCGCCTACCCGAGGCCTCGCACTTCGCGCACGTCGACGCCGCCGACCGGTTCGTCGCGGCGGTGCTCGACTTCGTCCGCGGCCAGCCGTAGGCAGCCGCGCGCCCGCCGCCGCGATCCGTGGCAAGGTCGCGCCGTGCCCCCGCTGCCCGCCGCGATCCCCGACGTCGTCGACCTCCAGCTCGTGCGCGGCGCCGACGCCGACGCCGCGGCCGGCCCCGACCTGCTGATCGAGATCCCGCACGGCGCCACCCGCACCGCCGACTACGACCGCTACGCGCGCCAGCTCACCAGCCCGCTGCCGGCCGACCTCGTCGACTTCTTCCACGTCAACACCGACGCGGGGGCGCCCGAGCTGGCGGTCGCGATCGCCGAGCTGGTGGTCGCGGCCGCGCCCCGCCGCCAGGTCGCGATCGTGCGGTGCCGCGTGCCGCGCACGTTCATCGACTGCAACCGCCAGATCGACGCGTCGCCGGAGGACTTCCGCACCGGCAAGGTCGGCCCGGGGCTGATGCCGTGGATCACCACCGCCGAGGATCGCGCGCTCCTGCGCGGCGCGTTCGACGCCTACGTCGCCACCGTCGCCGCCGCCGCGGCCGCGCTCGCCCCCGACGGCGCCATGCTGATGCTCCACACCTACGCGCCGCGCACCGTCGACGTCGAGGTCGATCTCGAGATCGTGCCCAACCTGCGCCGGGCCTGGGCCGCCGACCGGGTCGACACCTGGCCGCTGCGGCCGGCGCTCGACGTCATCGGCCGCACCCTCGACGGCGTCGACCACGCCCCGCCGGCGGTCGTGGCCGCGCTGACCGCCGCCGCCGCCGAGCTCGACCTGGCCGTCGCCACCGGCGTGACCTACCCGCTCCACCCCAGCACCCAGGCCCACGCCCACGTCCTGGCCCGGCCCGGCCGGACCCTGTGCGTCGAGGTCCGCCGCGATCTGCTGGCCGAGCCGTTCACGCCGTTCGCCGAGATGCGCATCGGCGCGGCCCAGGTCGCGCGCCTGGCCCGGCCACTGGCGACCGCGATCGCGGCGTGGTGGTGACCGGCCGGCGCCCCTGGACGCCGTTCACCGACCGATCGACCGCCGTTCCCGCGCCACCGCGGCCCAGCCCATCGAGCCGCTCTGCTATCGTCAACCGCTGACGTGAAGCTGCTGTTCGTCGCTTCAGAGCTGGCCCCGTTCGCCAAGACCGGCGGGCTCGCCGACGTGCTGGCGGCGCTGCCCCGCCACCTGCACCGGGCCGGCCACGACGTGCGCGTGGTCGTGCCGCTCTACGACACGATCGACTTCCGCGGCGCCGCGCTCGCCCCGGTGGTCGAGCTGCTGCTGCCGCTGGGCGAGCACCGCTACTCGATCACGATCTTCACGACCGCCGCGGCGCCGCCGACGTACTTCGTCCACTGCCCGGCGCTGTTCGGGCGCGGCCGCCTCTACACCAGCGACGCCGACGAGCACCGCCGGTTCCTGGCCCTGTCGTACGCGGCGCTGCACCTGTGCCAGCGCCTCGACTTCGCGCCCGACGTCGTCCACTGCCACGACTGGCAGGCCGCGCTGATCCCGCTCCTGCTCAAGACCACGTTCGCGCGCGACCCGCGGCTCGCGCGCGCCAAGTCGCTCCTGACGATCCACAACCTCAACTACCAGGGCAGCTTCCCGGCCTCGATCGGCCCCGACACCAACCTGACCCACCTCGCGCACCTGTTCCACCAGGAGCTCTTGCAGGCCGGGCGCGTCAACTTCCTGCTGCAGGGCATCCTCTACGCCGACGGCGTGTCGACGGTGAGCCCGACCTACGCGCAGGAGATCCAGACGCCGGCCCACGGCGCCGGCCTCGACGGCTTCCTGCGCGCGCGCAGCTCGACGGTCGTCGGCATCCTCAACGGCGTCGACTACGACGAGTGGTCGCCCGAGCGCGACACCTACATCCCGGCCCGCTACAGCGCCGCCGATCGCCGCGGCAAGGAGCTCGACAAGCAGGCGCTGCTCGAGGCGCTCGGCCTGCCCTACGCCGCGCGGGCCCCGGTGATCGGCGTCGTCTCGCGCCTGGTCAGCCAGAAGGGCTTCGATCTGCTGGGCGCGGTCATGCCGGGCCTGCTCCAGCGCCACGGCTTCCAGCTGACCGTGCTCGGCAGCGGCGAGCCCGGCCTCGAGGACATGTTCGCGCGGCTGCAGCGCGCGTTCCCGCGCCAGGTCTGCTTCTACCAGGGCTTCAACAACAAGCTCGCGCACCTGATCGAGGCCGGCGCCGACATGTTCCTGATGCCGTCGCGCTACGAGCCGTGCGGCCTCAACCAGCTCTACAGCCTGCGCTACGGCACCGTGCCGATCGTCCACAAGACCGGCGGCCTGGCCGACACCGTGCGGCCGTGGCACCCGCGCACCGGCACCGGCACCGGCTTCCTGTTCGAGCACCACGACGCCGCCGGCGTGCGCTGGGCGGTCCAGGCCGCGCTCGCGACCTACCGCGATCGACCGGCGTGGTCGCGCCTGGTCGACAACGGCATGGCCGAGGACTTCTCGTGGGATCGCCAGACCGCGCTCTACGAGACCCTGTACACCCGCCTCGTCGACGGGGGCCGCGGCCGCCGCGGGAGGAGCTGACATGCACGTCGTCTTCATCGAGCCCCGCTTCCCCGCCAACCAGAAGCAGTTCATCCGCGCGCTGGCCGAGATCGGCGCGACGATCAGCGCGATCGGCGAGGGCAGCAAGGCGTCGCTCGACGACGACCTGCGCCGCTGGCTGACCCACTACGAGGAGGTCACCAACGTCACCGACCAGGCCCAGGTGCTGGCCGCGGTGCGCTTCATCCAGCGCCACGCCCACGTCGATCGGCTCGAGGCCTCGGTCGAGGCCCACATCATGCCGACCGCGCACGTGCGCGAGGCCGCCGGCATCCCCGGCACCAGCGTCCGGACCGCGTTCCTGTGCCGCGACAAGCCGGCCATGAAGGAGGTGCTGCGCGCCGGCGGCGTGCCGTGCGCGGCCTCGACCGCGGCCGGCTCGATGGCCGAGCTGCGCGCGTTCGCCGAGCGCGTCGGCTACCCGATCCTGGTCAAGCCGCGCGACGGCGCCGGCGCCTCGGGCGCGGCCCGGGTCGACACCGACGGCGAGCTCGAGGCCGCGGCCCGGGCGCTCCACCTCGAGCGCGGCCGCTCGATCGCGGTCGAGGAGTTCATCGAGGGCCACGAGGGCTTCTTCGACACGCTGACCCTCCGCGGCCGCGTGGTCCACGAGTTCGCGACCCACTACTACCCCAACGTGCTCGAGGCCATGCGCACGCGCTGGATCTCGCCGCAGTTCATCACCACCAACCGCATCGGCGCCGACGGCTACCGCGAGGTCAAGGCCATGGGCCAGCGGGTCGTCGAGCTGCTCGGCATCGAGACCTCGGCCACCCACATGGAGTGGTTCGCCGGGCCCAAGGGCCTCAAGTTCTCCGAGATCGGCTGTCGGCCGCCAGGCGTGCGCGCGTGGGATCTCTACAACGTCGCCAACGACATGGACCTGTACCGCGAGTGGGCGATGCTGATCGCCGCGGGCCGGCCCAGCCAGCGCCCGTCGCGCCGGTTCAGCGCCGGCATCATCGCGCTGCGCCCCGACCGCGACGGGCGGATCAGCCACTACGACGGCGTCGAGGCCGTGCGCGAGGCGTTCGGCGGCAACCTGATCGACTGGCACCTGCCGCCGCCGGGCACCCCGACCCAGGGCGTCGAGGCCGGCTACATGGCCAACGCCTGGGTCCGGATGAAGCACGAGGACTACGATCGCCTGCGGCAGATCCTCGACGCGGTCGGCCGCACGCTGAAGGTCCGCGCGCACTGATGGCCGCCGATCTGATCGTGCTCGGCTCGCAGCACGCCACGCCCGACGTCGGCGCGGTCGTGCGCGCGCGCGGCCTGCGCGGCCCGGTGGCGATGGTCCGAGCCGGCTACCAGGAGCGCGAGGCCGACGACGCCGCGCTGGTCGAGGCCCTCGGCGTGCCCGCGGTCAACCTGGCCTTGCACGCCCGCGCCGGCGCGGTCTTCGCCGACGATCCCGCGTTCACCGCCGCGTACCAGGCGCGGCAGTCGCTGCTCCGCCACATGCAGAGCTGCTACCGGGTCCGGCTCGAGAAGACCGAGGACGCGGCCCGGACGATCGCGCTGCGCTACTTCGAGCCCGAGCTGCTCGAGGGCGAGGACGCCGTGTCGGTCGACCAGTTCCGGCAGCTCGACGACAACCACCTGATCCGGTGCGGCCAGGTCCGGACCGCGTTCGCGGCGCTGTGGCACCCGACCGAGCGGCCGGTGGTGGCGCGCCACCGGGCCGAGCTGGCGGCGCTGCTGGCCCCGGTCGAGGCCGTCGTCATCGCCGGCGGCCACGTCGCGTCCTTGCACAACCGGCTCGAGCTGTTCGACCTGCTGGGCCTGGCCGCCGGCAAGCTCTTGATCGCGTGGGGCGCCGGCGCGATGGTGCTCACCGACCGCATCGTCCTCTATCACGACTACCCGCCGTACGGCTCCGACATCGCGCAGCTGCTCGACGCCGGCCTCGGGCGCGCGCCCGGGGTCGTGGTCATGCCCGATCCCAGCCGCCGGCTGCGCCCCGACACCGGCCCGGCGATCGCGCGGTTCGCGCGCCGGATGGCCCCGGCCCTGTGCGTCGGCATGGACCTCGGCGCCGAGCTCGAGTTCGAGGGCGGCGCGCTGATCGGCGGCCACGGCGGCCTGCTCCGCGCCGACGGCGTCGTCGACCCGGCCTGGACCCACCGCCGCCCGGACCCGTGGGCCGAGGCCGCCAGCGACAGCATCGACGAGGTGCCGCAGTGAGCGCCGGCGCGATCGCCGAGCTCGAGGCCGGGCCGCGCACCCGCGAGGCGGTCAACGCCTGGTTCGCGCGCCACAAGTTCCCGGTCGTGGTCGGCCCGTCGATCACGTTCGTCTGGCGCGGCGACGCCGAGGCGGTGCACCTCAAGCACTGGGTGTTCGGCCTGCCGTCGTCGCAGTCGCTGGCGCGGGTCGCCGACACCGACGTCTGGCACCTGACGATGCAGCTGCCGGCGGGCTCGCGCGTCGAGTACAAGCTCGAGATCGTGCGCCACGGCCACGGCGAGTGGATCCAGGATCCGCTCAACAAGGCCCTGGCCCGCGATCCGTTCGGCGCCAACTCGGTCGCCCACGGCACCGGCTACGAGGTGCCCGAGTGGATCCGCCACGATCGGACCGCGCCGCCGGGCCGGCTCGACGAGATCTTCCTCGACTCGCGCACGTTCGGACGCCGCAGCTTCGGCCTGTACGTGCCGGCCCGGTTCCAGCGCAGCCGCCGCTACCCGCTGCTGGTCGTCCACGACGGCCACGACTACCTGCGCTACGCGTCGATGGGCACGATCCTCGACAACCTGACCGATCGGCTCGAGGTCGCCGACGCGATCGTCGTGTTCACGAGCTCGCCCGATCGCCTGCGCGAGTACGCCGACGACGAGCGCCACGCCCGGTACGTGACCGAGGAGCTGGTGCCGTTCGTCGAGCGGACCTTCCCGCTCGAGGCCGTGCCCCAGAGCCGGTGCCTGATGGGCGCCAGCTTCGGCGCGGTCGCGGCGCTGTCGACGGCGTGCCGCTACCCCGGCTTCTACGGCCGGCTGCTCTTGCAGTCGGGCAGCTTCGCGTTCACCGACATCGGCGACCGCAACCACCGCGGCCCGCTGTTCGATCCGGTGGTCGCGTTCATGAACCGGTTCCGGGCCGAGCCGACCGCGGTGTCCGAGCGGGTCTTCGTCAGCTGCGGCATGTACGAGTCGCTGATCTACGAGAACCGATCGCTGGTGCCGATGCTGCTCGGCACAGGCATGGACGTCCGCTACGTGGAAGCCCGCGACGGCCACAACTGGGAGAACTGGCGCGATCGGCTGCGCGACGCGTTGTCGTGGCTGCTGCCGGGCCCGTTCCTCCTCGTCTACGAGTAGGCTAGAAGAGCATGGCCACCGTCACCCGCACGATCGGTCTGTCCCTGGGCGCCGACATCTGCTGGCCCATCTGCTACGAGCAGATCCTCGGCAAGCTCGACCTCGCGATCCCGTGGCAAGGCGACACGGTCGAGGTCAAGGTCGAGCGCGTCAGCATCGAGCCGTTCGATCTGCGGCAGCCGTGCCGCTACGACGTCGTCCTCGATCGCCTGACCCACTGGTACCACACCAGCCGCGAGTGGATCAAAAAGGCCATCGTCATGGACGGCCTCTACGTCCTCAACAACCCGTGGTCGGTGCAGTCCAACGAGAAGCACACCTCGTACTGCGCGATGATGGCGCTGGGCATGCCCATCCCCGACACGTGGATGGTGCCGCCCAAGGACTACGAGCCGCTGCCGGATCTGGCGCCGACGCTCAAGCGCTACGCCAAGCTGTTCGACCTGCGCGCGATCGGCCAGCAGCTCGGGTACCCGCTGTTCATGAAGCCGTACGACGGCGGCGGCTGGCGCGCCGTCAGCCGCTGCGCCGACGAGGCCGCGCTCCGGGCCCGGTACGAGGAGAGCGGCAAGAGCGTCATGCACTTGCAGGCCGCGGTCCACCCGTTCGACAGCTTCGTGCGCTGCATCGGCCTGGGCCCCCAGACCTACTTGGTCAAGTACGACCCCGACGCCGCGCTCCACGACCGCTACACCCAGGCCACCGACTTCGTCAGCGACGACGAGGCCGAGCTCCTGCGCGACACGACGCTCACGATCAACGCGTTTTTCGGCTGGGACTTCAACTCGTGCGAGGCGCTGCGCAAGGGCGGCGCCTGGTTCCCGATCGACTTCGCGAACCCGTGCCCCGACTCGCAGGTGACCTCGCTGCACCGCCACTTCCCGTGGCTGATCAAGGCCAACCTGCGCTGGTCGATCTTCTGCGCGGTCACCAAGCGGCCGATGCGCAAGAACCTCGACTGGGGGCCGTTCTACGAGGTCGCCGCCGACCGCGACCGCCCGTACCGCGACAAGCTCCGGGCCTACGCCGCGATCGCGGCCGAGCGGTTCGAGACCGATCGGTTCGAGGAGTTCTGCGCCACGCACCTCGGCCACCTCGACGAGATCGCCTGGGACTTCTTCGGCACCGACGTCGCCAAGGCCGCGGTCCGGGCCAAGGTCGCGGCGCTGTTCCCGAAGCACGAGGTCGAGCCGTTCACCGAGCTGTTCTGGCGCCGCATCCAGGCGTGGCGCGCGGACACCGCCGGGGGCCGCCGTGGCTGAGCGCGGCGACAAGGTCGTCGCGCGCTGGCGCAGCGAGCGGGTCGAGCGCGAGGTGACGCTGGTCAAGTGGGGGACGATCGGGCAGCCGCTGCTGCTGTTCCCGACCGCGGGCGGCGACGCCGAGGAGGTCGAGCGCTTCCAGATGTTGGACGCGCTGGCGCCGCTGCTCGACGCCGGCCGGCTCAAGGTCTACTCGTGCGACTCGGTCGCCGGCCGCGCGCTCCTGGCCCGCGAGGGCGCGCCCGCGCACCAGATGTGGCTGCAGAACCAGTTCCAGCAGTACGTCCGCCACGAGGTCGCGCCGGCGATCCGCGCCGACTGCAAGAGCGCCGACCTGCCGATCTGGACCGCGGGCGCGTCGATCGGCGCGTTCCACGCCGCCTCGGTCGTGTGCCGCTTCCCCGACGTCTTCACCCGCGCGATCGCGATGAGCGGCACCTACGACCTGCGCCGGTTCTACGACGCCCGCGAGTTCACCGACCACTTCTGGGTGTCGTCGCCGCTGCACTTCGTGCCGACCCTGGGCGGCCGCCACCTCGAGGTGCTGCGGACCCGCTACGTCCACATCGTCTCGGGCGAGGGCAAGGCCGAGGACATCGGCGAGTCGTGGAACCTGGCCAAGGTGCTGGGCCGCCAGGGCATCCCCAACAAGGTCGATTCGTGGGGCCCGGACTGGCATCATGATTGGGTGACCTGGCGCAAGATGCTGCCGCAGACGCTCGAGCAGTGGCTGCGGGAGGGGGCGCGATGACCTCGACGCGCGATCACAAGAACACCGACGGGGCGCTCGACGCCGAGCGCCAGCGCGCCTTCACCAGCGCGGTCATCGCCGACCTGCGCGCGCTCGAGCGCATGATCGCCGAGAACCGCTTCGAGACCGACGTCCGGCGGATCGGCGCCGAGCAGGAGATGTTCCTGATCGACGACCAGTGGGCGCCGGCCAACGGCGTGCTGGCGCTGCTCGACAAGCTCAAGCCCGATCCGCACTACACCACCGAGCTCGGCCAGTTCCAGCTCGAGGCCAACTGCGATCCGCAGGTGTTCACCGGCGACGGCCTGTCGCTGCTCCACGCCCAGCTCGACCTGCTCGTGGGCAAGGCCCGGACCGCGGCCCGCGAGCTCGGCATGGACGTCGTGCTCATGGGCATCCTGCCGACGATGGGCAAGCGCCACCTCGGCCTCGACGGCATGGTCCCGAGCGCGCGCTACCAGCAGCTCAACAAGGTCCTGACCGAGCTGCGCAACGGCCGCTTCGACTTCTCGATCAACGGCCTCGACGAGCTGATCATCGAGCACGACTCGGTGATGCTCGAGGCCTGCAACTCGAGCTTCCAGGTCCACCTGCAGGTGAGCCCGGCCGAGTTCGCGCGCTACTACAACCTGGCCCAGCTGCTGGCCGGGCCGCTGATGTCGGTGTCGTCGAACTCGCCCATCCTGTTCGGCAAGCGGCTGTGGGCCGAGACCCGCATCGCGCTGTTCCGGCAGGCGGTCGACACCCGCAACCACGGCGGCCACCTGCGCGAGACCGAGGCCCGGGTCAACTTCGGCACCCGCTGGGTCCGGCAGTCGGTCAGCGAGATCTTCAAGGAGGACATCGCCCGGTTCCGGCCGCTGGTCGGCACTGACCTCGACGAGGATCCGATGGCGATGCTCGCGCGCGGCGAGGTCCCGCAGCTCAAGGCGCTGCGCCTGCACAACGGCACGATCTACCGCTGGAACCGCGCCTGCTACGGCATCAGCGACGGCAAGCCGCACCTGCGGATCGAGAACCGGATCATGCCGGCCGGGCCGAGCACGCTCGACGAGGTCGCCAACGCCGCGCTGTGGTGCGGCCTGATGGTCGAGATGGGCGCGCGCGAGGACGACATCCCGCGCCGCATGGACTTCGATCAGGCCGGCGCCAACTTCTACACCGCCGCGCGCGAGGGCATCACCGCCAACTTCACCTGGCTCGATCACGAGGACATCTCGGCCCGCGAGCTGATGCTCGAGCGCCTGCTGCCGCTGGCCCAGGCCGGCCTGCGCCGCCAGGGCGTCGCGCCCGCCGACGTCAGCCGCTACCTGGGCGTGATCGAGGAGCGGGTCAAGACCGCCCGGACCGGCGCGCGCTGGCAGATCTCGTCGTGGAACTCGCTGCGCGATCGCTCGACCCCGGCCGAGCGCGCCAACGCGGTCGTCGCCGCGACCGTGGCGCGGCAGGGCACCGGCCGGCCGGTGGCCGAGTGGGAGCGGGCCCGGCTCGACGAGGCCCACGTCCGCGGCTCGAACTACCGCCGGGTCGATCACTACATGACCAGCGACCTGTTCACGGTCCAGGCCGACGACGCGATCGAGGTCGTCGCCAACCTGATGATCTGGGAGCGCATCCGCCAGGTGCCGGTCGAGGACCGCGACCACCGCCTCGTCGGCGTCGTCACCCACCGCGCGGTCCTGCGCTTCATCATGAACGGCGGCTCGTGCCGGCGCACGCCGGTCGCCGAGATCATGAAGCGCGACCCGGCCACGGTCACGCCGACGACGCGCACGCTCGAGGCGCTGCAGCTGATGCGGCGGCTCAAGGTCGGGTGCCTGCCGGTGGTCGACAACGAGCGCCTGGTCGGCATCGTCACCGAGGAAGACTTCATGGACATCGCGTCGAAGATGCTCGAGGAGCAGCTCACGCGCGACGGCCCCGACCGCACCGGCGACAGCCTCGACCGCACCGGCGACCGCGTCGCCGCGGCCGCGGACGTGCGCCCCGATGACGACGTCGCCGATCGCACGCTCGACACACCGCGCGGCCAGACCGCGGCCCCCGCCGCCGACCCGGCGCCGCCGCCGAGCGACCCGACGCCGCCCACGTCGTGACCTCGGTCGCGCCCGGCGCCGCCGCCGCGCGACGCTACTCCGCGTACATCGTGATCTCGGTCGCGACCTGGTTGGCCAGGTCGACCGTCGTGCGCCAGTCGGGGTGGCGCAGGATGATGAAGCCGTCGGACACGAGCGTGTGCTTCCAGTTCCGGCGCTGGGCGCCGACCGGCAACAGCCGTGACTCGACGACGTGGTCGCCGTGGGCGCGCAGGAACTCGCGCAGCCCGGTGACCCGGGTGATCCGGCCCTGGCCGAGCGCGCGCTTGAAGATGATCGCGACGTTGTAGCGCCGCGCGGTCGAGGCCTCGAACCGCCCCCAGCACACCGCCCGCGCCCACTCGCGGAACAGATCGATGTCGCAGGTGTAGTTCATCTGATCGACCAGGTGCGCGCCGCCCGGGCGACAGCCGATCTCGCCGAACACGACCTCGCCCGAGGGCTTCTTGAACCACTCCATGTGGGTGAAGCCGTCGCCCATGCCGAGCGCGCCGAGCACGCGGTGGCCCAGCGCGATGCCGGCGGCCACCGCCGGCTGCTCGAGGTTGCGGACCGTGACGATCACCGGGCTGACCCACTCGTTCGAGCGCGCGATCAGCGGCTTGGGCAGGTACTGCGCGACGTTCATGAACGCCGGCCGCCCGCCGACGCAGACCGTGTCGAACGTGAACTCGTCGCCGTCGATGAACTCCTCGAGGCTGGCCTCGGGCACGTGCTGGGTCCGCGCCATGACGGTCTCGAGGTCGCGGGCGCTGTCGAGCTGGTAGGTGTCGGCGCTGCCGGCGCCGGCGATCGGCTTCATCACCAGCGGGTAGCCCATGACCTCGGCCGCGGCCCGGGCCTCGGCCGCGGTCCGGACCCGGGCCGAGCGCGGCACGCGGACCCCGGCGGCGGCGACCCGCTCCTTCATGAGCTGCTTGTCGCGAAAGCCGAGGACCGTGTCGTAGCTCATGCCCGGCACGCCCAGGCGCTCGCGCAGCTTGGCGGCGGTCAGGACCATGACCTCCCAGTTGGCCGCGACGCGATCGACGCCGCGGCCACGCACCCACTGGTAGACCCGCTCGGTGACGTCGGCCTCGTCGAGGAGCCGCGGCACCTGCAGGTAGTCGGTCAGGTGTTGCTTGAGCGAGCGCGGCAGCGACGCGACCGGCGCGTCGCCGACGCCGTACACGCTGGCGCCGACCTCGGCCAGGCCGCGCGTGTACTGCTGCATCTCGGGGGGATAGGCGGGCGCGAGGAAGACGACCTTCATACGACGCGGACTCCTTGGGCGAGCCCGCGGGCGCGCCAGCCATCATGCTACAACGCGGCGATGCGCAACGTGGTGTTCGCCGCGCCGTTCCCGCTCGAGACCACCATGCGGTTCGCGCGGGCCGTCGCCCGCCTCGCCGGGGTCCGCCTGCTCGGCATCGTCCAGGAGCCGCCGCGCGGCGACGACGCGCGCCTGTACGCCGACGTCGTCGTCGTCGACGACGGCCTCGACACCGCCCAGCTCCTGGCCGCGGCCCGGACCCTCGCGCGCCGCCACGGCCCGCTGCACCGGGTGCTCGGGATCCTCGAGCCGCTCCAGGTCCAGCTGGCCGAGGTCCGGACCGCGCTCGGCGTCGCCGGGCCGACCCCGGCCACCGCCGATCTGTTCCGCGACAAGGCCCGGATGAAGGACGAGCTGCGCCGCCACGACCTGCCGTGCGCGCGCCACGCGCTGATCCGGACCTGGGCCGACGCCGAGGCGTTCGTCGCCCAGGTCGGCCTGCCGCTGGTGCTCAAGCCCCAGGCCGGCATGGGCTGCAAGTCGACCTGGCGGATCAGCTCGGCCGACGAGCTGCGGGCCGCGCTCAAGGCGCTCCACGCCGGCCCCGACCACCCGGCGCTGGCCGAGGAGTTCCTGCGCGGGCGCGAGTACAGCTTCGAGACCATCACGATCGGCGGCCAGGTCGTGTTCCAGTCGTGCTCGCGCTACTACCCGACGCCGCTCGAGGTCATGGAGACCCCGTGGATCCAGTGGGCGGTGGTGCTGCCGCGCGACATCGACGGCCCCGAGTTCGCCGACGCCCGCGCGCTCGGCGTGCAGACCGTGGCCGCGCTCGGCCTCGACACCGGCATGACCCACATGGAGTGGTTCCGCCGCGACGACGGGACCCTCGCGATCGGCGAGATCGCCGCGCGCCCGCCCGGCGCGCACATCGTGCTCGCCAACGGCTACGCCCACGACGCCGACCTGTACCGGGCCTGGGCCCGGGCCGTCGTCGACGAGGCCTTCGACGGGCCGTGGCCGCGGAGGTACGCCGTCGGCGTCGCCTACCTGCGCGGCGTCGGGCGCGGCCGCGTGCGCGCGGTCCACGGCGTCGACCGCGCCAACCAGCTGGTCGGCCACCTCGCGGTCGAGTCGCGCTTGCCCAAGCCCGGCACCCCGCGCGCCGACAGCTACGAGGGCGACGGCTACATCGTCGTGCGCGACCCCGACACCGAGGTCGTCAAGCGCGCGGTGTCGACGATCATCGAGACGATCCAGATCGAGTACGCCTGAGCGCCGCCGCGGCGCGCGGCGCGCGCCAGGCGTCTCGCGTCTCGGAGGGGAGGCTCGTCGGGGCTTGCCCCCGACGAGGGGATGCCTGGCGACAGGCCTCCCAGGAAACTCAGAGCTTGTAAGTTTTTCGGTCGAGCACCGGTCGGCGCGCCAGGCGTCTCGCGTCTCGGAGGGGAGGCTCGTCGGGGCTTGCCCCCGACGAGGGGAGGCCTGGCGACCTGGCCTCCCAGGAAACTCAGAGCTTGTAAGGTTTTCGGTCGAGCACCGGTCGACGCGCCAGGCGTCTCGCGTCTCGGAGGGGAGGCTCGTCGGGGCTTGCCCCCGACGAGGGGAGGCCTGGCGACAGGCCTCCCAGGAAACTCAGTTCGCCCACTCGACCGACACGTCGAAGCCGTGGCGGACGACCGACGAGTCGGTGACGAGGCGCAGGTAGTGGTAGCGGCCGGCGAACTCGTCGGCCGAGGTCGGGCCGGCGGCGCCGGTGTAGCGGCCGTCGAGGGCCCAGCGCCCGCCGCGCCACGAGTACACCTCGAGGAAGTCGTAGCTGGCCTCGAGGTCGAAGGCGCCGGTGGTGGTCAGGCGGATCTTGCTGGCGCCCTCGGGCGCGTAGACCTGCTTCCACTCCGACGCGCGGTTGCCGTACGGGTGCGCGGTGGTGAAGCGCTCGAACCCGTGCCAGGCCGGGCCCGCCTGCCAGGCGCAGGTGCTGGCGGCGCACGCCCAGGTCCCCGGCACCGCCACGTGTGGCAGCGCGGCGCAGTCGGCCGGCGCGTCGCAGTAGGACGCCGCCACGCACGCGCCGCTGGCGTCGGGGAACGGCGCCTCGAACGCGCTGACGTCGTAGCGGCAGCGGTTGTCGTCGGTGCAGGTCGGCGCGGCCAGGCCGCCGCAGGTGTCGCCGATCTGACCGCACGCGCCGGGGTGCCGGACCTCGACCTGGGCGCAGCCGGCGGCGCAGCCGTTGCTGTAGGTGCGGCCGTCGACGCCGCAGACCGGGTTGAACAGCGCCGGGCACACGCACGACGCGGCCTCGACGCAGGCGCCGGCCTCGCAGGTGAAGCCGCTGGCGCAGGTGAGCGCGCCGCCGGCGCCGCACGTGAACAGGTCCTCGATCTGCGCGATCAGCGCGGCGTCGTCGGCCGGGTGGCTGCCCTGGGGCCGGGTCGACGCGTAGCTCGCGGCGCCGACCGCGACCGACACCGCCTCGCTCCAGTTGCTCGGCTCGCTCGCGCCCGGACGCTCGAGGACGTGCCCGTCGAAGACGAACCGCACCGCCGCGGCCAGCCGATCGTGATCGATCGTGCCGAGCGTGGTCACCTCGACCGGCTCGCCGGGGCGATAGAACACGCGCTGGGCCGTGGTCCCGATCGCGCGGTGGCCGGTGTGGGTCCCCGCGAACCCGCCGCCGATCGTGTGCTCGAGCGCGACCGCGTCATCGGCCGCGCACGCGGTCGCGCCGCGGCACCCGCACACGTCGGGCGTCGGCGTGACGTCGACCTGCCCGGCCGCGCACGCCAGCACCGGCGGCAGCGGGCACCGCACGGCCGTGCGGTACTCGATCGCGTCGACGCGGAAGCCGTCCTTGACCACCGACGCGTCGGTGCTCAGCCGCACCGTGAGCCGCTGGGCGTCGCCGAGCGCGCCCCACTCCGACCACAGGTTGTCGCGGTTGCCGTCGAACGACTGGAACCGGCCGGTCGCGCTCTCGAGGTGGACGTAGTCGTAGCCAGCCTCGGTGCGGATGCTCGCGAAGTGCACGCGCGCGTCGGTGGCGCAGCTCGGCACCCGGCCCGCGAGGTCGATCGGATAGGCGCGATCGAGATCGTTGCCATACGGGTGCGCCGACTCGACGGCGATCTGCACGATGACGCCGTCGCCGTCGGACTTGCCCTCGGCCGGCGCCGCCGTCGGGCTGCCCGGCGGCAGCTCGCTCTCGAGCACGCCCTTGTCGGGATCGATCTTGTCGGTACACGCCGCCGCCAGCACCACCACCGCGAACACGCCAACGCTTCTGAGGTTCATGACGCTCAGCGTCGAAAGCAACCTTTGTTCCGCCGCGACACCCGGCCAAGGCCGCGAGACTCCGCGATCCTCGGTGGCGACTGGAGTGGCCACCGGCGCAGGCTGGCGAGTCGACCGGCCTGTGGCGCGGTGTCGCGCTGCCGCGTCATCGCGGTCGGTGTCGCGGCGAGGTCGCGGGGCGCGCCCCGCGGTCACGCGTGCTGGATGTAGTCGGTGAGATCGTAGATCGAGCGCTGCTGATCGCGGATGACCCAGCGGGTCAGGTCGCCCGCCGAGACCAGCCCCACGACCTGATCGCCGTCGACCACGGGCAGGTGGCGGTGACGGCGCGCGGTCATGATCGCCATCGCCTCCTCGACCGTCGTGCTCGGCTCGACGACGTTGAGCTCGGTCGACATCACCTCGCCGACCAGCAGCGTCGTCGGGTCGCGGCGCTCACCGACGACGCGCACCAGCACGTCGCGCTCGGTGAAGATCCCGACCAGGCGTGTGCCCTCGAAGACCAGCACCGATCCGATCTCGCGCTCGTTCATCAGTCCGACGGCGGCGCACACCGTCGCGCTGACATCCACCTTCTCGATCCGACCGACCTTCGCGTCGACGACCTTCCAGACCGGGCTCTGCATGGCGTCCTCCTCCTCGCGGCCCCAGTGCCGCACGACCATCTTCCCCTCGATCGACCCCGAAATCATCGACGGAGTTTTCGGTGCCCGCCGCTGCACTCGGCGGTCGTCGTGCAAAATTCCACGAGCGCTGGCGCTCAGCGCGCGCGCCGCCGACGGCGCAGCCCGAGCGCGCCGAGCAGCAGCAGCGCCCCGCCGGGACCGTGGCGCCCGGCGGCCGCGCAACCGCCGTCATCCTTGGGCGGATCCGGCGGCGTGACCGGCAGCGGCACGTACTGATCGACGAAGTCGAGCTCGCTCGCGACGAGGGTCTGCAGATCGAAGCCGCTGAGGCACAGGTCCGCGGTCCCGCCCGAGGTCACCCCCGCCACCTCGAGCCCGTCGGCGCCGGCCACGAACGACGGCCCGCCGCTGTCGCCGTAGCAGGTCGTGCGCCCGGTGCTCGTGTCGAAGCACATCAGGTTGGCCCCGCTCACCTCGGGATCGTTGACGGTCGCGCAGTCGATGTTGGCGACCTCGACCGCGCGCAGCACGCCGGCCCCTCCGCCGTTGTCGTCGGCGTCGCCGTAGCCGACCTGGGTGATCGCCGTCCCCGCCGCGGGCGCGACGCGATGGATCGGCGTGATCGCGTGGCCGGTCGCCGGGGCCGCCAGCTCGATCACCGCGATGTCGTTGTCCCAGGCGAACCCGTCGTAGCCGGGGTGGCCGTGGACCGCGGCGACCGCGACCTCGGCGCCGCCGCTGGTGTCGTTGACGTCGGCGTCGTCGAACCGGATCTTGAGCGAGGCCGCGGTCTCGCCCTCGACGCAGTGGGCCGCGGTCAGCACGTACCGCTCGTGCACCAGCGTGCCCGTGCAGAACCAGTTGCCCGGGCCGTTCTCGAGGGCCACCACCGACGGGAACTGGCTCGACGGGACCAGCGCGCCGCCGATGATCGCGTCGCCGCGCTCGCCCAGCGGGCGATCGTCGACGCAGGCGGTGGCGACGACAGCGAACAGCGCGGCGGCGAGCAGGGTGCGGGTCATGAGGGGCTCCGAGTATGCAGGGGCGCGGTCCCGCGGTGAAGAGCAAGCCGCGTACCCGCCACCCGATGCCCGGCGGCCGCGCGACGCAGCAATGATCTCGCTGGTCTCGCCCCGCGTGACGGCGTGCGGGCCCCGCTCGATCGCGACCCGCCGGCCTCACCCGGGGTGCGGAGGCCCGGGCGCGCGATCAGTACGGATCGGCGGGCACGGTCGCGCCGCCCGCCGCCGCGATCGATCGGGGCGGCACGGCCGTCGTCCCGGCCGGCAGCGCGATGGTGTCCCCGGCGCGCAGCTCGTGGACCGGCACGTCGGCCCACGCCAGCGGCGCACCGGCGGCGCAGGCCTGGGGCGGATCCCGTGGCGCCACCGCGTAGATCGCGCCCGCGCCCACGACGGTGCCGACGCCGTCGGGGTCGACCACGAGCGCGGTGCCCTCGTCGATCCCGAGGCCCAGCGGTCGCGCCGCCGTGCCGTCGACCAGCGCCCGCGCCACGAACGCCAGCAGCCGCCCCATCCGATCGCGGGCGGCGAAGTGGGTGTCGGTGATCACCTGGGCCAGCGGCGGCACCGCGACGAACCCGCGGGCGAAGGTCATGAAGCGATTGTAGGGGTCGGCCAGCGCCTCGTCGGAGTAGACCGAGCCGTTGCGCGCCGCGAACACCAGCTCGCCCAGCACCGCGCAGCCGGCGCTGGTGCCGCCGAGCACCGCGCCGCGCGCGTGGGCCGCGGTCAGCGCGGCCGCGACCGGCCCGTCGCCCCACGCCGCAAGGTACACGGCCTGATCGCCGCCGGCGAGGAACACCGCCTCGGCGTGATCGATCGTCCACGCGACGTACGGCTCCCGCGCCAGCGCCGCGCTGTCGACCAGCAGCGTCTCGACCGAGTCGACGCCGCCGATGGCGCGGTACAGGTAGTCGTTGTACCCGTCGGCGCCGGAGGCCCGCAGCACGACGACGTCGCCGCCGCCGATCCGGTCGCGCTGCCAGGCGAACGCGGCGTCGACGTCGGCGCCGCCGCCCATCAGGATCAGCCCGCCGCGGGTCGCGGTGACCGCGTCGGCCGCGTCGCCGGTCAGCCACCGGGTCAGCCCCGGCGGCGGCGCGGGCGCAGCGGCGTCCGCGGCCACCGCGTCGATCGGATCGCCGGGCGTCGCGCCCCCGCTACCACACGCAGCGACCAGCACGAGCACGAGCGCGCGACCCATGCCCGTGGCTACCCCACTCCGCGGCCTGCGCGCAACCGACGCCGCTCGCCATCGTGGATCAGCGCGGGCGGCACTCGGCGCGCAGCGCGGCGCCGAGCGGAGGCGACGGCTCGGTCACCGCGCGGGCGCACGCGACCAGCGCCGCGGTGCTCGCGTCGAGCGGCTCGCCGCACGGCGACTCCACGACGATCTGCCGCCGACGTCGCGGCGCCTCGTGGGTCGTGCGCACCACCGGCAGCGCATCGCACGTCGCGCCGAGGCCGTGCTTGAACCGGGCCCGCGTCACCGCGCGCGTCAGCTCGCGCATCGCCGCGCGCGACACGCAGCCCGACCGCCCCATCGCTTCGCCCGAGCCCGCCTCGCCCGCCCCGACCCACGTCCAGGTCCCCTCGGCGTAGATCGCCAGGGTCTGGGTCTGGACCGACGTGGTCTCGCCGGGCGGCACCGGCTGCGCCGGCTCGGTCTGGGCCCGATAGATCGGCGTCCCGACGCCGCGCCGTCGGCACTCGGCCGCCGCCGGCGTCGCCGTGACGGCGCCCGCGCCCGCCGCGATCGCGGCCACCAGCGCGAGCCGCGCGCGCGCGACACGAGCTCGTCCGCGCGTGGCGGGTGCAGGCCTCATCCCGCGAGTGTAGCGCGCCGCCGGCCGACGCGACCCCGCCTCGGTCTTCGGTGCCGTCGACGACGCCGCTGTTCGCGATCGAGCGCGCCGGGCGCACCTTCGTCATCACCCTGCAGTCGCCGGCCGACCAAGCCGAGGACGCGGCGCGGCTGGCCGAGGCGGTGGTGACGAGCCTGCGGGAGCCGCACGACGGGCGGCGTCAGGCGTCGAGGCCGAAGAAGTCCTTGAGCGCGCGCGGGGCCCGCGGATCGCCCAGCGCGATCGCGCGCCGCAGGTCGGCGATGGCGTCGGCGTCCTGGCCCAGCTTGTGGCGCGCGACCGCGCGGTTGACCAGCACGTGGGGGCGCTCGTCGATCGCCAGCGCGCGGGTGTAGTCGTCGATCGCGCGCGCGTACCTCGCCAGCCCGGCGCCGCCGACCGCCGTCAGCCCGGCGCCGTCGATGCGCAGGTTGCCGGCGGCGGCCGCGACCTGGCCGTGGCACACGCCGCGGTTGTAGTACGCCGAGGCGTCGCCTGGGTCGGCGGCGATGGCGGCGTCGAACGCGGCGATCGCCTGCGCGAGGCGCCCGAGCTTGAACTGCACGACGCCCAGGTTGTAGTGCGCGATCGCGTGCCCCGGGACGCGCGCGATCACCTCCCGATAGATCGCCGCGGCGCCGTCCGCGTCGCCGGCCTCCTCGAGCGCCACCCCCCGATCGATGTTCGGCCCCTCCGGGTCGTCGTCCGCCATGGGGCGAGGATGGCGCGGCCGAGCGCGGCGATCAACGGCGCCGCTGGCGACGACGCCTACGCCAGCCAGGCGCGCAGCTGCGCGACGACCTCGGGGTGATCGAGCAGATCGAGGTGGCCGGCGCCGGTGATGAGCCGCTGGTGCGCCTCGGGGAAGGCCAGGGTCAGCTCGGGCCGCGGGTGGCGCCCCAGCGCGCTGTCGACCGGCACGAGGCCGTCGCCCGGCGGGCGCTCGACCGGCGCGCGCGCGGTGGTCGCGGCGATCGCGTGGCAGGCGACGCCGTCGGGCAGGGGCGCGGGGCTGCGCTGGTCGGCGCCCGGCGCGAACCGATCGACGCCGGCCCAGTGCTCGTCGAGGACGTTGCCGTAGCGCAGGTCGGTGACGCCGGCGCTGCGCAGCTTGCCCAGGCGCGCGAGCGGCGCGCTGTACCGGCTGACGCCGAGCGCGCGCTCGAACAGGTTGCCGTGGCGCTCGAGCGGCGCGCCGTGGTGCGGCGAGCCCAGGCACACCAGCGCGCGCAGCGACCGGCGCCAGCCATGATCGGCCCGCTCGCCGACGACGCACGCGCTGCGCGCGACCAGGCCGCCCATGCTGTGGCCGAGCAGCACCAGCTCGTCGACCGGCGTCGGCCACGCCGTCACCAGGCCCTCGAGCAAGCCGGCCAGCTCGGCGCCGTTGGTCGACACGTGCCGCCCGCTGTTGTAGTGCGCGTAGACCGGCGCGAACCCCAGCGCCTCGGCCAGCGCCGCGCCGTGATCGTGGCCGCGGCGCCGCCAGCCGACGTCGCTCATGCTCGAGCCGTGGATCAAGACCACGAGCTTGCCGCCCGCCGCCGGGAACGCCGCGGCCAGCGCCGCGGGCTCGAGCACCAGCGGCACGCCGCCGTGGCGCAGCCGGCTCGGGATCGCCAGCGGGTTGCCGGTCGCCTCGAGCCAGTCGCCGACGACGCCGTTGATCGCCGCCAGCACCGCCTCGCGCTCGAACCCTGGGCGGCTCGCGCCCAGGATCGGCGACAGCTGCGCCAGCGCGCGATCGAGCCCGGCGCCCACCAGCGCCGCGACCCCGCGGACGCTGCCGTACACCAGCCCGGAGATCACGCGCCCCGGCAGCGTGATCGGCCGCGCCAGCCCGCCGGGCCCGTCGGCGATCGCCCGGTGCATGTCCTCGACCACGCTGGTCACCCCACGGGTCGCGTCGATCACCAGGCGGCTCGCGCCGCGCAGGTCGTCGCCGTGGTCGCGCTCGGCGGTCATCCAGCAAGCGTAGTCGGCCCCGTCGCCGTTGGACACCTGAACCGACGTCGGGCGCGTCAGAACGAGAAGTGGTTGGACGCGCCGGGCCGGAACGTCGGCGCGTCGCGGCGGATCGCCCAGATCCCGAACGCCATCACCGCCGCGCCCACGCCCATCGTGATCCCGCCGGCGGTGGTGAGCCCGCCGATGTCCTTCGATAGGCCGATCGGCAACAGCACGATGCCGGTCAAGAGCGAGGTCCCGCCGACCGAGGTCGCGACGATGCCGACCTTGCGCAGCGCGCCGGTGTGGTCCTCGTACACGCTCAGCGTGCGCCGGTAGACGCTCGCCTCGGGGCCGACGTGGACCAGCTCGACCTCGAGCGCGTCCCGGTCGCCGATCACTGGGAACCCGAGCATCACGTTGCCGGTCGCGACGTCCATGACGCAGGGCGACGCCGGGCACAGCAGGTGCGGCGCCTCGAACAGCCGGTAGCTGACCCGCCCCTGGTCGTCGGCGATCGGCTCCGAGCCCATGCCGACCCGCTGCACCGGCGTCGGACCATCGACGACATCGACCACCAGCCGCCCCTGCCCTTCAGTCAGCGCGGCGACGCCGACCGCGGGCGCGACCGGCAGCGGGGTCGGCGCTGCCGGCAGCCGCCGCACGCACGCGGGCAAGGTCGCGAACGACGACACCATCACCCCCGCCAGGGCCAGGGGGTGCGCCCGCCGTGGGAACCGGAGTAACCTCATGGGTGCACCACGGTCGTCATGACGTAGGTGGCGCGGGTGAATATTCATCTCGCCGACCGAGTCCGTCGTCTCGGGGGTTCGCCTCATGCGCTCATTGTCGCTCGTCTTGCCGCTCCTCGTCTGCGCCGGATGCGTCGGTGTGGTGGCGCGCCCGCCCCCGGGCATGACGATCTCGATCCGGGGCACGGTCCAGACCAGCGTCACGGCCAGCGGTCAGGTCCGCGCCAACGTCCCGGTCGTGGTCGCGCCCCGGCGCCCGCCGTCGCGATCGTCGGCGCGCCGGTCGTCGAGTTCTTCGGGATCCCGCTCGAGGGCGCCCAGGACGTGGTGTTCGTCCTCGATTGCTCCGGCTCGATGACCGACCCCGCGCGCGGCCGGCTCGCGCAGATCGCCGTGCCGGTCGTCGCAGCGCCGCCGCCGCCGCCGGTCCCGCAGCCACCCCCACCGCCCCCGCCGCAGCCCGGCGACCCGGCGGTGATCCCAGGCTACTCCGACCCGCCGCTGACGACGTCGCCGCCGCTGACCTCGCCGCCACCGATGCGGCCCGAGGAGCAGACGCCCCCGCCGATCGTGCAGCCCGCGCCCGCCCCCGCCCCGGTCCTCCCGCGCAAGTTCGACATCGCCCAGGCCGAGCTCATCGACGCGGTCCGGCAGCTCCCCGACGGCACGCGCATCAACGTCATCTTCTTCAACAGCGATCTCCAGGCCGTGGCCACCGAGCTGGTGACGCTCCAGGCCAACGACCGCGACCCGCTGGTGGCGTTCATCATGGACCGCGTCGCCACCGGCAGCACCGCCCTGACCCCGGCCATGCGCATGGCCTTCCTCATGAACGCCCGCCGGATCGTGCTGCTGTCCGACGGGCTCGGCAACGTCGGCGGCTCGTCGGGCGCGCTCCTGCGCGACGCCCGCGAGGCCGTGCGCGGCGGCGTCCGCATCGACGCCATCGGCCTCGGCGACGATCAGGACGCCCGGCTCCTGCACACGCTGGCCACCGAGAGCGGCGGCCTGTACCAGCGGCTGTAGCGCGCCGCGGCGCCGGCCGCGACCTCGGCGTGATACCTGGTCGTATGCGCGCGTGGCTGTCGTGTCTGCTCCTGGCGATCGCCTGCGGCGGTCACCCGCCCGGTCGATCGGCGCCGGTCGCCCCCGCGCCGGTCGCCCCCGCGCCGGTCGCCCCCGACGTCGCCGGGCCCGAGCCGACGCCGCCCGAGCCGACGCCGCCCGGGCCGAGGCCGGGTGAGCTGCCCGACGCGCCGCCGTGGACCGCGCCCGCGGCGCCGCTGCACGTGCTCGCGGTGCTCCCGCAGGTGCCGGCCGGGGCCCGCTACGTGCTCGGCGCCGACGTGGCCCGCCTCGCGCGCGGCGCCGCGGGCGGGGCGCTGCGCGAGCTCCTGGCGATCATCATCGGCGCGAGCCCGCCGGCGTGCAGGTCGATCACGACGGCGCAGTTCGCGCAGGTCGTCATCGCCGGGGTCGGGCTCCAGGGCGAGCAGGTCTACTTCCTCGGCCCCGCGCTCACCGAGCGCGCGACCGCCCCGTGCCTGACGGCCACGCTGCTGGGCAAGGACGGCGCGACGATCGAGCACAAGCCGCTGTCGGGCCGCACGGTCTACTACGCCGACGGCGCCGGCGCCGTCGACGACGTCGTGGCCTGGTCGAAGATCAGCGGCCCGATCTACGCCAGCCGCGAGGACTGGCTGGCCGCCGCGCTCGATCCGCGCGCGCCCAAGGCCACGCCCGACCTGGTCGCGCTGGCGGCCACGGCCGATCACGCGCGCATGGTGTGGCTCGCCGCGCTGGTCGCGCCGGCGGACCTCGCGCCGCTCGGCCTGCCCGACGGGCTGCTCGCCGGCCCGGTCGCCGTGCGCGCGGGCCTCGACCTCGGCGACGAGCTCGAGCTCGACGTCGACGTCACGTTCGCCACCGCCGACGCGGCCGCGCGCTTCGGCGACCTCGTGCGCCTCCAGGTGCCCGCGCTGCGCGCCGATCCCGACACCGCGCCCCTGGTCACCGACGTCCGGCTCGGGATCCACGGGGCCGAGCTGCGGCTGATCGTCCACGTCGATCGCGACGCGACCGCCGCGCTCATCGCGCGGCTCCACACGCCGTAGCCGACGACGCCACCGCGCGCCCGCCGCGCGCATCGCGCTCAGCCCGTCAGCTGATCGCGCTCGATCAGCGCCAGCAGGCCCCGCCGGGTCGCCTGCCACTGCCGCGTCAGCGCCGGGCTCACCGCGCCGAGCTCGCTCACCGCCTCGAGCAGCGGCCAGGTCGTCGTCGGCCGCCGCACCCACGCGCCGGCCGGGTCGCAGGTCCAGCCGGTCTTGCCCTCGAACGCGCGCCGCTCGACCCGCAGCGTCCCGTCGGGCGAGCGCGCCGCCAGGGCCGCCACCGTCGGCGCCACCGCGGCCAGCGGCAGCGCGCGGCCGTGCGCGGTCGCCCACGCCACCACCGCCGCCAGCCCACGCAGCGTGTCGTAGAAGTAGAACCGCGGGAAGCACAGCGCCCCCCAGCGCTCGGCCGCCACGCGCTCCTCGGCGTTGTGCCGCGTCGCCGAGCCGTGCACCAGCGCGCGCCCCAGCACCATCGCGGCCGCCCGGTCGCACGCCGCGCTCGCCGCCCGCCGGGTCATCGCCTCGAGCGGCGCGATCGTGCCCACCATCGAGCTCGGGCACTCGTCGGCCACCAGGTACGCGCGCTCGTCGCAGGTGTAGCCGCCGTCGGCCAGCTGGTAGCGGGGGTACCACGCGGCGGTCCACGGCAGCGCCGCCTCGACGTCGACGCCGCACGCCGTCAGCACGCGATCCATCGACCCCAGCGCGCAGTGGCACGACGCGTCCCGCGCACGATCGGCGCCCGGCGGCCAGTCCTCGTCGCGGAGCGGGAACGTGTGCAGCGGCAGGCGGTCGAGCCCCGCGACCATCGCCGCCACCGCCCGCGCTGGGATCCGCGCCGCCGCGCCCAGCTCGTCGAGCAGCACCATGCTCCACCACGGCGATCGCCACTTCGGCCAGTAGGTGTCGCGCGCCAGGCTCGCCATCGCCTCGTCCGACGCCAGGTACGCCGCCTCGTCGTCCATCGCGCGGGCCACCGCCGCCGGCTCCGCCAGCTCGACCTCGGGGATCGACGTCAGCCACGCGCGCAGGTCTGCCAGGTCCATGCCCCGACATCCTACCCGCGCCCAGGCAGCGGCACGACGAGATCGCGATCGCGCCGTGGCGCCGACGCGCCGCGATCGCGCGCAACGCGGCGCGCGTCTCAGGCATCCTTGTGGCATGGGCTACCTGGTGGTGCGGCAGGACGACAACGGCAACCGGGCGGTGATGGCGCGGTTCACCGATCGCGCCGACGCCGAGGCGATGGAGGCGGCGTTCACGGCGCGCGCGCACAAGCAGATCTACTGGGTCGAGGTCGCGCAGGCTGAGCCGACCGCCCCGACCGCCCCGACCGCCCCGACCGCCCCGACCGCCCCGACCGCCCCGACCGCCCCGACCGCCCCGACCGCCCCGACCGCCCCGACCGCCCGACCGCCCCGACCGCCCCGACCGAGCGTTGATCCGACGAGCGCGCCGCGCTCACATCGTCGTGCAGTCGACCGGCGGCATCGCGGCGATCCACGCGTGGATCAGCGCCGCGCCCTTGGTGTGGGTCAGCGACCGGCCCAGCAGCGGCATCATCGCGCCGACCTCCTCGGTCGACAGCCGGAAGTACAGGATGGACGTGTCGGGATCGCCCGGGACGATGTCGAACGCGAACCCGCCGGTGCCGGCGCCGGCGCTGCCCGGGCGCTTGCAGTACCCCAGCCGGAACAGGTCGACGTTGTCGTGCCCGAGGAACAGCTGCGACGTGATGCCCTGCACCGCGTTCGGGTCGTGGCAGTGCGCGCAGTTGATGTCCAGGTACGAGCGCGCGGCCTGATCGAGGTCGGCCGGCGGGATCGCCGCGACGCCGCCGGCGTCGAGCACGCGCAGATCGTACGCCGCCGGGATCGACGCGGTCGGCGGCGCGCCGGTCAGCATGCCCAGCGCGCCCAGGCGATCGAGCTGGTTGACCGTGCCGACCGCGCCGCCGTACGGGTAGGTGCGGTTCAGGTGCCGGGCCTTGACGCCGATCGGTACGATCGCCGGCGCCGCGGTCGGGCTGGCCTTGCGGGCGTGGCAGGTCTCGCACTGGTTCTTCTGCGGCACCAGGTAGTTCGACGTCCGCGGCAGGCCGTCGTCGTCGACGAAGCTGATCACCTGGACGTCGCCCGCGGGCGCCAGCTCGGCGTCGGTCTGGTCGTCGTTCCAGACGTAGGGCAGCGGCCGCCAGCCGTCCGGGTACCGGACCAGGAGCCGGGTCTCGATCAGGCGCACGCCGACGGTCGGCGCCCGCAGGTCGGCCGGGAACGCGAAGTTCTTGAGCAGCACCGAGCCCACCGGCAGGTCGAACACCAGCTCGGGATCGAACGTCGCCGCCGCGCCCGCGGGCAGGTACACCGCGCGTTGCTTCTGCGCGTAGTCCGAGAACAGCGGCGCGTTGAGGTCGTACGCGACGACCCGATCGTCGGTGGGGTTGAACGTGGTGCCGGTGGCCGGGTCCCAGGCGAACAGGTTGTACGCCGACAGCGTGGTCGGGGGCGACGCGGTGACGTCGACGTGGACCGGCTGGCTCAGATCGACGCCACCGCCGCCGTCGTCACCACCGCAGCCGACGGTGACCGCGACCGCGAGCGCCGCCAGGCCCAGCGTGCAGGAGCTCCGCATGACAGCCTCCGGGCCTCAGGGCAGGACGACGTCGGCGATCGGGCCGCCGGCGAGCGTCGTGCAATCGAACGGCGCGAACGGCGCCGCCGGCCGGAAGAACGGGACCAGGTTCGCGGCCGACTGCACGGCGAGGTTCATGCTCGCGAACGTGCCGTTGGTGTTGCCGCCGACGCAGATGTGGTTGTCGTTGGTGTTCATCGTCGGGTCGGTCGAGTCGAACCCCGCCTCGCCGATGCTGTCGTAGAGCACGCTGTCGACCGGGTTGGTCGCGTAGGTGAGGATGAGCAGCACGCCGAACTGGAGCGGGTCGGCGGTGTCGGGGTGCAGCCCCGAGCCGGTGTGGGTGTTCCCGGCGACGACGATGTTCTCGCTGCGGTAGTTGGTGATCGTGTTGGCGCCGGCGCCGGGGATCAGCCCGAGGTCGTTCCACTGGCCGGCGATCGTCGTCGTGTCGAGCTCCCAGCTGGTCTCGCGGCCCTCGATCACCAGGCCGCTGACCAGCGCGATGTCGCCGGTGTTGTTGTTCTCGTAGGTGTTGCCGGTGATCTCGACCCGGCGCGACGCCATCGCGAACGTGCCGGTCCCCGACGGGATCGACGCGACCGTGCCGCCGGGGCGAAGTTGACGTGGTTGTTGTTGCGGATGATGTTGTCGCGCAGCCGCACGTCGCGCCCGACGATCGGGTTGCCGGGCAGGTCGAACACGACGATGCCGCCGGTGTTGTCGTCGGCGGTGTTGCCGTAGACGTCGGCGTACTGGGTGTTCTCGATCTCGAGGCCGGCGACGTTGCCGGTGACCGTGTTGTTGCGGACGATCACGTGCTGACACTGCCCGACGTACAGGCCGGCGTCGGACGCGTTCACGGCCTGGCTGTCCTCGACCAGCACGTGCTGGGACTTGACCGGGTAGATGCCGTAGGCGCCGTTGGTCGAGTCCGACGGGGTCGACCACGCCGCCTTGATCCGGCGGAACACGACGCCGTCGCTGGCCTCGACCCGGATGCCGTCCTTGGGCGCGTCCTGCACGGTCAGGTCCTGGACCAGGAAGTCGTCGCCCTGGACGTCGACGCCGTTGACCTGCGCCGCGGTCGTCGCGTAGTCGAGGATCGTGACGTCGATGCCCTGGCCGATGAGGTGGGTGCCGGCCGAGCGGATCGTCAGCGAGTTGGTCATCGCGAACGTGCCCGAGCCGAGCACGATCGTCGTGCCCGGCGCGATCGTGTTCACGGTCGTCTGCAAGAGCTCGACGTCGCCGCCGTTGATCTGCACGCACGTCCCGGTGACGTCCGCGCACGAGTTGGTCGGGAAGTTGTTGTCGTCGCCGCCGCAGGCAGCGAGGGCCACCACCAGCGCGGCCGCCGTGAACATCGTTCGAGTCATGAGTCCTCCGTGCGGTATCGTGCCGCACCTGGCTTGAGCATTCCTGCGGTATGTAACATACTCCGGGTATGGCCGTCACGCGCCGCGCGCTCCATGTCGAGGACACGCGACGAGCGCTCCTGGCCGCGGCCCGTCACGAGTTCGCCGCCCGCGGCTACGCCCAGGCGTCGCTCGACGACATCGCCGCGCGGGCGCGGCTGACCAAGGGCGCGCTCTACCACCACTTCAAGAGCAAGGCCGCGCTGCTCACCGCGGTCTACCTCGAGATGGAGGAGGAGCTCGCGGTCCAGGTGAGCGACGCGGTCGCCGCCTGCGCTGGTGACGCGCGGGCCCGGCTGTTCGCCGCGGTCGGCGCGTTCTTCGCCGCGTCGGCCGAGCCCGCGTACGCGCGGATCGTCCTGCGCGACGCGCCGGGCGTGCTCGACCGGGTCGAGGGCCGCTCGATCGACCACGCCATCGGCCTGGGCCTGGTCACCGCGCTGGTGACCGGGCTGCGCGACGAGGGTCGGCTCGGGCCGCAGCTGCCGCTGACGATGGCGGCGCGCATGCTCCTGGCCGCGGTCAGCGAGATCGCGATGAGCATGGCCCACGCCGACGACCCGGCGGCGGTGCAGCGGGACGGCATGCTCGTGATCGACGCGCTCGTGACCGGCCTCGCGCTGGCCACCGCGCGCCCCGCCGACGTCGCGCTGGACGCGGTCGCGTGAGTCCGCGCCTGGGCCGCGTCGCGGCGATGATCATCGCGAGCGCCACCGGCTGCGCCGTGCCGGCGTCGTCGCCGCGGCCGCCGCCGACCGCCGCGCCGACCGCCGACGCGCCCGACGAGATCGTCGCGAGCTGGGCCGAGCTGCGGCCACGCCTCTACGCGATCTATCGCGGCCAGCTCGCGTTCGAGCCCGGCGCCGCGTGCGCGCGCGACCTGCGGCCGGTCGACCCCGCCGACGCCTGAGCCGCGCCGCGCCGCGCCGCGCACCAGGCCTGGCGCGCGCGGGGCGCCCGCCGACGGCCGATGAATACCCGCCCGGCCGTCCTCGTCGGTGATCCCTGCTGTGCAACCGCTCGATCGCCGTCGTCGCCTTGACCAGCCTGGTCGGGTTGTCCGTGCTCGCGGCCCCGGCGGCGGCCGATCGCCGGCGGCGCGGCCACGGCTGGCACCACCGCCACCACGCGCGCACCGTCGACGCGCGCCGTCGCGCACCCACGCCGCCCCTGACGCCCGCGCCGGCCGCGCCGATCGCGCCCGCCACGCCGGCGCTGTTCGGCATCGGCGGCGGCGAGGACGATCCGCGCACCCACGTCGCGTTCGACGCGCCCGGCGAGCTCGTCGCCGCCAGCGCCCGCGTCGTCGTCGACCGGGTCGCGCCGACCGGCCTCAACTTCTTCGCGCTGCAGGTGAACTTCAACAACGGCACCTGGGCCCACGGCGGCCTCCAGGACGTCGACGGGCCCGCCGGCACGCGGACCCGCCAGATCAACTGGGGCGGCCTGGTCAACCGCGGCGGCGGCAGCGCCGACTACGAGCAGCAGGACGACCGCGCCGACCTCGCGCGGATCCAGAACCCGCCGGTCGGACAGCACCTGGGCCCCTACGCCTGGCGCACCGGCGTCGCGTACGAGTACCTCGTCGAGCGCGGCGCGCGGGTCAGGTTGCCGGCCGGCGACTACCGCCTGATCCCGGGGCGTCCGCTGGTGCGCGTCGCCAAGGCCCGGACCATGTACGAGTGGCGCTTCACCGTCCGGCCAGTGGCCGGCGACGGCCCGACGTTCGTCGCGGTCCTCTACGACGCCGCCGACGCGATCACCAGCTTCTACCTGTGGAACGAGTCGGGCTACGGCTCCACCGACGCCGCGCAACACACGCGCTGGTGGGCCCCGCGGTACGTCGAGGCCGGCGCGTCCGGCGCGCGCGAACCCGCCGCGTGGCACCGGTTCTGACCGCGGGCGCGGTCGAGCGGTCCGCGGCGATCGGGATCAGCGCGCGCGCAGGCCTCCGTCGGCCTGGCGGACGTGCACGATCGAGCGCGTGGTCGGCCCGGCCGCGCACGTCTCGGGATCGGGCTCATCGCCGGCGCACAGCTGCGGCTGGCAGGTCTCGACCTGGACCACGTCGAGATCGCCGTCGCAGTCGGCGTCGACCGCGTGCAGCGTCGACGTGCACAGGTCGAGCACCTCGGCCTCGGGCTGCGCGCCGACCTGCGCCGTCAGGTGCGGCGCGAGGGTCTCGACCGCGAACGACGCCACCCAGGTCGTCGTCGTCGATCCGACCGCGGGCTGCGGCGGGCCCATCAGCTCGTAGGTGACCCACACGTCGCGCGCCCCGTCGCCGTCGCGATCGTCGACCGCCAGCCCGACGACGCGGACCGGCAGATCGCCGATCGCGGCGAGCTCGACGTCGAACTGGAGCTCGGCCCGGGCCCGGACCGTCGGCGTCGCGCCGGCCGGCACCGCGAACAGCGTCGGGTTGCACCGGTCGGCGTCCGACGTCTGGCCGCAGTCGCCCTCGACCCCGACCAGCAGGCGCCCGCCCGCGTCGTCGGGCGCCGCCGCCAGCACGACCCAGTCCGCGGGCAGCGCCGCGGCCGCGGGCTCGTCACCGGGCTCGCCCGCGTCGTCGCCGGCGGCCGCGTCGAACGCGATGCCGCCGGGCGCCGCTGGATCGACGCACAGCGGTCGCGCCGCCGGCGGCGCGGTCCGCGCCGGCGCACCACCGCACGCGATCAAGACGCCGCCGGACGATGCCAGGACCAGGGACCATGCGCAGCGCATGGCCGCACTGTAGTCCAGCGGTGGGCGCGGAGTGGTCGCCCGGACCACCATCCGAGCTAGTACCTCGCCGCAATGAATTTGACCGGTTGAGGACGCCGATCCATCGCCGATCGCTGCGTTGAACCTCCTCGAGTTCCAGCGAGGAGCCCGTCGTCGGTTCGCCTTGCGCTCGGCGCGCCTCGACGCCCGCAACCGGTCAGATCCACTGCGGCGAGGTACTAGGCCGACACCGCGCGCGGTCGTCCGGCGCTCAATCGGCGTCGCCGGCCGGCCGGCCGGCGCGCGTTCGGCTCGGCGGCGAGCCCGGCCGCGCGATCACCGCGTCGTCCCCCCGGCCGCGCCTTGATGTCGGCCGGAGCAGATGCGACCATGCGGTCGTGGCTCCTGGGGTGGACAACGGCGACGTGGACCAGCACGCCACGCTGCAGCGACGGATCGCGACGCTCGAGGCCGAGCTGCGCGACCACCGCCGCGAGCGCGCGATGGTGCGCACGCTGCTCGAGACGATGCCGGCCGTCGTGGTGCGGATCTCGCTCGACGGCACGATCGAGTTCGTCAACCGGGTGCTGCCCGAGTACGCGTCGCGGCCCCCGATCGGTCACTCGATCTACTCGTTCGCGCCGCCGGATCAACACGACGTCATGCGCGCGGCGCTCGAGAAGACCCGCCGGACCGGCGAGGTGTCGTCGTTCGAGAGCATCGCGCAGGCGCCCGACGGCACGCGCGACTGGTACTGGAGCGTCGTCGGGCCGATCCACGAGGGCGGCGCGCTGGTCGGGCTCACGTTGATCTGCACGAACATCACCCGGGTCAAGCGCGCCGAGCAGGAGCTGCGCGACGGCCACGCGCACCTCGCGCTCGCCCTCGACGCCGGCGGCGTGGGCGTGTGGCGGTGGGACGCGCCGACCGACGCGGTCACCTGGGACGCCAAGCTGTGCCAGATGTTCGGCGTCGCGCCCGAGGCCGCGCCCCGGACCCGGGCCGAGTTCCTGGCGCTGGTGTCCGACGATCAGCGCCCGGCCATGCGCGCGCACATCGACGCGGCGATGGCGTCGGGCGTCTACGTCGACTTCGAGCTGCGCGCCGACGGCCCGGGCGAGGTGCGGTGGTTCATCATCAAGGGCGGCGTCGTGCGCGACGGCGACGGCGCGATCGTCGGCCTGATCGGCGGCGTCGTCGACGACACCCAGCGCCGCCGGCTCGAGGTCCAGGTCGCCGACGCCCAGAAGCTCGACGCGCTCGGCCAGCTCTCGGCCGGCGTCGCCCACAACTTCAACAACATGCTCGCGGCCATCGTCCCGGCGATCGAGCTGGCCGCGCGCGAGGTGCGCCCGCCGGTGGCCGAGATCCTCGGGGGCGCCCGCGACGCCGCGCTGCGCGCCGCCGACCTGGTCAAGCAGCTGATGCAGTTCAGCCGGCGCGACCACGCGGCCCGGCCGCGCCTCGAGTCGCTCGAGCGCGTGCTCGCGCGCGCTGCTGCTGTGCCGCAACACGTTCGGCCGCGAGATCGCCCTGACCGAGCGCGGGATCGGCCTGGCCACCGCGGTCACCGTCGACGGGCCCCAGATGGAGCAGGCGCTCGTGAACCTGTTCATCAACGCGCGCGACGCGCTCCAGGGCGTCGACTCGCCGCGCGCCCAGATCGAGGTCATCGTCGAGCGACGCCCCGGCCGCGTCGGCGCCCCGGCCGCGCTGCAGGTGCAGGTCCGCGACACCGGCGCCGGCATCGCGCCCGATATCCGCGGGCGCGTGTTCGAGCCGTTCTTCACGACCAAGCCGATCGGCCACGGCACCGGGCTCGGGCTCGCCACGGTCTGGGCGTCGGTCCGCGCGCACCGGGGCTCGATCAGCTGTGACTCCGCGCCCGGCGGCGGCACGACCTTCACGATCCAGCTGCCGCTCGACGACCGCGCCGCCGACGCCACGCCCGAGGGCGCGCCCGCCGACGCCACGCCCGGCAACGGCGAGCTGGTGCTGATCATCGACGACGAGCCGGCGCTGCGCCAGATCATCGCCGCGCTGCTCACCCGCGCCGGCTACCGGGTCGCGACCGCCGCGTCTGGCGCCGAGGGCGTGGAGCGCTTCCGCGCAGCGCCCGCCGACCTCGTGCTGCTCGATCACTCGATGCCCGGCCAGCCGCCCGCGACCACGCTCGCGCAGCTCCGCGCCCTCGCCCCCGGCCTCCCGATCATCTCGTTCAGCGGCCTCGGCGCCACGCTGGTCGACGCCACCGCGCACCTGCACAAGCCGGTCGACTCGAACACGCTGCTCGCCGCGATCCGCGCGGTCCTGCCGCCGGCGCCGTAGCGCCGCGCCTACTGCGCCAGCACCTTCCAGGAGATCACGCGGTCGAGCCGGGCGCCGTAGGCCACCTTGGTGCTTGTCGCCGATGACGACGGCCTGGCCGCCGCCGTGCTTGGTGGTGTAGACGACGTGGTTGTCGGGCGTCCAGTAGTGCTGCATGACCGGCCCGATCGGCGTGATCATCTTGTCGTCGATGACGAGCCCGCCCCCGGCGGCGTAGAGCAGGTGGGCGCTGTCGGGGCTCCACTCGGGCATGGTCGTCCCGGTGTACGGCCGGCTCTCCTTGCCGTCGAACCCGATGATGGTCTGTCCCGCGCGCGTGCCGCTGTACGCGAGCCGGCCGGACGCGCTCCAGTACAGGCCCGTGATCCGGTCGAACGCCGCGCCGGCTTGTCCCCGCCACCTGGAACTCCTGCCGTCGGCCGCGCCGATGTACGCGACCTGCGCGCCGACGGGGCTGAACGAGATCTCGGTGGCGCGCCGGTCCTCGGGGATCGTCCCCAGGACCTTCTCCTCGAAGCTCACCTCGACCGGCGGCGGCGCCGGCGGCGGCGCGGGAGTCGATGGCGTCGCCGGCGTCGACGGTGGGGCGGCGGCGGTCCCGGCCGGCTCGCTCTTCTTCTTGCCGCACCCTGGCACAGCGGCCAGGAGCAGCGCCAGGAGCGGGCCGATGACGTTCTTCAAGGTGTCCTCATGGTGTGATGGACCTGCCACCGTCGCGCCCGGGTCCACGCCCGCGCGTGCCCGGCGACCGCGCGGCTCGCGGCCCGCGCTGCGGCGGCGCGCGGGTCGTCCCAGGACGGCCCGGCCAGGACGGCCCCGCGCGCTCCACCGTGCGCAGTTCGGCGTAGCGCGCGACGCCCCGTCCCCGGCGCCGCCGACGCGGCGCGCTCAGCAGCCGCAGGCGTCGTACCGAAGCTCGGCGGTGCTGACACCGGTGGCGCCGCCCGGACCGCGCTCGTACGGCGCCGGCGCGGTGCCGGCGCGGACGGGCACGCCCACCAGCTCGAGGCCCGTCGCCATCGCGCCGCGGCGGGAATACACCGCGCGCGGCGATGGTCCGGAATGACCGAGCACACCATCCAAGGAGGCCCTCGATGAGCAACGTCATGCAGATCCACGCTGCCGCCGGCGGCGCCGCGGGCGCCCTCGGTGTCGGCGGCAGCGGCGCCCACGTGGTCGTCGCGTGCGAGCACGCGTCCCGGCGCGCGGCGATCGTCGACGCCCTGGCCCGCGACGGACACCGGCTCTCCATGCCGCGCGCGCCGCTCGAGTTCTACGCTCAGGTCGGCATCGCCGGCCCCGATCTCCACCATCCGCGCCCGCCGGACCTGGTGATCATCGACACCACCGGCACCCGCTGGACCACGCCCGAGCTCCTCGAGCTGGCGTGCGGCGCGCCGTGGCACCTGCCCACGGTCGCGCTGGTCGGCGCCGACGACCCGCACGCCGCGCCCCGCGCCTGCGCGCTCGGCGCCCGGGCCGCGCTCACCCTGCCGCTCGATCCCCACTTGCTTCGCGCCGAGGTCGTGGCCAGCGTGCTCCCTGCGGCCCGGGGCGCCGCCTGATCGCGCAGGCCCTGGTCGCATCCACCACGAGAAGAAAGGAGAGCGTCATGCGAACGAACACGTCCATTGCCCTCGCCTCGATCCTCATGCTGGGGTTCGCAGGCACGCCGCCGGCCCAGGCCGGCGCCCCGACCTCGACCGCGCCGATCCAGCTGCTCGGCAAGCGCGTGTGTCTGCCGACGACGCCGCCGACGACGGCGTGCGACGTGCGGCTCACCCCGCCCGCGCCGCCCACGATGCGCATCTTCGGCCAGACCTGGTGCCTCGGCCCTACCACCACCACCGCGCGCTGCGACGTGCGGGTGCCGGCCGCCCAGCCCGCGACCGCGTCCACGCCCGCCGCGCGCGACCACGAGCCGGTGCTCACGCGCTGGCTGCGCGCGCTGCGTGGCCCCACACCGCCCGGCCGCGGCTGACCCGCCGCGCCCGTCATCCGGTGCCGGCGACCATCCAGGCCCACTGATCGACCGCGCCCGCCAGCGTCGCCGCTGCGGGCGTGTCGAGGTGCGCCGCGAACGCGCGCTCGAGCGCCTGGCGCCGCGCCGGATCCCGGAGCCACCGCTCCACCAGCGCGCGCCCGGGCGCGTCGCGCGCTATCCCGCCGGCGGCCGCGCCGCCTGCGCGTCGAGCAGGCCCGCCAGCCCGCGCAGCAGGGTCGCCACCGACGCGGCCACGGCGGGCGGGGCCTCGACCGCGACGCGGCCGTCGGCGAGAGGCCGGATGCTGATCTGCCCGAGCAGGCGCTGCAGGGTCGCGGCGTCGCTCGCCCCGACCGCCGCGGCGCCACCGTCGAGCGCCGGGACGCCGACGGCGACCACAGGCTCCGCGGTCACCGGGCCTAGCGTGTCGCTGGGGCCGTCGCTGCTCGCGAGCTCCACGGCGGTGTCGTCAGCGCCGTCGCTGCTGTCGCCGAGGGCGACCGCGTCGACCACCGGGCGCTCGACCAGGCGCTCGACGCGATCGAGGAACGTGCCGGCCTGCGCGAAGTCGACGACGTCGCTGGTGCCGTCGAACACCCCGCGGAACAGCGCCTTCTTGTCGCCGACCAGGCCGACGATGCGCGCCTCGATGCCACCGTCGGCGACCAGCGCGTAGACGTCGACCGGCTGCGCCTGCCCGAACCGATGGACCCGGCCGATGCGCTGCTCGAGCACCGCCGGGTTCCACGGCAGGTCGAGGTTGATGACACAGCTCGCGGCCCGCTGCAGGTTGAGGCCGACCCCGCCGGCGTCGGTCGCGAACAGCACGCGGGCCGACGGATCGTCGTGGAAGTCGACCAGGTTCTGGGTCCGCCGCCGCTGCGACTCGTCGCCGGTGAAGAACACCGCGCGCACGCCCGCGTCGCCGAGCACGTCGCCGACCGCCCAGTGCGCCAGCTTGAGCATGCGTCGCCACTGGCTGAACACGACCACCTTGCGGCCCTGGTCGACCGCCAGCGCGGCGATCCGCTCGCGCAGCTCGAGCAGCTTGGGGCTGGCCAGGCGCTCGAGCATCGCCGCGCTCGGCCGCCGCGCGTCGGCCAGGGTCGGCCACACCTCCTCGAAGTCGCGCTGCGCCAGGCCGTTGCAGATGATGCGCTGCTGGGTGAGCAGGCTCATCAGCCGCAGGAACTCGGGCTGCGTCAGCGGTCGGCGCTGGGCCGACGCCGCCAGCCGGGCGATCGGCAGGTCGAGGTCGTCGTGGGCGGCGCGCTGCGCGGCGGTCAACGGCACCGCCACCGCGGTGTCCTGCCGCGACGGCAGCTGGCCCAGCACCTCCGACCGCAGCCGGCGCAGCAGGCACGGCCGCAGCCGGGCGCGCAGCGTGTCGAGGTTGCGCGCGCCCACCACCTCGCGGCGCCCGTCGCCCCGGACCGCGTGCCACGACGTCAGGCGCCAGCGCGGCTCGAGCGCGGTCTCGTCGACCCAGTCGAGGATCGACGACAGCTCGCCCAACCGGTTCTCCATCGGCGTCCCCGTCAGGACCAGCCGCCACGGCGCCGCCAGCTGCTTGACGTAGGCCGAGGTCTTGGCCGCCCAGTTCTTGATGCGCTGGGCCTCGTCGAGGACGATCACCTCGGGCGCGTAGCGCTGCATGAGCGGCAGGTCGCGCAGCACCTGCTCGTAGTTCGTGAGCAAGATGCCGCCGCCGCGCCGCTGGTAGATCCGGGCCCGGTCAGCCGCGCTGCCGTCGACCACGGTCAGCGGCAGATCGGTGAACAGCTGCCACTCGCGGGCCCACTGCGCCTTGAGCGCCGCCGGCACGATGATCAGGCCGCGCTCGACCCGCCCCGCGGCCACCAGCACGTGACACGCCGCGATCGCCTGCGCGGTCTTGCCCAGGCCCATGTCGTCGGCGAGCAGCAGCCGGCCGTCGGTCAGGAACCGGCTCACGCCCTCGAGCTGATAGGCGAACAAGCGCTGCTTGAGGCTGCGCAGGTGCCGCAACAGGTCCCGCGGGCGCACCGCGCGCTCGGACTGCGCCAGGCGATCGCGCTCGGCCTGGAGCAGCGGCACCAGCGCCGGCTCGGCGCACCCCGCCGGGCCCTTGTCGATCGCCGCCAGCAAGGTGGAGACGATCTCCCGACGCGCCATCGGATCGTCCGGCCGCAACCGGCGCAGCCGCCGATCTGCCGTCGGCGCGGTGGGCGGAGCAAACAGCGCCGCCGCCCTGGCTGAGGCCACGCCCCGCGGCGCCGACCGCGGCGCTCGCCACACCACGCGCTCCAGCCAGTCGCCGACGCCCGTGAACGGCCGCACCGGCTCCCAGCCCAGCCATGGCCCGACGGTGGACGCAGTCGCCGCAGGCGCGGTCGCGGTCGCAGCCGCGGTCGGCGCGGTCGCGGACTTTGCCGCCCCGCCCCGCCCGCGGCCTTTGGCCAGCCGCGGCAGCTCGGCCTGCACCACCGCGAACAGGTGCTTGCACAGCCCCAGGCCCGACTTCCCGTAGTCAGCGCAGGCGCAGCTGCCCATCGGCGGGCTCACCGCCTCGAGCCACACGTCGTACGGACGGCGCTCGCTGCCGCGCCGGCCCACGCGGTACTGACCACGACCGCCGCCCCGCGGCCTGGTGACGATGCGGAGCTCGTCGCGCTTCGCCGCCTTGGCGCGGCTCACCAGCGCCTCGAGCGCGTCACTCGCGACCCCGAAGTCGGTCCCCACCGTCACCGCCAGCGCCTGCCGAGCCAGCACCCCGCCCGGCACGCCCGTGCTGTGCCGCGCCGCCTCGGCCGCGAGCACGCCGAACGCCTCCAGCTCCGGATCGGCCGCCTCGGCCGCGCCGCCCATGGGCGCAGCGGAGGACGCGGGGAAGGAGGACGCGGACGATGGTGCGGCGCCTTTCACGCCGCGCACCTTGCCAGCGAGGGCTGACAGCCGGTCGGGCCGGGCGCCGGGGCCTCTGCGCGCCGCCCGGCCCCGTCGCGTCGTGGCGGCGCTCCGAACGACAGGAGCTTCACGCGGATGACGACTGCGCGGTGCGTCCTGGCTCCTCGACCGCTCGCCCTGCTCCACCGGCGGGACCGGTACCGGCCCAACCGGCGATCGCCGATCAGTGCACCGACCGCCACAGCGGTTACAGCGGGTGCACCTCCCAGAGGACATCGTTCTTCGGGTACGTCGCCATCTCGAAGCCACTCGCGATCGCGCGCTCGTGCACCGCGAGCGCGGCGCGGCGGGTCGGGAGCACCAGGCGCACTGACCCCACCGGGGTGCCGTCGTGGGCCTCACCCGACGCCGCGATGCCGACCAGCTCCGACCACGCGGCCTCATCGACCGCACCGGTGTCGGGATCGACGATGAGCCCCTTGTACCCCACGCGCTCGTCGGAGTCGTAGAACGTGAACGGCACCAGCTCGTCGCGCTCGGTCGGGACCACCATGCGATCGCCGAGCTGGTTCCACCCGTCCTCGATCTCGGCCGACACTAGCGGCGCGAGCCAGCGCTCGGCGACCGCGCGCGCGTCCGCGACGGCGCGGGGATCGGTGAGCTCGGCGCCGAAGGCGACGCGCACGACGTCGCCGTCGGCCGTGCGGGTCGCGCCCTTGGGCAGCCGCGCGCGCTCGATCGCCGCGAGCACCGCGGCCCGCTCGGAGTCGGCCCGGTGCCAGGTGCGGCCCAGGTGGTAGTCGAGCCCGCCCAGCGGCCATGTCATCGACTCGCGCGGCGGCCGCGCGCGCGGGTACGGCGCGTGGGACGAGAGGTACGCGACCGTCAGGTGGCAGCGCCGCTTCGCGAAGCGCGCCGACCACGCGGACACCAGGCCCGCCACGCGCGCCCGGGTCGTGCCGTCGACCAGCGCGCCGCCCAGCCCGAGCGCCAGGCGGAAGCCGGTTCGATCGAGGGTGACGTGGACCATGAAGTCCGGGTCGTCCAGGTCGCCGCTGTAGAGCTGCGCGATCTCACCGCGCCACGCGCCGACCTGCTTGTCCAGGTCCGCCGCCGAGCCGATCGCGCGCGGCTTCCCGTCGCTGACCCAGACGTGGGTCGCGCGCTCGAGCGAGCCGTCCGCGCGCAGCGGCGCGAGCAAGCACTCGCGCAGCGTGTCGGGCGCCAGCCACGCGCCCATCACGTCGTCGTCGACCTCCCACGTCCCGAACAGACCGATGCCGTCGCGTTCCCAGCCCATGTGCGACTCCTACCGCGCGGTGAGCGCGCTGGCCGCGAACGTCTGCTGGATCGCGAGCGCCTGCATGATGGAAGCGAATCTACACCGGCGCGCGGTGGCGGTCATCGCTTCGGCCGCCGCGATGACGACGTCGGCCGTGGGCCGCGGTTGATGGCCACGGCCACGATGACCGGGATGGAGGCACCAGACGAGCACTTCTTCGCCGGTTCCGCACGTTCCTGAACCAATTTCCGCGCGCGCGCGCTGACAACAGCCGTCGTCTTGTGACCTCGCGGCGGCATGATCAGCGGGGGTGACGGCTTCGGGATGCCGCGCCGTGGCGCCGAGCGCGTCGCCGACCGCCAACCCGAGCAGCGCGCCATACGAATCCTTCATGTGAGCGACCCCGGTGCGAGTCGAGCGAGGCCGCGAACCGCGCCGCGAACACAGCCAGATGCGGGCCGCGCAGCGGACGCACCGGCGTCAGCCGCCGCGCGCCGGGTGGCCGGACGGGCGGCTCGACGGGGGCCACCGGCACGCGGACCGCGCCCTCACCGCACCGCGCCTGGCGCACGAGCCGGGTGCCGGCCGCGGGGACCGATACCGCCGGCGCCGCGATCACCGACGACGCCCGCGCAGCGCCACCCGACGCCGACACGTCTCGGGCGCGTGCCGCGCGCGCCGACACGACCGACTCGTCGCGGTCCGCTCTTGCAGCCCGACGCGATCAGCGCGGTGGTGAACACGAACCCGGTGGTGATGAGCTTGAGGCTGCGCATGCTGGCGCGACAAAGCACCCCCGTGCGAGCCCATATCGAGGCGCCGCGCTCCGCGACGCCTCGCCGACCCCGCGCAGGCGGGCGCCACCACGACGGGGCTCGTCGCCCTCCGCGCACCGTGCGCATACGCACGGCACAGCCGCCACGCTCGCCTCGGATCCGCGCGCGGCGGCGTCCGACGAGCCGCGCGCTACCGGCGGGGATCGCGGGTGCTGCGGTCGGTGGCATCGTCGCCGCGCGTCGGGCTGCGGGTGCCGGCCGCGTCCTCGTCGCCGCGGGTCGGGGCCTTCGCCGGCTGCGCGTGGCGGCCGGTGTCCTGGTCCGACGCCGGGAGATCCACGCGGTCGACGAGCTCGCTGTCGCTGTCGCGCTCGTCGTCACCGGCGTCGCCCTCGCCGGCGTCGGCGCCGCCGCTCCGGCCGGTGCGGACGCGGCCGGGCGGGATCATCTCGGGCCCGGTCTCGCCGGGGCCCTGCGGGCGCTCGACCTCACGCCCGCGCCGCGGGTTCGCGTCCTCCTCCTTCGCCGGCGTGGTGACGATGTTCGGGTTGCGCATCGAGGGCTTGGCTCTGGCTGGTGGAGTCGTCATCGCCGGACCGAAAAGCAACATCGATGCCACCGGCGCCACGCCGGCCCGCCCGGCGCCCGGACATCGGCTCGCGAAGTCCTAGCCGCTGCCATGCGGAGGATCCGCCGGGCGCGCGGGATCGCGCCGACACCAGATCGCGGGAGTCGGAGAGGCCGGAGATCAGCGTCGTGGTGTCGACATTGGAGGCGGACTCACGATCGGGCTGGAGAGAGCTCATGCCGCGGACCATCGCCAGCGCCGTGCCAGCACGCGGCTTGCTGAATCCTCGCCAATGATCGATGCAACGGACGACAAGCGCGAGGCGGAGTTCAGGATCACCCGCGCGTGGCGGCGGGCCTGGGTCTGGCCGCGGGGCTGCTGACGGGCCTGGCCGGCAGCCGCGTGACCTCCGCCTCCCATGGACACTGAGCACCGAGCACCCGACCGGCGCGGACAGGACCTGCATGACCGCCGGGCGAGCGCCAGGGACACACCGAGCGCCGCGGGCGCCCCGATCAGCGCGACCGCCGGCGGTTGCCGCCCTCCGCGACCCCAGCCCCATCGGGACCACCAGCGTCATCCGCCGCGGAACGACCCGGTGGACCGCAGCGCGGCCCGCTCGCGGAAATTGTCCCCGCTGCCTCTGCGCGCTGAGCCCGCGGACCTCTCTCAAGCCAACACTAACCCGGACCAGGAGAATGACGATGACGGTCAAGTGGAGCGAGGGCCACGCCCTCGAGCCCGACACCCGCTTCGGGCAGGGCTCGCTCGAGGCGCTCCGGGACCGCGGGGCGCGGCCGCGTTCGCGCCGCCTACGACGACACCGCCATGCTCGGTCCCGCGCTGGTCGGGGACCAGCGTGGCTGCGCGCCAGCGGGTCGATGGTCGAGCGTCATGACTGGACCGTGACCGAACGCGGCGGCGGGACCCACGCCGTCGACGTGAAGGTTCCATCCTCCACCTGGCGTACGTACCTCAACCGCAGCTCGCTCCCGTTCTGGGGTATCCACGTCGCCGCGATCGTCGGCGTTCTCCTGCTCGGCTGGTCGTGGCGGGGGCTCGCGCTCGCGCTCGCGCTCTACGTCGCGCGCATGTTCTTCGTCACCGCCGGGCATCACCGGTACTTCTCGCATCGGACCTTCAAGACCTCCCGCGCCGGCCAGGCGGTGCTGGCGTTCCTGACCCAGACGACGATGCAGCGCGGCGTCCTGTGGTGGGCGGCGAAGCACCGCCACCACCACCGGTACTCGGACATGCCGAGCGACATCCACTCGCCGGTGCAGCGCGGCTTCTGGTTCTCCCACGTCGGCTGGAGCACCTCCGACGAAGCCGGTCCGGCGGACCGCGACCTGGTGCGCGATCTGACCCGGTACCCCGAGCTGGTGGCGATCGACCGTGCCAAGCACTTGCCCGCCATCCTGCTCGCCGTGGTGCTGTTCGCGGTCGGTGGAGCTCACGCGCTGGTGTGGGGCTTCTTCGTCTCGACCGTGCTGCTCTGGCACGGGACCTTCACGATCAACTCGCTGTCCCACGTGATCGGGCGGCGCCGCTACCCCACCAAGGACGACTCGCGCAACCACTGGCTGCTGGCGCTCGTCACCCTCGGTGAGGGGTGGCACAACAACCATCATCACTACCAGAGCTCGTGTCGTCAGGGGTTCTTCTGGTGGGAGGTCGACCTGACCTACTACGTTCTGCGCATGCTGGCGTGGACCCACGTGATCTGGGATGTGCGCCAGGTGCCGGACCACGTCCGCGACGGGAGCGCAGCGCCCCGCCGGGCGGGCGCGCAGGCCACGATCGCAGCGACGCCGGCGGTCGTGGTGTCGAGCTGATGCGGCCCCCCTCCATGGTCAGCGTCGGTTGCGCGAGCCCGCGGCGAGCGTCAGGCTCGTTGGCCCCGGCAACCCGGCGCCCATCGTGGAGGGGGGGGTAGGGCGCGACACGGAGCTGCCCCCGCCGGGGCCGTGCCGTGGATGCGCCCTCGCCTCACCGAGCGCAGGTGCCACGGTGTCGCCACCGGTCCCGTTGGGTACCACTTCGACCGAAAGCGAGGGCCCCCGGGCCCCACCCCGCGGCAGCCTCATCGGTAGCAAAGGCGGGCGCGATGCATGGATGGCGGCGCGTTGCGCCGCGGCGTCGCATGAGGGGCCCCGGCGACGGTCCGCGACTTGCTTCCCTTCACGACATGCATCCTACTTCCCGTGTACGCGGTGACTCATCCATGCCCCTCATGAGTGAGATCGACGTCGGGTACATACCACCGGCATCACGGTGGTCCGGTATCGTCGGCGGCGTCCTCGTCGCCGCCTCGCTGTGGCTCGTCCTGCATTTCCTCGGGATGGGGATTGGGCTCACGGCCATCGACCCCGACGATGCAAGCAGCCTGAGCGCGGCCGGCATCGGTGCCGGCGTGTGGAGCCTGTTCGCGCCCATCCTCGCGTTGTTCGTGGGCGGCCTGGTTGTGAGCCGCATGTCGCCGACTCCGAGTCGGGTCAACCGATTGATCCAAGGCGCGCTGGTCTGGTCGATATCGACGCTCGTCGCGGTGACGCTGATCGTGTCGATCGTCAGTAGCCTGGTGGCCGGCGTGGCGTCCGCGGGAGCGAAGGCGGCGGGGGCGGTCGCCGGCGCGGCGACGGCCGGCGCTGTCGGCGCGGCTGGGGCGGTCGAGGGGACGTCGTTGTCCTCGCTCGGCCTCGATGGCGATGACCTCTTGGCGCCGATCAACGAGCGGCTCCGCGCCGAGGGCAAGCCGGCCGTGACGGCGCGCCAGCTCGAGGCCGCGGGCAAGCAGACGCTCGAGGCGGCGGTCCACTCCGGGAAGCTCGACCGCCAGATGCTGGCGACGGCCCTCGTCAAGAACACGGCGCTGACCCAGCAAGACGTCCGTGACCTCGCGGCGCAGATCGACCAGCGCTATCAGGAGCTGACCCAGCGCGCGGCCGAGATGGCGACGCGTGCGCAGGAGGCTGCGCTTCAGGCCGCCGAGACGACCGGCAAGGCCATCATGAGCATCTGCTTGGCGCTGCTGCTCGGCCTTGGTGGAGCGATCGGCGGTGCGCTGCTGACCGGCCGGTTCGACCGGCGCCGCAACACCACCTGGGTCAACCCGGCGACCATCGACGCGTAGCCCTGTCAAGCGCCGGCTGGCACCCGGACGGAACGGTGCGCGCGTCCAGCCGCGCATCATGGCGGCAGGCGCTCCGATCCGGATCGGCGCATCATCGCCCCGGTCAGGACCGCGCCCATCGCGCTGCCCGGCGTGTGGGTCGAGCCGGCGCGCCCGGTCGCCGCGAGGGTGACCGTCGACAGGCGCCGTACCGCGAGGGCGGAGCGGCCGAACGCAGCGCCTCCGAATTCCCTACCGTTCCGAGGCGCTGCGCCCCGGGAGCCTGTCTGAGGCCAGCGAGCGAGTCGCGGGAACGGACCGGGCGACGTCGTTCCGACTGACGAGAAGATCCGCCTGGCACGCGATGTGCTGTGGCTCCGAGTCATGCAAGTTCACAAGATGACATTCGCGTTGCTCATGATCTCTGGTCTCGTCACTGGCTGTAAGAACAAGGACGAACGCCCCGCAGACGACGTCGCCAGTGCCCGCGACAAGTTCGTGGCGGCGCAGAAGGACGTCGCGGCGGCGCAGAAGGACGTCGTGGCGGAGCGGAAGGACGTCGTGGCGGAGCAGAAGGACGTCGTGGCGGAGCAAGCGGACGTGAACCGAGCCAATGTCGACCTCGCCAAAGCCCGGGCCGAGTTTCAGATGGCCCTCGACAAACGTCTCGCGGTGATCGATCAGCGAATCGAGGCAGCTCGCACCAGCGCAGCGATTGACCATGAGCGCCTCACCGCGCTGCGAGCCGAGGCCCTTGCGTTGCGCACCAAGGTCGCCAACCAGGCGGAGCCGTACTCCGAGAACATGCACGGCGCCTTCGATCGGATCTCCCACGACATCGACGTGGAGCTCGACAAGAAGTAGCGGACCTTCGTCGACTTCGGTTGCGGCCGGGCGCCTGCCAGACGAGAACGACGCGGACGCGGACGCCGACACCGACGCCCTCGAGCCCGCCCCACCGCGGGTCCGGCCGCTGCGCACGTTCATCGCAGGCCTCTTCAGCCTCGCGGGAGCCTCCGCCGCGGTCTTCTCCTGGTTCGCGCTTCGCGGCTTCGACCGCGCGCCGGCGCCGCAGGGCTCGGCCGCCGCGATCGGCCAGGCCTTCGCCCCGTCAATCGCCTGGGCGTGCCTCATCCTGTCCGCGATCGTCGCGATCGCGGCGACCATCGCCTTCGCGGCGGCGCTGGTGGAGGCGCGAGCGGCCAGGCGGCAGCACGCCGCAGCGGCGCTCCCGGCCGCAACCGCAAGGCCGCGGAACGGCACGGCAATGTAAGTGGAGGCGCCGGGAGTCGAAGGCAGTCAGTGTGTCCACTGAGGCGCTCGAAAGCACTCTAAACCTGCGAGATCACCCGGACGCCGCGGACGCTCGCGCACCGTCGACGCCAGGGGCTGTGCTACGCCATAGCACAACGCCAGACGAGGCCGTATCGGAGGTAGTCGCGGAGCTCGTGGAGGCCATTGAGGAACTGGCAAGCAGGGGCGAATGGGAGGGCGGGATCAGGCTCGCTCCGGGGTTCGCGGAGGCGGCCGTGCGGCTGGTGATCGGCAGTTGGATTGGGGTGCGGCGGCCTCGGAGCTGAGCGCGCCAGTTCGAGGCGAGGAGCTTACGATTTCTCGCTCCCCATTTATTGTCAGCCTGCGCCGGACGCCGAGGCCCAGCGCACGTCCGCCGCGCCTCGAGCGGGTACCCGTGGGTACGGCGGTCACGGCGGTCCCACGACCAGGGTCTCAAACATCTGCCGCATCTCCGGCGACTACAGTGACTCCGCGTCGGGCACTTCGACGAGTTGTCCGCCGAAGGTCGCGACGGCGTCGCGAGCGCCGGAGCCGCCGCTGGCGCGACGAGGCGACGCAAAGCCCCGCCAGTGCCGCTCGACCTGGTGCCGACACCCGCGGCCGTACCGTCGAAACGTCCGCCAGAAGTCACGTAGCCCCAGCCGGAAGTCGTGGTGGACGAGGGCATCTTCGACGACGTGGGAGCTCATACCCAGCCGCGGCGACCTTGAAGGCAAGGCCGGGATCTTCGCCGCCCGGAGCCTTGACGTCCTCGTCAAAGCCCCGACTTCCTGCAGGACCGACCGCCGATACCCGCAGCAGGCCGTGACGACGTAGAGCACGCGTCCATCATCCATGCGGAATGGGTCGAGGATGTGGTGGTACTCGAAGTACCGACTGAACAGATCGGTGCCCAGCGCGCGAACGCGACCGCCGACGCCGCCAACTCGCCGGGGCGCGTCGGCGAGATAGCGCGCGAGCCGCTCGATCCAGCGCGCGTCCACGACCACGTCATCGTCAGTGAAGAGCACCAGCTCGAACCGCGCCTGGGCGACGCCGGTGTTCCGCGCGGCGGCTGGACCACGGTTGGCGTCATGGCGCAGGAATCGGACCCGCGCGTCGCGCAGCTTGGCCTGGAGTGCCTCTCGCACCGGGGTCGGCGAGCAGTCGTCCACCAGGATGACCTCAACCTCGCCCTCCACCGCGCTCGCCGAGGCCAGCACCGAACACACAGCGCGCTCCAGCGACGCGAGCCGTCCGTGGCAAGGAATGACCACCGACACCGCCAGGGGCGCACGCCGGCGCACCGTCACAACGGGCCCTCCCGGCGATGACAGTGCAACATCCCGCAGTTCTTCCGGCAGGCGTCCATCACGGTGCGCGCCTGGGCCGCGGCGTCGCCGTGCCAGGCCGCGCGCAGGGTCGTGTCGCGGACGGATCCGAGATGCGCGCCGCCGAGCAGCTCCTTCATGGCGAAGCACAGCTGGATCTCGCCGTACATGTTCACCATCATGTTGCGGTGAGCCGAGCCGCACACCGGCTCGCTGATGAAGTCCGGGTTCCGGAAGTAGAGCTTCATCCACTCGAGGTCACGAACCTCAGTGTTCAGGAATCGGTCAACCTTCCGCAGCGCCACCAACTCGTCGAGCACTCGATCGACGAGCGCGAGGTCCTGTGGGCGGTGCTTGTCGAAGAACGGGTCGCCGAGCCCCTGGTTCATGAAGGTCCGCGCGAGCGCCTGGAACATCACGCCATCGACACCCAGCGACCTCGCGAAGGCCACATGCTCCAGGGCGGCCGGCAAGGTTCGCGCGCACAAGATTCCGTTGACGAGGATCTTCACGTCCGAGCCTGGGTGCCGAGACTCCCGGGCCTCCACGAGGCCGCGGATCGTCTCCACGACGGCCGACCAGGTGCCGGCGCGCCCTCGCAGCCAGTCGTGCGTCGCAGCGTCGGGCGCGTCGACCGAGAGCACGAGGTAGTGAGGACCCTCCCGCAGAAGCGTGTCGAAGAGTTCGGCGGGGATCAGGGTGCCGTTCGTGTTCACCGCGACCGAGTGGCCCTGCTCTCGGGCGGCGCGAGATCGCGAGGACCTCGTCCGCCTTGGAGGAACGGCTCGCCCCTGGTAAGCACGACGACGCCGTGGTCCGCCCATCGACCAAACTCATCGACCAGCGCGACCTTCTCGGTCGTAGTCAGCGTCCCCGCCGGCTCCGATGACATCCACATGTGGCACTGTCGACAGCGGAGGTTGCACGCGGTGGTGGTCTCGATGAACAGGTAGTGCGGGGCCGGGCTGAGGACAGCCGGCAGCCACCCTGGGCGCGACGTCATGCTCCACCTTCCGGTCGGGACGGCCTGACCAAGTCGATGACCACGCCCAGGACCGCCTCGCGGTCGAGGGCGGTCACGTCGATGAGCCGCTCATGCCGATACCGGTTGGCGCGGACCTCGTCGTTGAGGATGCGACTCGGCTCCCAGTCCTTGAACCCGGTCGTGCGAGCCTCAAGCCGGGCGGCGAGGATCGCGGGCGCTACCCAGAGCGAGACCGTCTCGTGGCGCAATGCCGCACCGTCAAGGCGCCCCTGCACCGAGGTCCGCCGGCCCCGGCTGAACGTGTCGACCAGCGCGACGGGTTTCGTCCCGATGGCCACGAAGCGCTCGATCGCCGCGAGCGCGACGTCGAGGGCCACGTCGTGATGGGCTCGGCTTGTCCAGTCGACCTGGGCGATCATCGCGCGAACGTCGTCGACCTCGACGACCGCGCCCTGTTCGAGAACGCGACGCAAGCCACGTCCCAGCGTCGATTTTCCGACGCCGGGCGCACCACGGATCACCAGCACGTCGAGCGGCCCGGTCATCGCGGCGGTCCTTCTCGCTCGTAGACGCCGTGCACGTAGTAGCAGCCGTCGCAGTACGGGTGCTGGTCGGGCCCGTCGACCAACCGGCGGAACGCCGCGGCCAGCGAGCCGTTCCACGACCGCTCGAACCCGTGCCGCTCGAGGTGTCCGTACGCGTACGGGTTGAACATGTTGCAGACCGTGATCTCGCCGTTCCAACGGACGACGACCTCCTTGCGCGGCCGGTCGCAGCCTCTCGCCGATGTCGGAAGCACGTACGGGCCGCACAGCGAGAGCCCCCCGATGTGGTCAGGGAGCGTGAGCGCGACGCCGAGCGTCTGGGCCAGTTCGCGCGCGAGATCAACGGCACGAGCGATCTCGGGTTGCGCGCGCTCGACCCATCGCTCGTCCTGGAGCTTGACCACATTCACGAGGACGCTGGGGACCCCAACGTCGGCGGCCAGCTTCACCAAGCCTGGCAGCTCGCCCACGTTCGCGCGCTGAAGGGTGAACAGGAGGTGCAGATGGTCGGCGGTGCCGTGGCCAGCCGCGAGCGCGGACAGCGTCTCGAGACGCATCCGCTGTTCCGCCCAGGTAGCCGGCCGTCGCAACCGCTCGAACAGAGCCGGCGTCGCCGCGTCCCACGATATGAGCACGACGAACCGCGCGCTCACGAGACGACGCATCGTCGCCTCCCCGCACGTGAGATTGGTGATCAGCTCACCGCGCAGGCCGGCGTCGCTGACGCGATCGACGCAGTGGTCAAAGAAGGGCACGAGCGTAGCTTCACCGAGGCCATTGAGCCGAACCTCGCGCACGCGCGGGAACAACTCGGCGACGCAACGATCGAACAGCCGGCGGGCCATGAAGCGGGTCTGGTCCACGCCGAACTCGCCGATGCGGCACATCGGGCAGTCCAGGTTGCACGTGTTCGCGAGGCTCGAGGATGAGACGCTCCGGGTCCGGCGGTCGCTCCGCGGCGGCGACAGGGCGCGTCATCTCGATCATCCCGCGCCGCCGACGCTCGGACGAAAAGGGCCGGCCGTTTCTCTCGACGATCTCGAGTACGTTGGCACCATCGGCGAGCGGTACTCGCACGGTCACGAGCGCCTCCGCTCGTACCAGCCCCCGTTGTACGCGAGCCGTTGCAGGACCCGCAGGGCGAGAAAACCGAGGCGCGTCCGCCGATCGAGCCCTTCCATCCTGTAGATGCGATCGTGCCATCGAAGGTCTTCCCAGATCGCAGCCGGCGATCGAGACGGCGGGTCCAGGCCCGGCAGGCCATCTCCTTGGGTTCGCTTCACATCCATCAGTGACATGGGTGCTCCAAGGCGCTCGACTCGGCGCGCAGTGTGGGCCATACCCGTGAGCCATCTTCCACGTGGCCGTCACTCCGGAACGAGCTGCAGCGCGATTTCGAACGATGCCTCGCTCGGCCGCCCGTTCGTGTCCATGGGCACGTCGAACCGCCAGCCACCGATCTGCTGCTCGATGCACGCGTCGAGCTGAGCGGAGAACCCGGTCGACTTCGGGCGGACGGCGCGCCCGAGTTCGGAGACCGTGAACGCCAGCCTGACCTTGCCGCCGGCCGTCGGATCGGTATGGAGCAGATCTTTGTGACAACGCTTCAGACCGCCCATGTAGGCGGACAAGATCTTCCTCAGTACCTGATCCGGGGTCAGTGTTGAGTCGTTGACCTTCGCGGCATCAGCTCCCGCGTCTCTGGGACCGTTGCGCGATGCGGCATCGTAGATGGGGGCGGCGCGGCGCCCTGGTGAGGCGATGGGTGTTCCTGGCCGTCCCCCGGCTTGAGCTGCCGACGCCTCAGGGGACGGCAGCGGATCCGCCGACGCCGAAGCAGCAGGGACGCCGGCGCTGGCCTCGGCCGGCGACGTAGCCGGGGCGCGACCGGACCGGGTCACAACGAGCGTCACCACGACGCAGGCGACGCCGACGACCAGGGTGCCCAGGACCGCGAGAAACACACCGCCGCGTCGCTGCGGCCGGAACTCGAGGTCATCGTTGCTCGGCTCGGAGCGCCCGTCGACCTGCGGTAGCAGCGCGGGCAGCTGCCGGGTCAGACTCGTCGTCAGTGATGACTCATCAGCCGGCCAGAACTCGATGTTGAACGACCACGTACTGCGTCCGACGGAACCGGCCGACACGCCGATGCCCAACCCCATCTTGCCCAACTCGAGGTCGACCTTCCCACCACCCTCGAAGACATCGCTGATGCTCAGGACCACCTTGCAGTGGATGGGCCGCTCGTTCATGCGAATCGCCACCAGGCCATTGAGGATCGGATCGCCTTCCAGCCAAGCACGCAGCTCTGCCGGAAACGACGGCGGCTTGGTTGGCTCGTTGAACTCCGCGTGGACGTGCCGCGTCACCTCGCCCTCGCGGACCACATCCGCCGAGAGCCCGAGCCCGAGGGTCTTCGCCAGGACCGGAATGCTCAACTTGCCTTCCTGGGTGCCCTTCGTCATCACCGCAGACACGAGCTCCACCCGCCGGGCACCCAGAGCTGCAGCGATCTGCGTGAACGCCGCGAGCTTCTCCTGGGCCATCCGCTCATTCGCGTGGGCCGGCACCAGGTAGTAATCGAGGCGGCACGGGTGCCGGAGGTAGACTTGGCCGTCGACCGGATGGCCGATGTCGAAGCGAAAGGCGCGCCTGGCCGTGGGCAGATCCACACGATCAACGCCAAGGCTATTGCGCGTCCCGAACCAACGCCTTCGGATCTCCCCCAACTTCGTGTCCGACGCAACCAGGAGGAGCTCGGGGCGTTCGGAGTCTGTCGTCACGTGGCGTCATTCTACGCGTACACTGGTTGGACGTCCTCACTAACCGAGCCCTTGCGTCAAGATCGTCCCAACTACCCGCCGTTCACCGCAGGCCGGCGAATCCAAAGACGCCATGTGCCCTGGCCGCCAGCGGCAATATCGTTCGCTGGCGCGGCGCGCACCCCCAACACAGTTGCCGACGCGATCGCCGCGAACGCTCGCACGCCACCGCAGCCTGCGGGCCAGATCCGGAGGGCTACGGATGCGCGTCTCGGATCTTGTCGCCATCGCGTCGCGCAACGCCACGCGTGATCAGGAGCTCGATGCCCTCCCCCATCCGTTCGGCTACACGCCCGCCAGTGCGGCCAAAGCCGAGCACGCGGGCGGTCTGCTTGACCAGCTCGTCGAAGGGCAAGGCGACGTTCCGGCGCAGCGCGACGGCGGCGGCGTTTGCGACCTCCTCGATCGGGATGTCGGTTGCGTCGCGACGCGAAGCCTCATCCGAGACCCGGAACGCCCGGTAGGCGTCCGGCGCCTGATCCTGACGCCACAGGAACTCCCCGACCTGCAGGATCCGTCGTCCATCGATGGCGCCCTGCACGCGGGTGGTGACCCGCGCCGACGTGCGCGGGATGCCGTAGAACGACGCGATCCGCTTGACCAGCAGGCCCAGCGAGACGGGCGCTTCGACCGTCACCACCGCCTCGACCAGCGCGCGCAAGTCGCCCTCGCGACGCGGGTCGTAGAAGTCGTCTACACCTCGGTGCCCGGCCGGAGCTTCGGCGATACGATACGGCCGGCTGTCGCTGGCCTCCACGGCGGCGGCCACTGGCGGCGGTGACGCCGGGGTGTGGTTGACGGCCACGGTTGGCGCGGGCTCGGCGGCACGCGCGGGCACCATCGGTGGCACCGCGTACGCTGCCGGCTCGGTCCGGGCGGACGCCGCGCTCGGCGGCTGCACCGCGGCGCGGATCGCCTGCTCCAGCTTCGTCATCTCCCGATCGGGATCGAGCCACCAGTCGGTCGACCAGATCCGGTGGAGCTTCCAGCCGAGCGTCCCCAGCACCTCGGCCCGAAGTCGATCGCGCTCGCGCGCCGAGCGCGCCGAGTGGTAGTAGGCGCCATCGCATTCGACGCCGAGCACGTATCGCCCCGGTAGGTCGGGGTGGCGCACGCCGGATCGATGCGATAGCCGGCACAGCCGACCTGGGTATCGACCGACCATCCGCGGGCGGTCAGGCGGCGATGGACCTCTTCCTCGAAGGGCGAGTCGAACCGTGCCTCCGACCCGACCTCCAGCGCTTCGGCGATCGCCTTCGGGCCCCGCTCGGCGTAGTCGAGGAACGCCTTCAGGTCTCGCACGCCTCGGGCGTCGGTGCGCGACAGGTCGATCTGCTCGGGGCGCAAGGTCGAGAACACGACCAGCTGTTCACGGGCCCGCGTCACGGCGACGTTGAGACGCCGCTCGCCCCCTTCGCGGTTGAGCGGGCCGAAGTTCATGGCCACCCGTCCGTTCCCATCGGGGCCATAGCAGATCGAGAACAGCATCACGTCGCGCTCGTCGCCCTGGATGTTCTCCAGGTTCTTCACGATGACCGGCTCGGTCAGCTTGTCATCGAAGAAGCTGGCCAGGGCGTCGTGCTTGCGGCGCTCCTGGTCGATCAAATCCTCGACGAGCTTCTGCTGCGGCTGGCTGAAGGTGACGACACCGATCGAGCGTTTCGCCTGCGCTGGGTCGAGCAAGCGCGCCACCAGCTCCTGGACCAGCGCCTCGGCCTCGGCCCGGTTGGTGCGCGCCCCGCCCTTGTCGTACACGCCGGCCACCATCCGCAGCGTCACGCCCAGGTGCGGCACCCGGGCCGCCGAAGACGGGAAGGTGTTGAGGCGATTGTCGTAGTACCGATGATTGCTGAACGCGATCAGATCCTCATGGCGACTGCGGTAGTGCCAGTCGAGCCGACGCGACGGCAGACCGGCCGCGTCGCACTCGTCGAGGATGCTCTCGAGCTCGTCGAACTCGTCTTCGTCGCCGTCCCCATCGCCCGCCTGCTGAAAGAACGTCGTCGGCGGCAGCTGCTTCGAGTCCCCGACGATCACCGCGCTGCGCCCGCGTGCGAGCGCGCCGATCGCGTCGTGCGTCGGGATCTGTGACGCCTCGTCGAACACGACGACGTCGAACTGGACGGCATCGGGCTCGAGGTACTGCGCGACCGAGAGCGGGCTCATCAAGAAGCACGGCTTGAGCCTCGTCACGAGCTCCGGGATCTCGCGGAACAACTTGCGCAACGGCTTGTGCCGCGACTTCTTCTTCAGCTCGCGCTGCAGGATGCCGAGCTCGCTGCCGCCCGCGGCATCGATGCTGGCCCGTGGGGCGCGCGCGGCCAGGTGGGCACGCGTCATAGTCTGGGTGTCCCGCAGCAGCCGCCGGTCCCGCGTCGCGAAGGCGTCGACCAGCGCGCGCTGAGGGTCCCCGTGAAACGACTTGAGCGCGGCGTCGTCGTGGCTGGTGCGGACCAACCACGCCTCCAGCGCGCTGCGTTCGGCCGCGGCGGCGATGCTCGAGGGGACGATCCGGCCGGCGGCGACGGCGTCGACCAGGCCGAGCGCCCCACCCGTCCGCAGCGCGCGCTGTGCCTCCTGGTACGCGAACCACTCGCGCAACAGGGGCAGCTGCCCGCGCCACGCCAGCACCTGCACGCGCAGTTCAGCGACGTCGTCCGGAGGCTCGACCGCCCCCGGCTCCGAGAGCCAGCCGAGCGAGGCCTGGAGCTCCGCCACGCTCGCGCGGGCGGCCTGGACGTGCGCCTGCAGCTCGACGCCACGCTGACGAATCATCGGGTCGGTGGCGCCGGCCTGCGCCACCGCGACGAGCTCACCGCTGCGCTGGATCCGGGCCATCGCCGCCTGCACGCCGGCCGCCCATTCGACCGCCTGCTCCATCGCTGCCCAGTCGCGACGCGGTGGGTCCCACAAGGGACCAAAGATCGGGCGGCCGCGCGAGCCCAGCGTGGCGATCGTCTCGCCGTGGTCGCGGGCGGCGATGGCGAGCCCCAGATCCGTGGCGACGTCCCGTGCCCGGGGCACACGCGGCCCGCGCGCCACCTCCGCCAGCACCTTGCGTGCGCTCCGCAACATCCACCACGCGATCAGAAAGAATGCCCCCGCGTACCGATCGAAGCGGGCCTTCAACGCGGTGAGATCGAGCGCGTAGAGGCCCTCCGAGTACCGTAGCGCGAGCGCGGTGGCGGCCTCATCATGGGCGCGCCCGGCTCGGACCAGCGTGGTGGCGGTCTCGTGCACCTCCGACCACTGCTCGGACGCCAGCAACTCGTCGCCCTTCGGTGGCGCGTCCGACATCAAGACGCACCCGGCCCCCAGCGCCGCCGATTCGGTGAGGGTCGCCGGCGGGACCACGGCCAGCCGGATCCCGACGTCGGCGCCCGCAGACGCCACGGCGGCGAGCTGCGCCTCGAGCCGATCGATCGCGTCGCGGACCCGGTTCACCAGACCGAGGTCCCACGTTGGCAGCGCACAGTCCTGCCAGGCGACCGACGACAGCTCGGGCAGAGCTTCGACCGCGTGCTGCAGCGCCTTGGCGGCGTCCGCCGTCGCCGTGATCTCGGCGGGTGACTGGGAGCACGCGTCATCGAGCGCCACGCGCGGCTCGGTCCGCAGCGCCGTCAGCCGCGACAAGGCCCTGAACACCGTGAGCCCCGCGCGGTCACGGTGCAGCGCGTCGGCGTAGGCGTTGAGCTGGTCGCGCTCGCGTCGTAGCGCCGCCAGGGATGCGTCCCAGTCGGCTGGCCGCGCGACCGGCCCGACGTCGAGCGCCGCCTGCAGCTGACCGAGCACGTGTTGCTTGCTGCTCTTATTCGAATGCAGCTCGAGGCAGAACGGCGCGAGGTCGACCCGGGACAGGCGGCGGTGAACCACGTCGAGCGCCGCGACCTTCTCCGCGACGAACAGGACCCGCTTGCCCTGGGCGAGACAGTGCGCGATCAGGTTCGTGATCGTCTGCGACTTGCCGGTCCCCGGAGGCCCCTGCAGCACGAAGCTCCGGCCCTCACCCGCGGCGGCGACCGCCGCCAGCTGGCTCGAGTCGGCGTCGAGGGGGCACAGCAGGTCCTCCGGTCCGTATCGCCGATCGAGGTCCTGTGGCTCGACGAACGCACCGGCATTCGGAAACGAGCCCTTGCCGTTGACCAGGTGCGCCACCACCGGGTTCTCGAGCAGCGCGCCGGCGCGTTGCTCGAGGTCGGCCCACATGAGGAACTTCGCGAACGAGAAGTGGGCCAGGTACGCGTCGGTCGCGACCTCCCATCGATGCAGGTTCACCACGGCCTCACGCACGACGTTGAGGACCGCAGCCACATCGACGCCGGCCTCGTCCTCCGGCAGCTCGGCCAGCTCGGGCAGCGAGATCCCGTGCTCGCTCCGCAGCTTCTCGAGCAAGGTCGCGTTCAAGCGCGTCTCCTCACCGGACGCCGTCAGCGAGAACTGCGACGAGCGTGCGTCGCGCTTCAATGTCACTGGCACCAGCAGGATCGGCGCCAGTCGAGGTTCCTCGCTGGTGTCGCTCTCGAACCAGTGCAGCATGCCCAGGGCCAGGCACAGGGTGTTCGTGCCGCTCTCTTCGATGCTCTCGCGCGCCGTGCGGAAGATCTCGGTCGCGCGCCCCCACAGCGCGTCGCTCGCCACATCGACGTGCAGCGCGCCGGCGTCGCGGTGCTCGCGCAGGAACGCTTCGAGCGCGTCGTCGCCCAGCCGCTCGTCAACCAGCTTCCGCGCGCGCGGGTCCTTGTCGCCGAACGCGTCCGGCTGGGGCAGCAGCTGCAGCGACGCGCCCCTTGCCAGCGCGTCTTCGAGCCCGGGCAGGTCCTTCCCGAGCACCCGCAGCACCTGCTTGCCGTCCCGGCGGAAGTTCAACAGCCGGTTGCGTAGGCTGGTGTCGAGCAGCCGCTGCTTCCACTTCTCGACCCGCGGGATCTTCGCCGCCTTGGCTGGACCGGTCGCAGCGTCGCCCCCGGGCGCGGGCACCGGACCGCTGGGCGCCACGACGACGACCGGCGCCGGCGCCGCCTCGACCGTAGCGTACTCGCCGACGACCCGTGCCGGCAGCGGCAGGAACCGCTGGCGCCGGGCGGCGCGGACGTCCACGGCGAAGCGGAAGTCGGGCGTGTCGAGGTGCTCGAGGCCGCGGCGGACCGCCTGCGCGAACGGGACGATCGGCCGGGTCGCGACCGCCGGCGAATCGAACACGAGCAGGCGCCCGAGCTCGGCGTGCTTCCGCAACCGGAGGCCGTCGTCCGTCGCGCCCTCCGCGAGCTCGTGCTCGACCAACCACACCGCCGGCAGCGCGTGGCCATCGAGGACCAGCAGCATCGGGTGCAGCCCCACCTGCTCGAGGCACGCCGCGAGCAGCACCGACAGGTCCAGGCACGTCCCCATCCGATGCTCGAGCACTTGCTCGGGCGTCCGGATCTTCTGCCCCGACGCCTCGAAGCTCGCCGGGGGATTGCTGTACGTGATGCCCAGCGCCTGGATCGTCTCGTAGATGCCCTGCGCGATGCCCTTCACGCGGCCTGGCGAGCGCGATTGGTACCCGTCCAGCGCCGGGTCACCCGTGATCCGCTGGATCGCCGCGCGGGCGTCGGCGAGGATGCGGGCCACCGCCGGATGGTTCGGGATCACGAAGGCGGCGAGCAGTTGCGGCACCGTGCTGGCCGACCATTCGTTGTAGGCCAGCACGCCCACGGCCAGCGATCGCGTCGCGACGACGGCATCATTCGTGCGGACGGCCACCGTCAGCACGCCGTCCGTGCGCTCGACTTGGCTCACCAGCCGCGCCCGGTCCGGCGGCACGTCGACCACGTCGAACGTGAACGTCCCGCCCGCCGGGATACTGCTGACGTGGGCCGACCACGTCGTGCTGTAGTCCGGCGCCAGCGTGACCTCGACCGTCAAGTCGTCGCGCGCCTCGCTCCCGCTGTTCGACAGGCTCAACCGCTGCACCAGCGGCACAGCATTGGCGACCATCGCGAGGTTCAGATCGCGGGCGGCCTCGACGTCGATCGTGATGCCCGTTTCTCTGCCCGCCGCGGCAGGCAGGCTACTCGTGGATGTCTCGCCGCCCATGGGTCGTGAATCTTACACTCGGCCAGGCGGGTGATCGCCGCGGTGGCCAGGGGATCGTCCGTGGTGACCGCCAGCCAAGCCGCGGCGGCATCTCGGCGCCGACATCAGCTTTGGGGCCGAGGCGTTCCGACTGAGATCCGCGCGGGCATCGCTTGCCTCGATCGCCTGGCAACGGACGGAGCAGAACGTGCCTACAGCCGCGCCACCGAGCCACCCTGCCCTGGTCCCTTCCGGATCTTCCCCAGATGAAGCAGTGGGTTGCCCCCCACCCCATACCTGGCCCCGCATTCGGATCAGTTTGGCAACACTGTCCTCGCGCGACCGGATCGTTCACGACCCGTGGTCATGCCGGTCCGTGGGGCTCCAGCCAATCTTGAGCCGCCACCAGATCTCGTATGGCTGGCAGGTCCGACTTCACGAACGCTTCCCACAGCGAACGCGCAGCCTTCGCGAACGTCCCAGCGTCCTCATCCTCGAAGGCATTCGGGGCTAGGAACTCACGAGTGTAGAGCTGCGTCCAGGAGGAGCTAAGGGCCTTGGCCATCTTCGGGAACAGATGTGGGTGCGCAGCCGCGACGCCATGGAGGAGTTCGCGCGTCCGCGCGGGGCCAGGGCCAATGTACAACTTCAAGACGAGTCTGCCCGGGTTGTTCTGAAACTCGAACAAGAGCATCCGGCCGCTCTTCGTCCACCCCGTGCCTGCCTTGAGGGTGGTCACGTCCCACTGCGCGGGCGCGAAGCGGATGTACCGCTTGTTGCAGTCGTCGAGCACCAGACCCGATGTGCCGGCGATGAGTTGCTCCAGAAGCTCGCGAAGATGCTGCTGTGGATCGGGTCGATGTTCGAAGATTAGGTCGAGCGCGCGACTGTGCTTTCGGTAGATGCGCCGGCACAGATCAGCAATCTCGGAGTCGCTCACGATATGTCTCCTCAGGAGCTGGGAGTAGTGCGATAGCAAGACTCGGACGTCGGGACCGAGCGTCGACGAGCGTGTCGATATGACCTCGTCTACCAGGTTCGCGATCAGCGTGTAGTCAATGGCCAAATATCGTCCGTCAGAGGGCTCGTCGCCGTCGGGCGTCAGGTAGAGGCCGATCAGCTTGAAGCCGGGGTAGTCGGCCCCCACGCGGTCCCAGTATCGACGGAGTTGTTCGGAGTGCTCTGCTGCGTCGATCTTGTTCTCGAGAATGACGGCGAGCCGGTTCCTCTCATCGATGATGAGAATGTCGATGTTGTTCGACTCTCTGCGAACGCTTGCCTCGTGGAGTTCTGAAACGTCGAGCATCACGGGCGTGATGGCCGTGGGGCTGGACGTTGCACGCGCCAGCGCGCGCTGCAGGAGACGTCGCAGGAAGTGGTCGCCAAATCCGTGCGCTTCGGTCGGCCTCAGCAGGAACGCCAGCATATCAGAATGTCGGAGCTCGCGACGTACCGCGCCGATGGCCTCGAACAGGTTGAACTGAGACAACAGCGCCTCGAGTTGTTCCAACTCCCTGTTCTCGACCACGAGCGCCTCGAGTCCTTTCACTGAATCCGTATCGCTCGCCATCGTCTGGGCTCCTTCGGGGCATGCGGTTGCCGGTCGGCCTCAACCTAGGCGGTTGGAACGGCGCCCATCGGCACCGTCCACCGACGGCCGTTCAGAACAGCTGGGTGACCTTCTTGGCGGAGGAGGACGGGCGGCCTTCTTCACCTCGTTGCGTTCCAGCGTCTTCGGAGGTGGAGCGCGCAGATTGCTACTTGGGCTTCTTGAAGATGCACTCGTAGCTCATCTCCATAGCGGTGCCCGATTCGCCGTTGCTTGACCGGCGTGCAAACACGAGTTCCCAGCCATCGGCCCCAAGGTTCCCCATCTCCTCTGCGAAGGCGAGATCGGGAACCCTTCTCGACACCAACGGTCGCCGCCAATTCGGAGCCGTCGACCGGGGCGAGACCGCGTTCATGGCGGCCTCACCTCGACGCGCACCTGGAATCCGCCCTCGTTGTTCCCCTCGTCGGTGTCGTTCACGAAGAGGAGGAGGAAGCCCGCTCGGTCCACCGTGAACGTCTTCCCCCGGCCCACGACCAACGTCTGGTCGGGGAGTGCGGCGACGAGGGCGATGTGCGGGGCGTCGGCGAAGCCGGGGTACTTGTAGCTGGCCCACCGGCCCGGTTCGGCCCCGTTGGGGTCGAAGCACTCATCTGGTCCCGAGGGGCACGCCTTCCCCGTCGCGGTCACTGTCACGCGATCGCCGTTCCACACCGGCACGGCGGTCCACCGGGTCGACTTTCCGCCCATCAAGTCGTCGAGCGACATCCGCGCGTCGACGTAAAGATCGACTCCGACCATCGGGCGTCCCGAGGCCTTCCGGACTTCCAGATCGAGCGAAGCGACATCGCCGACATTCGTGAGCGTGCGCGCGCCTGGCCGCACCAGGTCATCAACCCGCAACCGCAGCTGGCCAAGCACCCCGTCGTCCACGGCGTCGAGTACCTGGACCAGCGCCTCGGCGTCGCCGCGGTGGCGTCCGACGGGGATCGCGATCGGCTGCGACCAAGAGGGCGCCAGCGTCTGGCCGATCGGCGAGATGCTGTAGGTAAGGCCGTCGATCTTCACGACGACGTAGGGTGCTGGAGCCTCTGGTTCGGGATCGGCAACCATCGAAGACCCGAGCGCGAAGCCGAGTTCTGGGTAGCCAACGGCCAGGCCAATGAGTCCGCCCAAGAGCGATGGCGAGTTGTCCCGGCCACCCAGGTGCCACGGCCCGCCGTTCGCCCGAACCGCCGGCAAGGCCGCCGCGCGAAACCGCACCTCGTACCAGGCCGTCCCCACCGGCGCTGCCGCCCGTTGAGGGCCACCACACCCGACCGCCGTCAGCGCAGCCGTCAGCAACCAGATGCGATTCACGTTCGACTCCTGTGGGTAGCGTGCCCACCGGGCTGGGTCGCGGTCAAGGATCGCGTGCCAGGAACGCGACGCTCGCCGAGCTCGGCTTGGAGGGTATCCAGCCGCCGGCCGCGGACGCGCCAGCGACGAGACATGCCATCGCCGGATGCGACCGCCCGCGGCGCCCTCACCGCCCGAGCCATCTCCCGTGCCGCTCGATAGACGCGGCACCAGCCGTCGCGGTACGCACGCGGCATGGACGTCAGCAAGACCGGCGAACCAGACGCGACCGTCAACGACATCCGCGACAGCTTCGTGCGGATGTTCGGGGACGCGCACGTCAAGACGTGCGCCGCGTTCGTCGCCGATGCCATCGAGCGCGCCGCGACGCACGGCGCCGCCCGGTGGGTCGCCTCGCTCCGCGGGCCGGCGCGCATCAACATCACCGTGGGCCGCGCCTACGTCTTGTCCCTGCAGAAGGACGTGATCTATGTGCCGGTCGACCGCGCGTCCATCGACGCGGCGACGAGCCAGGCGCTCGCAGCGCTTACCACGTCGACAGACGACCAGTTCAAGTCGATCCCAGGGACGATCACCTACGCGGTCCCGGCGGAGAAGCTGGCCGCGGCGCGGGAGCTCCTGGTCGTCGGTCACCACGCGTTCATCGATCGAGCGGCGCAGACGGCCAAGCAGACGCCGTACTACTACGCCCATTGCAAGGCGATCGTCGACTTCCTGAACTCGACCCTGGACCGCAACCTCGCCCAGCCGGCCTACGAGGAGATCCCCGCACCGGCGCCGACGGCCCGGGCATGGTTGTTCCAGGCGAATCCGCAACAGTACGATCTGCCGGCGGCGCTGGCAGAGCTGGACGAGCTCAACTGGGGCGTCCGGCAGCAGTCGAAGAAGATCCGCGCGGGCGATACGGCGTACCTGTGGCTCTCCGGGGAGGGCGGCGGCCTGCTGGCGCGCGCGCTCGTGACGACGGACCCAGACGTTCTGCCGCCACGAGCCTCCGAGGCCAAGTTCCGCCGCTCCGACGAACCTGCCGAGGACGAGCGCGCCGTCGTCGTTCGTATCGAGCAGCGGCTCGCGGAGCCCGTGGACCGCGACCAGCTGCTGTCGTACGTGGAACTCGAAGACCTCGGCTTTCTACAAGCGGCGCAAGGCACGAACTTCGCCTTGAGCCCTAGGCACGCGGCGGTCCTGCGCGAGCTCAGCGAAGGGCGTCGCCCCAGCCGCCTCGTCAAGGTCGCGCCGGGTGAGCTGGCGAAGTACTGGGACGATTGCCGCCTCGGTGGGTACATCTGCGTGGGATGGGACGACGTCGGCGACCTGTCGAAGTTTGCGTCGTTCGGCGAGTCCCGGAAGGCCTTCGCGGAGACCTGGCCCACCGGCACGTCACCGGGCCACATCACCCTCAAGGCGAAGGAGCTGTGGACGCTCCGTTCACTTCGCCCTGGTGACCAGGTCGTCGCGAATCGAGGGGTCTCCGAGGTGCTGGCGGTCGGCAAGGTGACCGGGCCGTACGTCTTCCGCCCCGACCGTCCCGAGTACCGTCACACGGTGAGCGTCAGCTGGGACATCTCGCTGGCGCGCACGCTCCCGGAGCCGCAACCGCTGTGGGGGCTGCGGACGGTCACCGCGATCGCGCCCGAGCTGGCGGCGATCATCTTCGGGAAGGCACCACCCCCGTCCGCAGCGCCGCCGCTCGGCGCGTACGACGCGATCCAGGCGTCTCTCCAGAAGGATCGTCTGTTCTTCTCGGACGAGACGGTCAGCCACTATCTCCTGGCGCTGCAGACGAAGCGCTTCGTGATCCTCACCGGGATCTCGGGCACCGGCAAGACGATGCTCGCGCGGGGTGTGGCGCGGCACTTCCGGCCGCGCCTCACCACCCGCCAGACGAGCGAGCCGCCGGACGATGCGGTGACCATTCGGGTCGCGCCCTACATGCTCAAGTACCGCCGCTTCGTCATGCCCGTGGCGTTGCGCGATGAGCTCTTCCGCGATGGCAAGATCTCGGAGGTGGAGTTGCGGGCAGGGGGCCAGGTGTGGACGTGTCACGTGTCGCAGACCCACGAGGACCGCGTCGCGACGGTCCAATTCCGGAAGGAACTGACCCAGTGGTTCAAGGCGACGTTCCAGGTCGGCGACGAGCTGGTCCTCCGGCCGTCGCTCGATGGCAAACCGCACATCGACCTGGTCCAGGCGCAGTACACCGAGACCACGACCGAGCTCGAGAACTACGCTGTGATCGCGGTGCGCCCGGACTGGACCGACGGTCGCAACCTGCTCGGGTTCTACAACCCGATCTCGCGTCGCTACGAGACGACCCCCTTCTTGCGACTGCTGCTCCGCGCCCAGGACGAGGTCGCACGGGCGCAGGCCGAGCAGCGGGCGCCCCACCGGTTCTTCGTCATCCTCGATGAGATGAACCTCGCCCGGGTCGAGCATTACTTCTCGACTTCCTGTCCGCGATGGAGTCGGACGAGCCGCTCGAGCTACACGACCAGGACTCGATCGAAGCCGGTGAGGACAGCGACGACCCGGAGCTGGTGGCGATCCCGGAAGAAGGTGCACGTACCGCCCAACCTGTTCTTCACAGGCACCGTCAACGTCGATGAGACGACGCACATGTTCAGCCCGAAGGTGCTCGATCGCGCGTTCGTGATGGAGTTGCACGACGTCGACCTGAACGCGCACGGCGCCGCGAGCCCCTCCGACGACGAGTTGCGCCTGGACGGCTTCACCGCGCTCGTCGACTGGGGAGAAGCCGAGCACCGCGGACTGGAATGAGCTCAGCGAGCTCCACGGCGGGTTCTCGAGCCGAGGTGGTGAAGCTCCACGAGGTCCTAGCCCGCGAGGACCGGCACTTTGGATTCCGCGTCGCCAATGCGATCGCGCGCTTCCTGGAGCTGGCGGCGACGCAGGCTGCGCCAGAGATCGAGACACTGCGCTGCGCCCTCGACCTGGCGATCTTGTCGAAGGTCCTGCCGAAGCTGCACGGCACCACCCATGAGCTGAGGGACGTGCTCGCGGCGCTGTTCGCGTTTGCGGTCGGCGAAGAGAGTCCGTCGACAACAGGGGCCTGGACCGTGCGCAGCGGCGTGTTGGAACTGCTCGGTCAAGGCGATGCGGAGCCGAGGCTGCCGCGCTCCGCGCGCAAGCTCTGGCGCATGCAGCGCCGCCTCACCGCCCGCGGCTTCACCTCCTTCATCGAATAGCCGTGCAATATCGCGAGCGCAAGACGACGCAGTGGCACCCGCTCACGCCGGGATCGCGGCCACGACTTGTCGCGGAGAAGACCTGGGAGTTCGAGGGCGAGCCGGCAGCCCTCGATTCGATCGTGGACGTTGTTGGGGCGGCCGCTGACCGTGTGACGCCCGCGCACCTTCGCCTCACTTTCGGAAACGCGGTGGGGCTGTTCCGGACGACCGCAGGCATCACACTGGAGGTGCACTCCGGAAAATGGGAGGAGGCGCACTTCGACGCCATGCTGGCTGACGTCGTCTCGATCTGCGCGGACCTCCCGCTCGCGACCAACGCCAACGCCGGCGCACTGCCCTACCGACGCACCGAACAGGCAGACGATCCCGCCGGGTACCACGCGTTCGTCTACTTGCGGCAGATCCTCCGCGAGCACGCAGCCGAGCCAGACCGCCTCCAGACCGCGCTCGAGGCCGTGCTCCGGGACCCGCATCGACGCCTCGAGACCGAGCGGGAGGTCGTTCCGCTCGACCGTGGCCGGTTCGTCGACGCCGTGACCCTGCAGGCGCTGACGCGCCCTGGCGCGCTTGCGGCTGTGCGCGGCCGCACCGCACGACTCCCGCTGGCGCAGGCACTGAGCGGCCACCTGCCGAGCACGCTCAACCAGCCGCGCACCGTGCAGAACCTCGACACGCTCGAGAATCGATTCGTTCGGGCGTTCCTGCTCCACTCACGTCGGATCATCGACGAGGTCCGCGGACGCGTGGCCAAAGGCGAGGCCTCGTTCCTGCGTGCCCGCCTGACCTCTGACTGCGCCTGGATGGACGCGCTGGTAGGCGGCTGGCTCCAGCATCCGATCTGGAACGATGTAGGCGACCTGACCCAGCTCCCGCTGGCGTCGACGGTGATGCAGGCACGGCGCGGCTACCGCGACGTGCTTCGCCACCACATCCGGCTGATGCTCGCCTCGCAAGCGCTGCCGCTGTCGCACGCGGACACGTTCGAGTTGCTCGAGGCTCGCAACATCGCGGTGATGTACGAACTCTGGACCTACTTCGCGGTGGTCGCCGAGTTGACCGAGATCCTGGGGCCACCCACCCAGGCGATCCGGACCACGCCGGCGTTCTGGGGCCCGAATGTCACGCAGGGGTTCGAGGTCCGCTGGCCGTCACAGCACCGGGCTTCGTACAACCAGACGTTCCCTGGCGAGACCAGCAGCGGCTCATACTCCACGGAGCTTCGCCCCGACGTCACGCTGTGGTGCCCGCACGACGAGTGCCACGTCCTCGACGCCAAGTTCAAAGTGTCGGACGGCGGCTCGTTCTTGAACGCTGACGTCCACAAGATGCACGCCTACCGCGACGCCATCGGCGCGGCCCGGTCGGCCTGGGTCATGTATCCCGGTATCGCGTTCCAGGAGTACGCCACGCAGGACGGCGGCACCTGGGGCGCGGTCGGCGCGACGCCCTTGCGGCCAGAGCCCGGAGGACGCGACGAGCTGCGCGGCCTGCTGTCGCGGCTAGTCGGTGCGTAGGGCGGCGACTGTGCCGTCGCGCTGCCACCTCACCCAACCCGCGTGCAGCGGATACGACCTGTCAATGTAGTCGCGACGTCAGGGCCGCCACGAGCCCGCGTGCTCGAGCCACGCGATGTCGCCGAGCACCCACTGCTTGCCCGATAGTTTCGCGTCGTACACCAACGCGCCGACCGCGAGCCCCTTGCCGCGCGCCTGTGGTGGGTGCCCTTGAGCTCGAGTGCTTCGAGCACGCGCTTCGCATCGTCGCTGTTGCCGCGGTGGAGAACGACAGCTGCATGCGCGACCAGCGGCTTGTTGGTGTAGTCGGCGCCAGTACCGGCCTAGCGTGAGAAGAGGCGGCGGTAGTGCACAACTTCGTCGATGGGCTTCGCCTCGTCGAATCCGTTCGCCTCGAACGTGAGGGCGGCCGCGTATCCGATCGCTTGTTCGAAAGCGGCAGCGACGTCCTTCTTGGGGAGCTTGGGCTTCTTCAGCTCGAGTACGACGAACTGGCCGCCGGCAGGCCCGCGGCCGGTGCGCGCCAGGATGTCCATGTTGCCCGTGGCGGAGTTCCCGCGTTGGTCAACGACTGTGGCGAGTTCAGTCGGAAACCCGGAAGGGCACCACGGGCTGCAGGTTGGAGACCGCGCGGTCGCCGGCCTTCGGGCCTCGCAACCGGTCGACGAGCTGCAGCTGTACCTGCAACTCTGCCGTGCGAGCTGACAGCTTGGCGTTGCACGAGGCGATGAACGTTCGCAGCAGAGCTGCGTGCTTGGCGTTTCCCGACCATTGCATGGGCTCATCGGGGGCGCCGATCCCGTGGGCGGCGATCTCATCCCTTCGTACCGTCACCTCCGGCGACCGCTTGCCGTCAGGGAAGAACTTCAGGATGGCGACGTGGTGGCCGAGCACGAGCAGCTTCAGGGAGAGCGACTTGTTGGCCTTCAGCATCTGGCTCTGGTCGATCGTGAAGTGCATGCCTTCGCGTCGCAGAAGGAGCGAAGTGACGCCTGGCCACCGCTCACGTGCCTCAACCAGGCGAGCGATCGTCTTGCGACGCTGCCTGATCTCGCCTCACCGGCTGTCAACAGTTCGTCGCGAACGTCGTCGATGATCCCTTGGGCGGTGCGCATGAGGTCTCTCAAGTATCCCACCAAGCGCCGTCGGCCTGTTGCGCGACACGTGGAAAGAACGCCGCAAACCGATCCCCGGCGAAGCTGTGGATCGGCACGACCCGCTCAGGTGCGATCGCCCCGACCAGGCGCTGCAGGTCGGGTATGAACGCGTGGCCGCTGGCGTGGTGGATGTGCATCGGGATGCCGTGGGCCTCGAAGGTCGCCTCCAGCGCGACCCCCGACGGTTCGCGCAGGTACCCGGGCCACATCGACCAGACGGCGACGGCGTCGTCGAGGCAGCCGGTGGCGGCGAGCTCGTTGGCCATCGAGGCCCGGAACGTCATCACCAGCTGGTCGCGCCGATCGCGGAGCTCGTCTGCGTAGATGCGCCGGTCGCGGACGGCGTCGGTCCGGGCGAACGCGCGGTGCCTGAGGACCTTGGCCTTCTGTGCATTGGGGAGGAACACGCGGACGCGCGGCCAGCCCGCTTGCGGGATCGACGCCAGGCCGGTCGCGGCGGCGATCGCGGCGGTGTAGAGGTCGATGATCAGGTCTCGACCGGTGCGCAGCGCCGCGCGGTACATGGTGACCAGGCGGTCGATGTTCTGCGCCGAGTACAGCGCGAGGGCCATGCCGCGGGTGGACGCGAACGTGTCAGCGCACGCGGCCTCGACGTCGCGCTCGGAGGGGCCGCGCGCGCGGCCGTCCGAGTCGGCGCGCACGTGGGTGCCCTCCATGAGCAACACGTCGACGCGGTCGGGCGGCCGCCGCAGCAACTCCTCGAACAGCCGCGCCTTGCGCCCGTGCGCGCGGATGTCGCCGGTGTAGAACAGCCGACGGCCGTCCGCCTCGACCAGGAGCGAGTACGCGTCGAACGCCGAGTGGTCGTTGAGGAACGGCGTGATCCGGAACGGGCCGAGGTCGAAGGGCACGCGGTGACGCAGGTAGCCCCGCGGCGCGGTCGCGAGTCCGCCCGGGGTGAAGAACGCGGCCTCCGCGAGGATCCGGCTGGCGGCCTCGCCCATGAAGATCGGAACCGACGGGGCGAGCTTCGACATCAGCCCGTAGTGATCCGGGTGCGGGTGCGAGAGCACGACGCCGAGCAGTGACGGATCGTTGCCGTCGAACCCGCGCACCGGCGGCAGCGGCACATCGGTGCCCTCCGCCGCGGTGATCGGGCGGCCGAGGTCGAGCACGATGCGCGCCCCGCCCGACTCGAGCTCGATGCAGTTGCCGCCGATCTCGTGGGCGCCCCGGTGGATGCGACAGGAAAGTCCCATGGGGGATTAATACCGGGCACGCCCGACGTTTCCTGGAAACGCCGCTAACCCGCGGGTATCCTTGGCTGTCGAACGTGCTGCCTTGAAGAAGTCTGCGACGCGAGGACGCCCCGTAGCCCCCGTGGTGCTCACCGCCGCGGAGCGCCGCACGCTGTCGTCGTGGTCGCGGTTGACGGGCGCGACGCCAGCCGCTGTCGGACTCCGTGCACGAATCATCCTGATGGCCGCCGGCGGCGTCGCGAGCGTCGAGATCGCTGCGCGGCTTCGAACGAGCCCCCAGACCGTCTGCGAATGGCGCGCGCGCTTCATTCGTCGGCGACTCGAGGCGTTGTGGACCGCGCGGGACCGCGTCGCTTCGACGGCTCGTCGGGCGCCCTGAGCGATCATCGTCGCTGGACCTGCACACGGTGCCGGCGTCAGTGAACAAGCGCGCGCGTCCAGGTCCGTTCGCGGCCGATCTGGCGCAGCCTGGCCGGCCTCGTCAATGAGCCCGATCGTCAAGACGCCCTACCCCACCCGCCCGGCCACCTCGACCCAGCGGCACAGGCCGCTCACCAGGCGCAGCTGGGCGGGCGTGCGGCACTCGGCGCGCAAGAGGCGGGGGCTGGCGACGACCACGGCGGCGCAGCGGGCGCGTGAGGTGGCGACGTTGAGGCGGTTGCGGCTGTAGAGGAAGTCCATGCCGCGGGGCGCGTCCTCGGCGGTCGACGCGGCGAGCGAGTACAGGGCGATCGCGGCCTCGCGGCCCTGGAACTTGTCGACGGTGCTGACCACGACGTCGCCGAGGCCGCGGCGCTGCAAGGTCCGCGCGAGCTCGTCGACCTGGGCGTTGTACGGGGCCATGACGACGACGTCGCTGGGGCGCAGCGGCGCGGGCGCGCCGGTGGGGCCGATCCAGGTGGCCCCGCCGCGGCCGCCGAGCATTCGCTCGAGCAGCGCGGCCACGGCCTCGGCCTCCTCGCTGCTGCGCCCACGACGGCCCTCGTGATCGACGGGCAGCCAGAACGCGCCGCAGGCGTCGAGCGCGGTCACGCCAGGGACGCGCACGCGCTGGCGCGCCACGGCGGGGCCGGGCACGAGGCGCCCCTCGTAGTACTGCTCGCTGGTGAACGCGCACAGGCGTGGGTGGAGGCGGTGCGTGGCGTCCAGCAGCACGCCGCGGTCAGGGGCGATCGTCGCGCGGCCCGCGAGCAGGTGCTCGAGGACCGAGACGGCGGCGCCGTCGGGGTGGCTGCCGGCGATGGGCTGCTCGAGCTGCTGGGGGTCGCCGACGAGCACGAGGCTGTCAGTGGCGGCACACGCGACGAGCGCGTCGGCCAGGGACATCTGGCCGGCCTCGTCGATGAACAGCACGTCGACGCGGGCGGCCATCGTGGGCCGCGCCCACTGCCAGGTGGTGGCGCCGAGCAGGTCGAGCGTTCCGACCCGGTCATCGGCCTTCTCGGCGCTGCCGATGGTCTCGATGCCATCGGCGCGAGCCTCGCCGTCGGTGCGCAGCGCCGCGACGGGAATGCGGCCGCCGTCGGCCCGCGCGCGCTCCAGGACCTTCGCGACCAGGTGGGCGATGACCGGGTGGCTGGTCGCCGTCACTCCGACGCGGCGACCGGCGCGAATGAGCGCGAGGATCATCGCGGCCGCCGTGGTGGTCTTGCCGGTGCCGGGCGGACCCTGGATGGGCAGCACGGCGCCGCGCAGCCCGCCGACGATGCGGACGCACGCGTCGGCCGGCGCCTCGTCTGGGCGCACCAGGCTGCCACCGACGACCGGGACGCCGCGCGGCGCGCGCGCGAGCAGCAGGTCGCGCACCAGCGAGGGCGCGCGGTCGGCAGGCACGCCGCGCTCGGCGAGGTCGACGCCGATGCGCAGGAGCTCGCGGTCCTTGGGCCTGGCTCCGACGATGTGCTTCGTGACCAGCGAGGTGAGCGGTGCGGCGCCGCCATCCTTGCGCGATATGACGACCGTGCGGGCGTCCAGGTCGATGCTGTCGATGCGCCCGATGCCAGTTCCGGCATCGACGTACGCGTCGGAGTCGTCCTCGATGGTGACGTCCTGGGCCGGGAAGCGGTAGCGCTCGCGATCGCTGCGCTGCTTGCCGACGCGCGCGACCGTCTCGATGAACTCGAGCCCGGCCAGGGACTTGGGATCGTCGAACCGCTGGTCGTCGTCGCTGTCTGCCCGCCGGAAGAACTCGCCCCAGGCGATCGACGCCTCGCGCTGGTACCAGGCGACCAGGTCGGCGATGCGCGCGAGCGCGACAGCGGCGTCGCCATCCTCGTCCGCGGCCCGCGCGCGCAGGCGCGCCTCGCACGCCGCGATGTCGGCCCGCAGGCCCTCGCTCTCCTCGCTGCGCTCGGGCACGTTCACGACCGGGCGCGGCCCCCCGACGCCGTCCGCGATCAGCGTCGCCCGCCACGCCTCCAGGTAGTCGCGCAGGGCCAGCGCCGAGCGGCAATCGTCCTCGTTGTACCCGATGACCGTGGCGCGCCAGGCGGGCGCGATGGCGCCCGGGTCGCCGCGCTGGAGCAGCACGCGCACGCGCCGCAGGTCGAGGCGCGCGTCCTCGAGCTCGACCGCCCGGGCGTAGCCGGTCACCGCCTCGAGCGGCTTCAAGCCGTACGACTCGACGCCGATGCGCAGGGCCTGGCGGGTGACGGTCATCAGGTCGACGAAGCGGTGCTCGCGCAGCAGGCGGTCCATGAGCGCGGCGCCGACGCCGGTCATGCCGACCAGCCGGCGCAACGCCGCCGGCTCGTACGGCGCGTAGTGATAGACGTGCAGGCCCGGGTGGGCCGCGAGGCGCGGCTCGAGCCACGCGAACCAGTCGGCCAGGGCGCCGCGCTCGCCGCTCGCGTCGTCGGCCCAGCGGCTGTGGTAGCGCCAGGTGTCGCCGTCGCGGGCGACCCAGCCGAACAGGTACTCCTGACCGCGGCGGCCGATGAACAGATCGCCCTCGAGGTCCAGGAAGACATCGCCGATGTCGGGCGCGGGCAGGCGCGCGAGGCCGCGGTCGGGCTCGACCGGCAAGGCCTCGACCGGCGGCACCGGCACCGCCCGCGCGGCCACCTGGAGCGCGGCCTGGTGCGCGAGGACCTCGTAGGTGTTGACGCTGCCGTACACCGGACGCCAGGTGAGCGGACGCGGCTCGGCGGCGAGTGCGGTGACCGTCTCGATGCGTCGACGCCCCAGCTCGCGGCGCTGCGGGCGGCCGCCACCCGCGACCAGGGCCAGGTGATCGTCGGTGTGCCAGCGCGCGTCGCAGGCGCGGAACCACGGGCAGGTGTCGCAGGCCGCGCACGGCTCGGGGTAGGTCGGCACCGGCGTCACCACCACGGCCTCGAGTTCGGCCCGCCACCGCCGGTACGCGGCCCCGTACTCATCGAAGCGATGATCGTCGAAGAGGAACGGCCCATCGTCGCCATCGCCGGGCGCGACGATGCGCAGGCGCGGCGGCGGCACGCCCTGCTCGGCCGCCAGGAGCTCGGCGTACACGCACAGCTGCAACAGCGCGCCGGTGCGGGTCTCGGTGGCCAGCTTGGCCTCGTGGATCTCGTAGGCCCACGGGCCCAGCGCGCTCGCGGCGTCGACCCGCACGAGAAAGTCAGCCGCCCCCGCCCACAGGCCGCCATCCAGCTGCGCCTGCGCGATCACATCGGCCCCCGCGCGGATCGCCGCTCGCGTCGCCGCGACGTCCCCAGGCCGGACCACGCTGCGCCCGCTGGCGATCAGGTGCGCCCGGTACGCGTCCTCGTGGGCCCGGCCGCGCTCGGCGAGAATCTCGAGCACCGGATCGAACGACGGCGGCCCCGCCCCGCTGCCGTCGGCATGCGCCCGCGCCAGCGACGTGCGGTGCGCGCACCCGACGTGGCCCGCCAGGTCGGTGGCCACCAGCCGCCAGGATCCATCCACCAAGCGCATCGGGAGGCACAGTAGCGGTCGGGTCTGATCGCGCGGGGGCGGCGGCGGCGGCGGCTACCCGGCTGTGACGCTGTTTGCGTAGGTCGCTGACGTGTCGTATCCGCTGCACGAACCGCATCCTTCCCGGCTGACGCCGGCGGTGGCAGCTTGAGGGCGTGACGACCGCGACCTGCTCAGCGCGTAGCCGGCTGCTCCGACGAGGGCGGCGGCGGGACGTCGAGGGGGCCGAGCTCGGCGTCGAGCTGGGCGGCGTCGAGGCGAGCGCGGGTGGCGGGCCAATCGCGGGGACACAGCTCGAGGTAGCGGTCGCGGGGCCAGTGCGGGAAGACGCGGAAGACGTCGCGCAGGTACGCCTCAGGGTCGAGGCCGTGGAGGCGTGCCGACGCGACCAGGGTCAGGAGGTTGCCGGCGGCCTGGCCGTGGTCGTCGCTGCCGACGAACAGCCAGGCCTTGCGACCGACGGCGATCCGGCGCAGCGCGCGCTCGGCGGCGTTGTTGTCGAGCCGCAGCCGGCCGTCGTCGAAGAACTGGACGAGCGGGCCGTGCTGGCGGTGGGCGTAGCCGAGCGCGGTGCGGAGGAAGCCGCGCTGGGCCTTGACCTGCTCGTACTCGACGTCGACCCACGCGAAGAAGGCGTCGACGTGCGGGCGGAGGTGGAGGTCGCGGAGCGACTTGATCTCGGCCGGTGGCCGGCCGCGCCAGCTGCGGTCGAGCTCGAAGATCCGCCGGATGCGCGCGAGGCCTTCGCGCGCGACCACGTCCTTGGTGATCGCCGCCTCCCAGAACTTGGTCCGGACGTGGCTCCAGCAGCCGACCTCGAGCCGGACTGCTCGGTCGACCTCGTCGTCGTCGGGCGGACCGCGCCGGTCGGGCGGCCGAAACAGGACGTCGTAGACGCTCTTCGCGTCGGCCTGGACGTAGCCGGCGAAGCCGCGGAACAGCTCGCCGACGGCCGCCGAGGTCTCTTTCGGCGTGTACTCGAAGAAGACGTGATCGGTGTCGGCGAGCTGGACGAAGAAGTGCGCGCGCCGGCACGCGCGCCGCACCTTGTCGCCGTCGCGCAGCGGCTGGACCAGGACGCCGGTCGCGTCGGTCGCCAGGCAGAAGGCGTGCGCGAACGCGTCGGTGCGCATCGCGTGCACGATCGAGCCGCCCATGATCGCGCCCAGCTCCTCGAGCCATCGGCTCATCGAGCCGCGATCGATCGGCGCGCCGAGGCGCTTGAACCGATCCTCCTGACGGTAGAGCGGCAGGCCATCGCAGAACTTGTCGCTCGCGATGTGGGCGAGCAGCGACGGGCCGGCGATCGAGCGCGGCAGGATCTGCAACGGCGGCGGCGCGATCCGGATCGCCGGGTCGCGGTCGGCGGCGGTGGGCATGCCCGCCGGGTGATACTTGATGCGCACGGTCACGAGCCGGATCATACCGCCACGGCGCCAGACCATCTGGCACGTCTCCTCGGCGCCGATCCGAACGGCCTTGCCGTCGAGCAGCGGGTCGACGATGACGATGCGTTCCTCGGGCACGTCGAGGTCGCGCAGCGTGCGCCGCCCGGTCGGCCGGCGCTTGGGGGCGGCCGGCGGTGGCTCGGCGCCGGCCGGCGGCTCGTCCTCGCTCAGTCGGCCGGCGACCTCCTCGAGCTTGGCGAGCGTCGCCGCGAACTCGAGGTCGAGCTGCGCGGTGTCGATGCGCTCCGCCTTGGCGACGAACAGCCGGCGGCGCTGCAGCTCGAGCTCGAGTTGCAGGTGCCGGTAGGCCTCGCGCAGGCGGTCGCGTTCGTCGCGGTACGCGGCGGCCTCGCGCATGGCGGCGCCGAGCTGCGCCTCGAGCGCGACGACACGCTCGCGGAGCGCGACCTGATCGAGAGACGTCGAGTCGTCGAGCACGCACTCTCCTCCTACTGACTCGCGATCGATCTGTCGAGATCTGCGATCAGGAATCGTGCGTGATCGTCAGTGCCGCGTCGTCCGCCGTGGTCGAGGCGGCCCTGGATCGAGATCGACGCCGTCCAGCAGGTCGTCGAGCGCACGCTCCTCGATCAGCAGCGTGTGCTCGCCTTCGGCTGCGAGCGGCAGGCGAAACGTCCCGGCGTCAAGCCGCTTGTAGAACAGGCAGAGGCCCGTGCCATCAAAGAACAGCACTTTGAGCGCGTCGCGCCGCTTGCCGAAGAACACGAACAACGCCCGCGACCGCGCGTCGCGCTCCAGCCGCTCGGTCACCAGCCCAGCCAGCCGGTCGAAGCCCCAGCGCAGGTCGATCGGCTCGAGCCCGACGAACACCTCGACGCCGGCGGGGATCACGCGCGACCTCGCACGCCGAGCGCCGCGAGCACCGTCGACAAGGTCGCTTGGTCAACGCCAGCCTCGACGATGAGCCGCGCCCGCGCTTCCAGCAACTCGACCACGACGGCGCCGGCCGCCGGCCGGGGCGGCGCTGCCGCGACGGAGGGCACGCGGATGAGTTGCACCATCCCGACCGAGGATGCCGGCGGCTTCTCGCGCCTCAGCCTCGACGACCACCACCGCAGCGTGCTCGCCGCGAACCCCTCACGCGCGCTGAACGCCTCCGCGGTCTCGCCGCTCGCCCGCCACCGCGCGACGCTTCTGCCACCTGCTGGTCGTGTCCGTCATCGGTGCTCACGATGCGCCCCGGCCATCCGTCACGCCAGAATGCGGTTGGTGCAGCGG
>JADJUF010000011.1 GCA_016717005.1 Myxococcales bacterium | reverse complement strand
CGGCGTCATGCTCGGCCCGGCGCTCGCCGCCGGGCTCGGCTACGCGGTCGCGCTCGACCTCACGCTGCGTGATGATCGGCGCCGCCACCACCGCGTGCCTGCACGGCTGGCGAGGCCGCGCCGACGCGGCTGGTCAGTCACTGGCAGCGCATGTTTCGGCGATCGTCGCCGCGGCCGCGGCGCGCCGCCGACGCGCACCACCGACAACGCACGGGAGAAGAACGATGAGCAAGGAACTGCGGTTCGATGGCAAGGTCGCGATCGTCACCGGCGCCGGCGGCCTCGGGCGCTCGCACGCTGCTCCTGGCGTCGCGCGGCGCAGGTCGTGGTCAACGATCTCGGCGGCTCAGCTTCACCGGCGAGGGCAAGTCGAGCTCGGCCGCCGACAAGGTCGTCGACGAGATCAAGGCCGCCGGCGGCACCGCGGTCGCCAACTACGACTCGGTCGAGTTCGGCGACGCGATCGTCCAGACCGCGGTCGACGCCTTCGGCAAGGTCGACATCCTCATCAACAACGCCGGCATCCTCCGCGACGTCTCGTTCGGCAAGATGACCCCGGCCGACTGGGACCTCATCTACCAGGTGCACGTCTTCAGCGCCTACAAGTGCACCGCCGCGGTCTGGGGCCTCATGCGGGACCAGGGCTACGGCCGCATCGTCATGAACCGCGTCGGCCGCCGGCATCTACGGCAGCTTCGGCCAGGCCAACTACTCGATGGCCAACTCGGCATCCCGGCTTCGCCCAGACCCTCGCGCTCGAGGGCCAGAAGCGAACGTCCTGGTCAGCACCATCGCGCCGATCGCCGGCTCGCGCATGACCGAGACCGTCCTGCCCGGCGAACCCGATCGACGCTCAAGCCCGAGTTCGTGTCGCCCCTCGTCGCGCGCCTGTGCCACGAGTCGCTCCGAGGAGAACGGCGGCCTGTTCGAGGTCGGCGGCGGCTTCATACGCCAAGCTCCGCTGGGAGCGCTCGAGCAGGGGCAGAGACCTTCCGCCTCGGCCGCCCGATCACGCTTGAGGCCGTCGACGCCGCCTGGACGGACATCACGTTCTTCGACCACGACCGGGCTCGCCTCCGTCGCCGAGTCGATGCAGCCGATCATGGCCAACTCTCGGGCCGGCCCGTCAGGGCGGCAACCGGTTCATCGACGTCGACGTCGCGCTCGGCTACACAAGTTCCCGAGCGATCGAGCTACGACGAGCGCGACCTGGCGATCTACGCGCTCGGCGATCGCGCCGCCGACCCCGGCGACGACAGGGACCTCCGGCTGGTCCTACGAGATCCACGGCAAGGGCATGAAGGCCCTCCCGACCTACGCCGTCATCGGCGATCAACGTCATCCTCCAGCTCGGCCGAGGACGGCCGCGCGCCGGGCCTCGAGTTCAGCCTGGACCGCGTCCTCCACGGCGACCGGTCACCGAGCTCAAGCGCCCGCTGCCACGCGCGGCAAGCTCACGCACCGCGGCCGCGTGAAGGACATCTTCGACAAGGGCAAGAACGCGCTGGTCGTCAGGGGATCGTCACGTACGACGAAAGAGCCGGCAACCCGCTGGTCGCAACCGAGATCACCACGCTCGTCCGCGGCGCCGGCGGCTGGAGCGGGCGACCGCGGCCCGTCGGCCGACGTCAACGTCCCCCGACCGCGCCCCGACAAGGTCATCGAGGAGCAGCTGCCGGTGCCAGGCCCTCCTGTACCGCCTCAGCGGCGACTGGAACCCGCTGCACGCCGACCCGGGCATGGCCAAGGCCTTCGGCTTCGACAAGCCGATCCTCCACGGCCTGTGCTCGTTCCGCTATGCCGGCGGCACGTCATCGCTGGGTTTCGCGCCCGAGCGCAACCGACTTCATGAAGTCGATCCGCGTGCGTTCGCCAGACCGTGCTGCCCGGCGACACGCTGGTCACCGAGATGTGGAAGGACGGCGATCAGAGATCCTCTTCAGACCAAGGTCAAGGAGCGCAACGAGGTCGTCATCTCGAACGCCGCGGTGGAGTTCTGGAAGGAGATCGAAGCCGGCGGCCCGAAGCTCAAAGGCCGCGGCCGCGGGGCGGCGCGCCGGGCGCAGGCGCGATGCCGATCTCGACCGACATCTTCCAGCGCGATGAACGGCTTCGTGAAGGCGAACGCCGACGTCGCCGAGAAGGTGAGCCGTCTTCCAGTTCAAACTGTCGGCCCCCGACAGCGTCTGGACCAATCGACCTGGGCACCCCGCCCGGCTCGGTCGCCCGGCGCCGGCACCGCGCCCAAGTGCACGCTTGAGCTCAGTGACGCCGACTTCATGCCATGGCCGCAGCCGAACCGACCGGATGAAGCTGTTCTCGAGCGGCAAGCTCGGGCTCTCCGGCGACGTGATGGCGTCGCAGAAGCTCGGCTTCTAGAAGAAAGATCACGCCGGACCTGGTGCTGCCGGAGATGAAAGCGCGTGGGCGCGGGCGGTGGCGCGGCGGCGGCGGCGCTTCAGCCGGTAAGCGGAGGCGCGCCGGCGGGCGACATGGTGACGACGACCTGGGACGTGTTCATCGCGATCCGCGACCGTCGAGCGCAACCCCCGACCTGGTCGGCAAGATCGACGCGAGCTACCTGTTCAAGGTGACGAACCCGGACTCGGCCTGGGTCGTCGACCTCAAGCCGGCAAGGGCGCGGTCACCGGGCGCCGGCGCCGCCGACTGCACGCTCGAGATCAGCGAGGCCGACTTCATCGACATGACGACCGGCAAGTCGGACCCGAGTGAAGCTCTTCACCACCGGCAAGCTGAAAGATCAGCGGCAACGTGATGGCGTCGCAGAAGCTCAGCTTCCTGCAGAATGGATCGAGCAGGCCAAGCGGGCGGCGATCAAGGCGCCGCGCCGCGGGCACCCGGTCCCGGCAAAGGCCGCGGCGGCGGCAACAGCGGGCCCGACGGCGAAGGCGCCGGCGTTCTTCGCCGCGCCGGGCAAGCGCCTGGCCGAGAAGCCCGAGCTGGCCAAGGAGCTGGGCGCGATCGTGCTGTTCAAGCTGCTCGACCCGGCGTCCGAGTGGACCGTCGAGGGCGCCGCGGTGTCGCCGGCCGATTTCGGCACGGCCAAGACCACGCTCACGCTCAAGGACGAGGACCTGGCGGGCCTGGCGGCGGGGGATGTCCACGGCCTCTACCAGCACGGCAAGATCCGCATCGACGGCGACGTCTCGGTCGCCCACCGCATCGGCCTGCTCAAGGGCCTGATCCCAACCACCCGACCCGATCGAACAAGGAGCATCACATGACCCGCAAAGTGAACGTCATCGGCGTCGGCATGGTCCCGTTCGCCAAGCCCGGCGAGTCCGAGGAGTACAACGTCATGGCCTCGAAGGCCGGGCGGACCGCCCTCGAGGACGCCGGCGTCCCGTTCGGCGAGATCCAGCAGGCCTACGCCGGCTACGTGTTCGGCGACTCGACCTGCGGCCAGCGCGCCGTCTACGAGATCGGGCTGACCGGCATCCCGGTCTTCAACGTCAACAACAACTGCTCCTCGGCTTCGAGCAGATGGAGAAGGGCGCGCTCGCGGCCAAAGTGGACCCACGTCACGCAACCCGCTCGACAAGCACGCCAAACCTGATGAGCGAGCTGCGGGAGCTCAGCTTCAGGCCCCGCCGGCCGCGCAGATGTTCGGCGGCGCGGGACGCGGTACCGCTGGAGAGTAGGGACCAGGCGCGGGACGTTCGCGAGATCTCGGCGAAGGCGCGGCAGCACGCGTCAAAAGAACCCGTACGCCCTGTTCAAGAACGTGCTGTCGGTGGAGGAGGTGATGGCCTCGCCCGAGGTCTTCGATCCGCTGACCCGCTACCAGTGCTGCCCGCCGACCTGCGGCGCGGCGGCGGCGGTGCTGTGCAGCGACGACTTCGCCCGCAAGCACAACATCTCGAACCCCGTCTACATCGCCGGCCAGGTCATGACCACCGACTACCCGTCCTCGTTCGAGGAGAAGTCGATGATCAGATGATCGGCTACGACGCCTGCAACCAAGAACGCCGCGGCGCAGGTGTACGAGAAGACCGGCATCGGGCCCGAGGACATCCAGGTCGTCGAGCTGCACGACTGCTTCACCGCGAACGAGCTGCTGACGTATGAGGCGTTGGGCCTCTGTGAGGAGGGCGGCGCCGAGCAGTTCATCTGGGACGGCCAGAATACGTACGGCGGGAAGTTCGTGACCAATCCAAGCGGTGGCTTGCTCAGCAAGGGGCACCCGCTGGGCGCGACCGGGCTGGCGCAGTGCACCGAGCTGGTGTGGCACCTGCGCGGGACGGCCGGGGAGCGGCAGGTGGAGGGCGCGAAAGGTGGCCCTGCAGCACAATCTCGGCCTCGGCGGGGCGTGCGTGGTGACGATGTATCGACAGGACTGACCTCCAGCCTGCCGCTGCGACGGCGACGCCCACGCCCCCGTCCGCCGCTCGCTCAAAGTCTGTACGCGCGCACACGCTTTCCCGCCTGCCCGAGCGGTGTCCCCCGGGCACGAGCCTGAACTCGTCTCCAGCGACCAACCGCCTATGCGCATCCCCGTCGGATCGGCCGGCGGACGGCGGCGATTGCCCAGGTCAGCGTGATCGCTACCCCGCGATCACTGAGCCAGGGGAGAACACGTCTAGGGCCGCCCCACGTTTGGATGTCGAACCGCTTGGGCGCAAGATTGAGCGCTGGCATGATCACGTTCACGTCCTCCTCGTCTCTCATCGAGATATGTGATGATCTCACCTACACCCGCCGTCGCTTGGGACGGGAAGCGCAGTTGGCCACGCTCGAGCTTCATAGCCAGTCTGCACGCTGACGCCCTCCTTGTTCTTGGCGTCACTCCCCGAGACCTCAAAAGTCGCGGCATTCATGGCCCAACCAATCTGGAGCGGTGTGCCATCCTCGGCAGACTCGTCGAGTCGCGTGCTGCCAAGGGCGACCACCCGACATGGGCCTGGTCGCACTTTCTCGCCGGCCCCAAGCAAGCAGTGCCCGTGCCCACAGCCAAGCCCGCCGGCCTACGGCGACTCCCCGGCCCAAACACTTCAGACGAGTGGCGGGCCGTCGCGAACGAGCGCGCCACGGACGCGCTCGCGATCCATCAATCACGACCGAGTTCGCTCGGGCAAGTGTACCTTATCGGATATGCACTGGAGTGCAGCCTCAAGGCCGTCCTCAGAGCGCTCAAGCAGCCATTCCCCACCAGCGGCCAAGCTGGCCACAACTTAAGAGGCCTATGGGAGGCCGCCGGCTTCCGACTAAGCGACCTTCACAATTCCAATCGGGCAAAGCTTCTTCATTGAGCAGTGGTCGACGGATATCCGGTACGAGACGTCCACGTCCATCGTTTCACATATCCCCACAAGCGATTTGCTTGCCGGAGCACAAGAGCTAGCCGGCTGGCTTCAGACACGCGCGAGACGAGGCCGACACCGATGAACGCCGACGCTGTGAAACAACTCATCCAATCCGCGCTCGCGGAGGCAAACATCGTTCCGGACGAGGTGCGCGTCAGGAAGATCCGTATCTTGGCTGGCGCGTCATCGTGGTCTCCGGCGACTTCGCATCGCTCCCGCCTGACCAACGACGATCGCTCGCGCTCAAACATGTTGCGGCCGAGACCATTCAGGCGTTCGACGCGCTGACCCGCGCCGAGCGCGACTGGGCTGGCTCTCTGCCGGCGGTGTCTTCAACGGAGCAGTTACCCCTCTGGCCCGAGTCGCTCGCGCGAGCGAATATGGCGCCCCTGGCTCGAGCTACGTTTCCATCCGAATTGGACGACGACCTCGCCCTACCGATTGTCGCAACGTTCTACTCTCTCCGCGGCGGCGTCGGCCGCTCCACCGCCCTCGCCTACACGGCACACATTCTCGCCTCGCGTGGCAAGCGCGTTGTGTGCGTTGACCTCGATCTCGAGGCACCTGGTCTCGCGGCGCTATTTGGCCGAGAAGATGAGGTCACGGCCACCAGGGCGTAGTCCGCCTACTTCTCGACATGGAGCAGGACGACATTCCCGACATCTCGCGACATCTCATTCGCGTATCTGAAGACGTGGAACTCTACTGCCTTCCAGCAGGCATGCCTTCGGCAAACTACGCTCGTCAACTTAGCCTCATCGACCCTGAAGCCTGGTACCGTGAAGACAACAACCCGCTGCGAACGCTGATCGACCTACTAGGAACAAGCCTCCCGTTCCTGCCAGACACGGTCCTGCTCGATTCACGAACCGGTATCACACGACTGAGCGGCCCGCTACTGTTCGATCTCGCCGACATAGCGTGCATTGCATTCTTCCCGCACCCTCAATCCGAGAAGGGCACCGCGGCGCTCGTAAGCGCCCTACTCTCATCTCGAACCAGAAGAAGCACCCCAGCACGGTCTTTTGCGCCCGAGCCAAGGTTCATTGTTTCACCGATCCCCGCCAGTAAGACACCAGAGGTCGTACAGCGCTATCAACACAGAGCCGCCGAGTGGATACACCGATGGCTAGGCGCCGCCTCGGCGCGGCCCAGCCACTGGGACGAATCCGAGCTTGTGCACTTCGTTCCGTACCAGGAGTCCCTCGCAGCATCCGACACCGTCTTCGATGACCGCGACACTTGGAAGCCATACGAGCCTATCGCGGACTGGATTCAGCGCTTCATCCCGTCGCCCGATGAGGCCGAGTCGACTGACTCCAGCATCCCGGCGCTGAAGGCGGCAATACTCTCCGAGCTTCATTTTCCCGGCGGCACTGCCGAAGAACGGAACAAGAGCAACCTGGTCGACACGTTCGTCGAGACTGACCTCGTCACGAAGGCGCTCCTACCTACCACACCCACTCGTCATCGGGCGCAAAGGCACAGGCAAGACCGCGATCTTCCGCATGCTCCTTGAAGCGCCACTATGCGATCTCGATTCTCGCGCCAGCGAAGCTCAAGGAACAGTGGCACCCGACAGCCGACGGATTCAGAAGCGCCGCACATGCTCGCTACCGGCAAGTTCGAGTGGCGCGAATTCAGGCACGTGTGCATCGCATGCCGCAGGAACTTCTTCGACGCAACCTCGAGCCCGGCCTGCCGCCGTCTCGCGGTCCGTGTACCGCTTACGCCCATCGGATCCGGAAATGGAACTACTGGATGCCATCCAAGCCATCCTCGACGTCCCCAATGGATCACTGATCGCTGGCGTATGGCTCCAAGAGATGGACAAACTCGTCGCAAAGACATACCTGCTGGTGGTCGACGGATTGGACACTGGCTTGGAGGCACGCAAGTCGAGCGCGAGCGCCGGGCGCGGGCAGTCGAAGGACCACTCACCCTCCTCACCGACCGCTCCGATCGCCTCATCAATCTGCGCTTTAAGATTCTGCTTCGCGACGACATCTGGCGAAAGCTCCGATTTGAGAACAAGAGCCACCTGTTCGGCAAATCGGTTCGTCTCGCCTGGGACACCCAGGCAGACTACCTCAAGATTGCACTGCGACAGGCCCTTCAATCACGGTCCTTCAAGCGCGCACTCCAGGCCTCCGATGTCAAAGCTCCAGCCGAGAACAGCCCAGGGAACAATGAAGCCACCTATCGCGTCTGGGGGAGCGCTCGTCGGCGAGCGCATGAAGGGTGGCAACACTGCCTATACATCTAATTGGGTATGGAATCGCCCTTGCGGACGCCAACAACGATCACAGTCCGAGATTTCTCCTGCAGCTCTTTCAGCACGCTGTAGAATGAGGAAAGACGCACTCCCCGGCCGCCACGGCATATGACAGATCGGTTACTTCGCCCCCCGCCTAATGGAATCTCTCGACCAGGTGTCCGAGCAAGCCATTGGGCACTCCTCGAGGAATTTGTTGAACTTGAGTCACTGCAAGCCAAGCTCACCCAAGCTGGGAGGACTCCGGTCCGCGCCGTAGAACTCGATGACGTTAGGGAGTCGGTCGCGCTCGGAAGAGAAGTTGGCTTGTTGTCAGTGTATGGGAACTGACACCGACCCCATCAGATTCAGAGTCCCGGACATCTATCGAATGGGGCTCAAGATGACGCGTCAGGGTCAACTCTGAAGGGTGCGCTCTTCCGGAGCGGTCGTCGACGGGAGCAATTCCGATGGGTGCGGCTCTTCTGGAGCGGTCGTCGACGGGGGCAATTCGGATCCCTCGACGAGGAGAGGTGGGGCGGCGCGGCGGCAGCGGGGGCAGCGCCGCGAGGGACGTCGCCGTCGGCATGGCGTGACTGGTGGTTGCGCTCGTGCTCCTTCGCGAGGTGAAAGTGCCAGTAGTCGTCGAAGTCGCCACTGGCGCGCAGCGCGCGCAGCCGCAGGACGGCCTCGGCGCCGGCCAGCGACCGCCGCGCGCCGGTGCGGCCATGCGATCCTGGACGAGGTGGCGGCACGCGCCCTCGCCGATCACGCCGGTGGCGATCGGCAGCCCGGCGTCGATCGCGCGGTCGTAGTGGAGGAAGCGCGTGTGCCTGACGAGGTAGCTGGCGGCGCGCTCGACGGCGCGCGTCGCCTGGCGTCGAGGGTGTGGGTCGTGAGCATCAGGCGCAGGCTCTTGGCGATCTCGCCGCCGCTGCGGCCGGCGAGCAGGGCGGAGCAGGCGGCACTCGACCCAGCGCTCGGCCGCGACCTGATCGTCGGCGTGGTCGCCGGGATGGAAGGCGTGGGCGGCGCGCCACAGGTACTCGAGGACGTGGACCAGATCGAGCACGATGGTGATCGCGACGCCGGCCGCGCGCGCGCGCGCTTGATGCGCCGCAGCTGATCGGGCTGCCGTCGACGAGGCACGACCCAGCGGCGGCGCTGCTCGGGATCGCGGCGGCGCGCCTCGGCGACGCGTCGTCGATTCACCTGCTGCGCGCCGTGCTCGACGCTGGCCCACACCCGCTTGTGGATCGGGCGCGGCCGGTCGGTGCGCTTCGCGTGCGCGCCGTGCAGCACGTCGGCGACCACGCGCGGCCACGGCGCGATCGTGTACACCGCCGCGACCTCGGCCATCCGCTTGCGGTTCGGCTTCTCGCCCTTGGTGAGGCGTGTGCAGGCGCCGCGGCGTCGCCTCGGCGGCCTGGCGGGTCGCCGCCCGCAGGCTGTCGTGGCGCATCGCGATGCCCTTCCCGTCGAAGCTCAGGACCAGCAGGTGGTCGGTGTCCTCGGGCGCGCACAGCCGAGCTCGGTAGAACTCGTCGAAGTCACGCGCCGCGCGGACCGCCAGCTCCTCGGTCTGTCGCTTCGGCACCTTGGCGCCGCTGTACTTCTGGATCGCCGCCACCACCTCGTCGAACGACGACCGCGCGCTCTCCTCGGCGACCACCCGGCGCACCTCGTGCGAGTACTTCTCCGCCGGCAGGTCCATCGCGGCGTCGAGCGGCGCGCGCCCGGTCACGCCGGGCGCCTGGTACAGGGTGCGCTCGAGCTCGACCTCGCCGAACTCGGTCATCACGGTGCGCCGCCCCCGTCGCGCCGCCTCACGGCGATCCCATCCTCGCCCCGCACCGCGACCGGCAACTCGCGCTCCGAGCGCCCGTCGAAGTGCGCCTGCATCATCGCGCGCATCATCTCCCGCCCCTGCGTTCGCATCATCCGCTCGATCTCGCTCAGCGACGCGTGCATCGCCTCCGGGCTCAGCAGGTCGTCTTCCAGCTTCTTCATGCTCCGCCGAGCTTCGCAGAAGGGGCTGTCGGTGGCGATCCGCGCGGCGTTGCTCTTCGGCATCAGGCCGGCGACGCTACCCGCCCGCGATCGATCCGGACAGCCCGTCCGACAACCGTTGCCGGAATCGATCAGCTTTCTGCCGTCGCAGAAGATCCGCACCCTTTAGCGATGCATGTAGCCCTTACCACATGGGCGCACTTTGCCGCCTGATCCATGCTCCGAACACCACCAGCGACGGCAGCAGGTCGCGCACTGTGGTAGAAGATCTTCCCTGACCTGTCGGTGTTTCTGCAACCCGAGGCCTCGCACTGGACCGTGGCCATATCATCCTCCTGTTCTGGATCCAACCTCAGCGGCACCGTCGGCGGATGTGCGCTCGTCTACAGCTATGAATAGTCGCGCATGCCAATGCCGCACGTGAAGCACTCCTTCGCACGGGCCTCGACGCTCTCACGGTCTTCGTAGATCGCCTTCGCGCGATTATCCTCATACACAACGACAGGGCCAATATCCTGGCGCCCGGTGTACTGGTTGAGGAGAACCTCCACGGCGAGGGTCGCAACCATGGCGTTCAACGTCTTTACAGCGGGCTCATTGACCTGCGTACCAGAGACGTAGCCACGCTCAACCAATGAGTCTCGCACTCGGGTGTCATAGTGCGTCTCGCGAGCGACCTTGAGCGGATCGATGCGGCGCAAGCACTGAAGACAGAATCGATCACCCATGCGCACGGCGATCACTTCGCCACTAACATCGCGGACGACCTCATTATCAACCGTGATGTTGACACCGACCGAAACGAACGGCACAAAGTAGCGAAATGAAATCCGCTGTGCAACAAATCGACTGGAATGACTGTCGGTCGCGATAATCAGCCAATTTGAAAGCGCAATAGCCTCCTCGGCCTCGGACTTTTCAACGCCACATTGAATCGGCCGAACCGTCGCGCGTGATTGATTCGGAGCAAATGATCAGCGACGACAGCAACCTTGGGCGCTCCATGCAAAGCCGACTCATGCGTGGCTCCAACGAGACGATTCAAGTTGGAAAGCTCAACGACATCGGGGTCGATCAAGTTGATTTTATGAAAGCCCATATGGATGAGGTGTTCGGCTACAATCGAGCCGAGTCCGCCAACTCCGACAACGCTCACAACCTGATCGCTTGCGATCGCGCGCAAGACTTCCAGACCCACGACAGCGGCGCCTCGGACAAAGGCCGCAGATGTATCGTCGAGACTCTCGCCGCGCGGCGGCCGCGCTTGTGAGGCCGGGATCTGTTCTTGCAGAGTCTGCGTGCGGATCAAGGCTGGCTCCGACACCGACCTTCCTGTGTTCGGATCCAACGGCGGGCAGAGTACTCCTGTCGAGAAAAGACGATGCTGGCGTAGTGAAGATCGAATCGCGAGGCTAGAAAGTCACAGAACTCGATCTCGTCAGCGTCGTCGGTATCGGAGAACGCGACGGAACTACGGGCGAATGGGTGCGTATGGACGTCTATGATGGCATCGACATCGAAGCGCGCTGTGACCTCCTGTAGCACCCTATAGATCGCCGTCTTCTTCGGGGACACCTGCCCAACGACTGCTGGACGTAGTCATTTGGAGCGAGGAAGGCAATATCATGCACGTTCAGAAAGACGAGGCCGCCGATCATCTCCTGCTTTGCAAGAAGCACCGCGAAGTGCTCGCGAGAGAGATCCTCTAAGAGTCGTTCCCGGAGAACACGCAGTTGCCCGTGTTGAAATCGGATCGAGCATGCCGGCATCCACACCCGGCTCGCGTCCTGGGCAACCGCTCCACGTCTTGGGTCTTGCGATCGACTCTTGCGCTGCCTTCGCATCTTGCCACCTCTCGCCACAGCGCTAGTCTTCCGTCGAAAGCGCCTCTTTGATGAGCATGAAGTAGCTCCAGACACTATCCCCACGTTTCCAATCCCCCGACTGGTGAACCGGAGCGGGCTGCCAACTTCCCGGGTTCACATACACGCAATACCACTGCCAACCGTGATCCAGCGGCTCCTGGGCCGCCTCATGGTAGACTCTCGGGAACATGTGCCCGTCAGGCGCGCCCGGAAGCGATGCCTGCAGGTAGAATCCAATCGGGGGGAGTTCCCGGATACTCCGTTGGAAACACGACCATCAACGGCGATGCTTGCGCGATGCAGTGCCATTTTGGCGGCAGCACGTATCTGGGAATCTTCAGCCAGTTCGCATCTTCCTCATCGAATTCGACACCAGACTTGAAGAGGTGCTGCGCAATGTCGTACACTTGTTCGGCGATGATCCGCTTGGATTGCAGTGACCGAGGCCCCCAAAAGCTACCCTTGGTCCGGTCTGGGATGGTCGTCACCTTGACCGGATTGCCACGCTTATCTCGCAACTCGTCTTCGTCGTACGTCTTCGTGGGGTCGATCGTTTCTGCTTCAATCCCGCGCTGAAGGACGGGCCGCCGTCCGTCGCGCACGTTTACGCGGTCAATGATGTCACGGCCCTCGACCCCGGATCCAGGTATGGTGACACGTCGACCGTTGATGATGACTGTGGGCATTCGCTAACCTCCCCGTCGCCAAGGGCTTGTGGCGGCATCTCCGCGATCGCAGCACTAGGGCTAGTCTGGCGCAGGAATAGTCGGGCCGGGTCTGCGGGCCCACATCAACACCCTCGGCGACCTGTTGGCGCGGATCAGACTGTCCGTCGGCAGGTGCGTGTTCTGCTCCATGCGCAGACGATGCCGGCCCAGGCTCGGGCTCGGCACGCTCCTTCAAGTAATAGTCGAGGCTGATGAATCCCGAACACTTCAGGATGATCTCGCGGGCTGCTGCCGCTTCGAACGAAGCCACTTCGACCCGAATCCCCAAACGACGAAGTTCTTGGACCAAGGGCACGAAGTCGACGTCTCCGCTTGCGAGCACAATGATGTCGGGCTTGACGGCATACGCCACGCGCAGAACATCGATAGTGATCTCTACATCGAAGTTGCACTTGTAGGAATCTGCGGCAATCGTCCCACGCTTGGTGTTGACGATGTAGCGGTACTGCCACAGCCGCTCGATCAGCGCGTCGAGTCGGTGTTCGTTGCGGGGATCAATTGGGACGTAGCAGTGAGCATCGACGAGGAAGCGCCCGTCGGAAACGTACTCGAGCAGATCTTGGTAGTCGACGCGCAAGCCGCGGTCCCCGGCAGCCCGGTCGATGTTCGCGAAGTCAAGGAAGACAACAACCCGCTCCATTGCGCTGACCCTCCGCGAGGTTCTGACCCGCCTAAGGTACGCGCCATTCCCATACACGTCAACCAATCGAGGGTCGCAACCACTCAAGAGACTCTCAGGACACCCTGCACGGGTGAACGCACGACGGATCGCGTCGCGGAATCCTTGCTACGTCGGACCGAAAGCTCCGCCGGCCTGACCGCCGCGGGGTGAGGTCCCGAACGAACAGGCGATGATGGGCGAAAGCGGGTGGACGTGGCGCGTCGGCGCGAGGGGAGCAGGCGGCGGCCGTCAGGTGGCGACGGCGAATTTGTCGGCGTCGGAAGCGCCGACGTGCCAGGGCAGCTGGAAGTTCGCGGGTGTCGGGATGTACCAGCCGGGACGGGCCAGGCTGCCGGGCGGGTAGAGGCGCTGGATCTCGGTCCGCGAGGCGGCGGGATCGTGGCGCAGACGATCGGCGGCGCGCAGGTAGGTGGTGCGGAAGTCGCGGTACGCGGCGGTGTAGCGGCGGTAGCCGGCGGCCGTGCTGGCGTGGCAGCGCGGCATCGGCGAGCGCTTGGACTTCTTCGGCGCGCGGTGCGGGTTCTGGGTCCGGATCGCGCGGGCGCCCAGGAAGCTCTTGCCCTTGTGCTGGTTCTCGATGTCGTCGATCAGCGCGGCGACCTTGGCGCGGCGAGCGGCCGGCGTCAGGTCCGCCCACGCCGGCAGCGGCGTCAGGTCGAAGGAGACGTCCTCGGCGAGCTCGGCGACCGGGCGCGGATCGGACAGCGCGGCGTTGCGGCGCTGCTTGTCGAGCGAGACGTACGTGGCCCGCACGTGCAAATCGTCGAGCAGCGCGCGTCGAGCTGGCGCCCGGCCACTGCGTCGGCGAACACACCAGGCCGGGCGCCGGGCCCTGCGCCAGCAGGTAGCGCAGGCGCGCGACCTGGGCCTTGGGGTCGAGCACCGCGATCACCGCGCCGCGCCGGCTCCAGAACGTCCCGCGCCGGCGGCGCAGGGCGTTGATCTGGCGCGCGATGTTGCCGTGCACGAAGTCCAGGAACAGCGGGATCTGGGCCGGGTCGGTCGCCGACGCGAGGTAGTGGACATGATTCGATTCGGCGTCATAGGCGTGCAGCTGGATGCCGTCGTAGTGCTGCAGCGCCTTGCCGAACACGCCCTCGATGATCGCCTTGCACGCCGCGTCCGGCCGCAGCCAGAACTTCCCGCCCAGCGTCCGGATCGTCACCTCGAAGACCACCTGCGTCACGTACCACCGCTGCCGATGCGCCATCGCTCGCTCCTGGCCTGCGCCCACCCTGGGCGCCTGGCCCGGGTATCGGCCGGCCCGCGCCGCGGTTTCCGCACGGCGAGGCGGCGCCCCGGTGACGGGCGCTACCGGAACTCGCCGAGGCCGAAGCCTTCCGATCGGCTGCCACCCGAGGTCCGAAGCCTTCCGATCGGCTGCCACCCGAGGTCCGGCGCTCGGCCCCCCGGGCGCGACCACGACCGTCGGTGGCATCGACCCGCTCCGCGCCGTCGGCCCGCGCGGGGCCCCGTCTTCCCGGTGGCGACCGATCGGATGGAGGCAGCCGATCGGGAGGCCGGGAGGCAGGAACGGGTGCCTACTTGACCAGTCGACACGAGTCGCCAAGGGCGCTCGCGCGACACTCGTCGTCGTTGTCGAAGATTTCGAATACTGGATCGGGATCGCTGGGGCTGGTCAACCTGTGGGCCCAGGCGCGGCGCACCCGATGGCAGGCTTGGCTGCGCGTGATCGGGGCCAGCGTGGGGCGCACCATTTCGGCGCTCAACCGAATGATCTCGTTCTCGCAGGATTCACTGGTCCGCTGGCACCGTGACCCATCGGCCCCACCGACCGGATGAACGTAGCGAAAGCACCACCATCCGCGGCCCGCGGGCAACCCGTCGCGCGGCAGCCTCGCGCGGTCGCCGACGCGAGTGCACGGCGACACGCTCGTGACCGCACCGGTGTCGCCGAGGGCAGATTGCTGTGTCGCCTGGCAGGCTTCACGGGTGCGGAAGACCATTGCCTTCCACATCTTCAGGTCACTGTCGCTGCCCCAGTCGAAGTGGGAGAACGCCCACGCCCAGCGCTGGGCTGTGCACGGGGTCGCAGGCGCCCCGCGCTGACACTCGGCCGCGTCGCGAACGCACGACAGCCTCGACGGCGTGCACCACCACCCCTTTCCGACGTCAAGCAGCTCGCCATGCCACGGCGCAGCTTGCGCACGGTCGCTAGGCGGTGGTGGCTGAGCGGACACGGTGGCCGTGGCGGCGAGCGCAGCGACGATCCAGGACCACGACGCGAGTCCTCGCACGAAACCTCGACACGGTCCCTTCATCACCATCAGCTTGCAGGACATCGCCCCGCCCGGCCACCCCTCCGGGTGGCTGTCGATCGAACGAGGGTCGAAGGCGCAGGGGACCGAACGGCCCGTCTCCGGGTGGCAGACGATCGGCACGCGGGGCCCCCTCCTCCCCTCCGCCGGGTGGCAGCCGATCGGAACGGCGCCCGATCGGAGCGCGGGCGTAGGCCGCGGGGGGCTTCCTAGTAGCCCGTGCAGTACTGGAAGTGCATCGAGTCGCCAAACACCTTGCCCCACACGAAGCCCTGGGCCTCGAAGTATGGCGCGATGATCTTCTGGCTCTCGGACACCGGCACCTTGTCGGCCGGCGTGTCCGACGGCACGCGGCCGTTGCCCTCGGGGTTGACGTCGCAGGCGATGCCCCACCCGTGCACACTCTTACCCTGGCCGCCGACCTTGTCGCGCTCGTTGTAGCAGCCGTCGAAGTAGTGGATGTGCTCGCCCTTGCCGTCGGCGACGATGTTGTCGAACACGGCCTTGAGCAGCGGCGCGATCTTGTTGTGGCAATAGACCTGCTTGGGCTTGCCCCCCTTGCCGCACTTGATCTCGTGCATTCCGAGGTTCGTGCCCGGCTTGCCGAACACCTCGATGATCTCCTGGAGCCCGTTGGGGCGCTTGAGCGGAGCGGTGCCGGGCGCCTTGGCGCCGTCCTTCGACGCCTCCTTGTCCTTGTCGGCGGGCGCGGCCTTCTTCTCAAGATCGACGCGGCTGCGCAGCACGTAGCCCGGTTCCTTCGCCGCCGACGTGGTGCACTTGTAGTAGCTGCCGGCGTCGTGGGTGATCGTGATCTCGACGTCCTTGGTGAGCGTGGCGATCGCCTTCGAGCGCTGGCCGACGCGGTCGAGCAGCTCCGTGCCGTCGGCGTTGATGTACGCCTTGACCGCGGGCTCGCGCTTGGTCTCGGGCGGGCCCGCGTCGGGGTTCATGCCGTCGTAGTCGCGCGCGAGCAAAGGTCGGCGCGCTGGCGATCGGCGCGCGCTGCCCGCGCACCATCGCGTCGGCGGCGCGATCGGCCTCGAGCTCGCTGGCGTCGACCGGCCCCGACACCTCGAGCTTGTTCTGGCGCCTGGTCGCGCCCGGATCCGCCTTCTTGTCACCATCGGCGGTCTTGGGCAGATCCTTGGGCTGCTCGGTCGCCATCATCAACGACACGCCCTTCTTCACGACGTTCTTCACCACCCACTTGTCGCCCTCCTTCACGAGGTTGCCGGCGTGGTACTCGGTGCGGACGCCGACCAGCTTCCCGTTGAGGATGGTCTGGATGAACGTGCCGACTGGCTTGCTCAACGACTTCGTCGCGAGGTCGTGGCTGCCCGGCGGCGACTTGTCGGTCGGGATGTACTCGTAGCCGACCGGCGGCGACGGATTCCAGACGTCCTTCGGCGATGCCGGCTCCTTGGTCGGCACGCGCGGATCGATCGACTCGTCGGGATAGCGGGTCGGCTTGGGCGGCGTCCACGGCCCGTTCTTGTCGACCTTGTCCGGCGTCGCGGCCTTGTCGTCGGCCTTGTCCGGCGCCTTCTCCTCATTCTTCTCCTCCTTCTTCTCCTTCTTCTCCTCCTTCTTCTCCGGCCGCGTCTCCGAGACGCTGCCGGTCGTCACGTAGCCGGTGTTGCCCACTAGCGTGGTGCACTTGTAGTAGCCGCCGCCCTCGGTGAGGAGCTTCACCTCCGCGCCCATCGACAGCGTCTCGACCTCGGTCTGCTTCTTGCCGGCGCGATCGTAGACCTTGGTCCCGTCCGCCCTGGCGTAGCGCACGCCCTCCACCTTCTTCTCGGCCGGCCCGGCGTCCGGGTCGACGCCGCCGTAGTCACGCGCGAGGTGCGCGCCGCCGCCGCTCACGACCGCGCGCGCGCCGCGCACCATCGCGTCGGCCGCGCGATCGGCCTCGACCTCGCTCGCGTCGACGGGACCCGACACCTCGAGCTTGTTCTGGCTCTTTGGCGCCGGCGCCGGCGCGCCCTTCTTGCCCAGGTCGGGGCCCTTGGGCAGCTCGGCCGGCTGCTGGTCGAGCTGCATCAGGTTGGCGCCTTGGTACACGCCCGGCACGTTGTAGGGCTTCTTGTCCGCGTCGAACTTGGTCGTAAAGTTGTGCCACTCGGTGCGCACCGCCCACAGCTGGCCGTCGATGAGCACCTGGATGAACGTCCCCAGCGGCCTGGTCTTCTGCGCGGTGCACAGTTGCACGCCTGCAACCGGGGGCGTCTTGCCGTTCGGGAAGTAGTGCCACCCCACCGGCGGCGGTGGGTTCCACACCTTGTCGGCAGACGCCGGCTTCTCCTTGCGGACGCGCGGATCGACCGACTCGTGCGGCACGGTGTCCGCGGTCGGCGCCGTCCACGGGCCCTTCTCGTCGACCTTCTCACCCTTCTCGCCGTCGCCCTTCTCGCGCGCGAGCTGCGCGCCGCCGCCACTCACCGTCGCCCGCGCGCCGCGGACCATCGCATCGGCCGCGCGATCGGCCTCGCCCTCGAGCGCGTCGGCCGGCGTCGAGACCTCGAGCTTGTGCTGGCGCGCCACGGCGCCACCCGACTGCTGCACCGTGTGAGCGACCTCGTGCGCGAGCAGGTGCAAGCCGAACGGATCGTCCGGCTGGTAGCGACCTTCCGAGAAGTGGATGTCGTTGCCGACGGTGTAGGCCTTGGCGCCGACCGCGTGGCTCGCCTCCGCCGACGCCGCGCCGCGGTGCACGCGCACGGCCGACAGATCGGCGCCGAGCGACGCCTCGAAGCGCTCGCGCAGATCGGCGCGCAGCGGCTCGCCGCTCCCCGACGCCGCGCGCTCGACGGCCGCCTCGGCGTTCGCCGCCACACCGTTGCCGTCGCGCCCCGGCTCGGCGTCGCGCTGGATCGGCCCGCGCCCGCCGCGGATCGCCTCGCCCAGCGCGCGCGCGACCGTCACGTCCTCGACGCGCAGCACCAGCGACGGCGCGCCCAGCCGCGACGTGAGGCTGCGCTTGCCCACCGGCGCCAGGGTCTCGTGCAGCTCACCGTCCTGCTCCGACTCTGAGCCACGCCAGCGATCGAGCTCCATGCAGAAGTAGAGACGCGACCGGCGAATCTGTGACACGGACTGCGCGCTTCTCCCGAGGCCCGCGCGATGCCAGGCTTTGCCGCCCCTCCTCCGGGTGGCAGCCCCTCCTCCGCAATCGAGGGGCGCAACCGCTCAACGCACCGGGCTGGGAGGCGACGTTGCGGCGCGAGGTGCACGCCATCGCGAAGACCGCACGCCCGGTCCACGAGGTGCGCGTGCCGGCGTTCTTGTGTGGGCGGCGTCATATGGGAGACGGCCCCCCTGCACGCGGATTGGCGGCCACTGTGCGAGGCCGAGTGGGAGTACGTCGCGCGTGCGAGCTACCCGAGCGAACGTCGCCGGCGTCATCGGCATCGTCGGCAGGTACTCGCGGAGCACGAACGAGATGAGCTGGAGTGCGGTGAGTTTGGTGGCGGTGAGGATCGTGTCCTGGGTGGTGTCGAGTTGCCGGATGGTGCGCTGCGACTCCAGCCGGCCGCGGCGTGCGGCGATCTCGGCGCTGCGCTCGTCGAGCGCGGCCCGTCGTGCACGGTTCTTGCCGAGGGCCGTGCTGGTCTTCGTCGCGCATCGCGGCTGCCCCCTGCGCCGATCGGCTGCCACCCGGCATCGGCGCCACCCGGCATCGGCCACCTGGCATCGCGGCTCCGATCGGCCGGCTCCGATCGGCCGCCACCCGGCATCGCGATCGGCTACCACCCGGCATCGCGGCCCGGCGCTCAGCGCCGGCGCGGCCCCAGTGCAAGGGGTGTGGCTCTCATCCTGATCACCGACGGGCGATGGTCGCCGGCCGCCTTGCACGCCGCGTCCGGCCGCAGCCAGAACTTCCCGCCCAGCGTCCGGATCGTCACCTCGAAGACCACCTGCGTCACGTACCACCGCTGCCGATGCGCCATCGCTCGCTCGTGGCCCGTGCGCCCACCCTGGGCGCTTGGCCCGGGTATCGGCCAGGAGCGCCGGCGGTTGCGTCGGCCCAGGCTCAGCGGGGCGGTCGGCCACCCGGAGGACGGGCTGCCACCTGGAGGACGGGCTGCCACCCGGAGGACGGGCTGCCACCCGGAGGACGGGGAGTCGAAACTTGACACGGCGACCACCTGCGCGATGCTTCGGCGATGCTGACAACTCCAGCGAGCGTCGCTGTTGCCGCCGACGCGGCGGCCGCCCTGCCGATGAGCTGGACGGAGATCTGCGCCGCCTTTCCCGACCAGTGGGTCGGCCTCGTCGACGTCGACAAGGGCAGCGATGCGCCGTACGACGTGCGCGGCGCTCGCGTCGTCAGCCACGGTGCGTCCCCATGGGAGGTGCTGCGGGCGCTGCGGCCGTTCCGCGAGCAGCACGCCAGCGTCCGGCATCTCTATACCGGCGTGATTCGCTCGCGGCGATGACGACGATCGAGACGCGGATCAGCCGCGCGCACGGGCTGATCGTGGTCGAGGCGAGCGTCCGTGGGCCCAGCGGTGACGTCGAAGTCGCCCTCGCGCTCGACACCGGATCGACGGAGACCGTCATCAACCCCTGGGTGGTTGACGCGCTCGGCTACACGGTACGCGACGGTGCGCAGGTCACGCGTGTGAGGTCAGCGATCGGGGATGAGCAGGGCTACACCCTGCGCGTCGCTCGCTTTGCCGCGCTCGGCTTCGCCCATGAGCGCTTCCGCGTTCATGTCTTCGATCTGGCGGAAGGCTACGGGATCGACGGACTCGTCGGCCTGACGTTCCTGGATCGACTCAACTACGAGATCCGCTCGGTCGAGAACGTGTTCCGCGCGTCGCTCGTCTAAGCCGATCGACCTCGATCCGATCGGCGGCCACCGGTCGCAGCCTCCTCCGGGGTGGCAGCGGCGACAGCCGATCGGAGTGGCCGGCAGCCGATCGGAATGGCCGGTGCGGTCTCATCTCAAAAGAGCGTCCGGATCGTCACCTCGAACACCACCTGCGTCACGTACCACCGCTGCCGATGCGCCATCGCTCGCTCCTGGCCCGCGCCCACCCTGGCGCCTGGCCCGGGTATCGGCCAGGCGCGCCGCCGGTTGCGTCGCGCCAGACGGGGCGGCCGGCGGCCCTACTCCGCCGGCCCCCCCTGCGCCGATCGGCCCTGCTCCGATCGGCCCCCCTCCTCCGATCGGCTGCAGCTCGACGAAGCTCGACGAAGGGGTGACGTCGATCGTCACGCGGTCGTCGGCCACGCCCGATGCTAACCCGTGCGTCCGGCGTGCGTGAACGGGCGCGCACGGTCCCGCACGCCCGCGAACCGCCCGGTAACGCCTCGCTCGGTCCGGTCACTACCGCTGCGAACCCGATCAAGGAACCCCATGACCCGTCCGATCTCACGCCGCGTCCCCCACCTCCTGTCCCTCTCCCTCGCGCTCACCGGCGCCTGCGTCGCACCACCTGACCCAGGCGACGTCGCAGGCCTCGACGCCGGCGAGGTCCCCGTCGACCGCCGCGCCGCCTGCGAGCTGCCGCCCAGCGTCGTCATCGAGGACGGCCTCCTCGTCTTCGAGGGCGACATCGTCCTCGGTCGCGAGGACGAGCTCGACGCGCTGTGCGCCCAGAGCGAGCTGCGCGGCATCGGCCTCAACCCCGGCCTCTTCAACACCAACCGCTGGTCCAACGGGTACGTGCCCTTCGAGGTCGCCTCCGACCTGCCGCAGAAGGACCGGGTCTACGAGGCGGTCCAGGAGTGGAACGACAAGACCACCAGCATCCAGCTCGTCGAGGTCAACGGCCTCCCCGACTACGTCGACCACATCCGCTTCAGGAACCACAACGACGCCTGCCTCGCCGACCTCGGCCGCAAGGGCGGCGAGCAGTACATCCGGCTGTCGACCGGGAAGTCGGCCGACCAGATCGTCGGCATGGCCATCAACGACCAGGACAAGGTCTACACCTGGTACGACGACGGCATGGTCACGGTCGGCACCTCGGGCGCGCTCGAGGCGCTGACCGCGCAGTACGCCTACACCCTGCCGCCCGGCAAGACCGCCGCCGACATCCTCGACATCGGCATCGAGCCGAGCACGCAGGACGTCTACACCTGGTACCGCGATCGCACGTACAGCATCGGCACCTCGAGCGCCCTCGGCGCCGAGCTGCCGTCGGCGGCGTTCACCCTGCCCGGCGGGCTGGCCAACTACGAGAGCTGGAAGGTGGTCGGCATCGACTTCAACCAGGCCGGGGCCGTGTACGCCTGGTACCACACGTCCGGCTCGACCTGGCGCACCGTCGGGACGGCGGCCGCGCTCGGCGCCAGCGGCCAGTCGGTGACCCACGCCGGCGACTACCAGGGCGCCAACGTGCGCGGCATGGCGATCTCGTCGGCGGACTGGGTCTACACCTGGTACAGCGACCAGCGCGTCACCGCCGGCTCGTCGCGGGACCTCGACGCCAACCTCGATCCCTACCGGTACGAGGTGCCCGGCCACTGCGACCGCTCCGCGGCCGTCCACGAGATCGGCCACGCGCTCGGGCTGCACCACGAGCAGACCCGGTGCGACCGCGACGACTACGTGCGCGTCTTCTGGGGCAACATCAAGGACGACAAGGTCCACAACTTCGACAAGCACTGCACCGGCTCGTTCGAGTACGGCGACTACGACCCGTACTCGATCATGCATTACAGCTCGCACCAGTTCTCGAAGAACGAGAGCCCGACCCTGCTGCGCCACCCGCCCTACGGCGAGGCCGAGGGTGCCATCAAGATCGTCGCGTCGGCGATCGCCGCCAACGATCACGTCTACACTTGGTGGAGCAACGGCTCGGTGACGTCGGGCAGCAGCACAACCCTCGAGGCCCATCGCTCGCGCTACGCGTTCACCCTGCCGCCGCCGCGCTTCGACCCGACCCAGCCCTACTTCTACTACTTCTACACGCCGGCGTCGATCGTCGGCATCGCGATCGCGTCGAACGATCACGTCTACACGTTCTACGCCAACGGCACGGTCTCCGAGGGCACCACCGAGGACCTGGACGCTTACACCGCGCCCTCCGTGTTCACCTCGCCGCTGTCGCCGATGGCGATCGTCGACGTCGGCATCGCCAACAACGGCAACGTCTACGCCTGGTACACGACCGGGCAGGCGTCGATCGGCCACTCCGACAACCTGTCGGCGGTGCACGGGCTGTACACCTCGGTGCCGCACCCGTCGTACACGATGTCGGACGTCCGCGGCGTCGACATCAACAACGACGACGTCATCTACGCCTGGTACGACGACGGCCACCTGAGCCGCGGCGGGTCGGACGACCTCAACTCGGTGTCGCACGGTCGCACCGCGTTCCAGGGCCGCGGCCTGGCGCCGATCCCGGGTGACATCCTCAGCAACGGCGACATCGCGATCATCGAGTTCATGTACTGAGGCCGGCACGCCGCGTGCAGTGCAGCGGCGCATGGATGACGAGCTGCTCGACGGTGGATCCGATCCGGGTGGCAGCACCCGGGTCGCAGCGGCTGCCACGCGGCATCGCGGATCCGCCCGCTGCGGATGCGGCCTCGCCCCCGAGGAGCCACATCCGTCGACCACGACCCCGTCACTCGCCTGCCCGCACTGCCCGAATCCCGGGTGCGCGAGTGTCTTGACTTTGGGGGGACACTACACGGTGAGCGCACGACGAATCGCGTCGCGGAATCCCTGCTACGTCGATCGGCTGCCCTGCTCCGATCGGCTGCCATCCGGTGAGCCAGCCGATCGCAATCTGGGGCAGCGATCGGAATCTGGGGCTGGAGCATCGGAGCCGGGGCCCCGCGGCCCCGCAATGGTCCTCCCCGATTCTGGCGCGCGCGCGATGCATCAGGTCGCACGCTCGAGCGCGGACCCGCACTATCGGGCGCGCGCCGAAGCGACGCCCGGCGCTGCGCTCCGCCACCGTGCGACGATCTGCAGCTCGCGCTCGGTGGGCGCTCGGTTGGCGCGGCCACGGACCTGGACGACGTCGCCGCCTGCGTCGAGTTCGATGGTGAGCGTGCGCTCGTCGTCGTGCGCCACCGAGTAGATCTGGGACAACCCCTGGACGCACCGGTACGCGTAGCCGAACACGCAGTGCAGGAGCGCTTGCGACTCCTCGGCCAGCGCGTCCCCGCTGCACAGCTCCCGGACCAGCCAGCGACCATCGACGTCCTCGTGCGCCCAGTCGTCGCGATGGCGGGCCCACGCGATCGCCGCGCCGTTGGCCCAGCCCCGGCCAGCGGTGACCCGCTGATGGTACGAGCGCGCGTCAGCCAGGACGCTGGCCGCAGTCCGGCCGCGCCAGCGAAAGGGCACGCCGCCCGGGCGCGCGCCCTCGATGTGGCAGTGCATCGCCCAGTCGAGCACGGCAACCGTGTCGTCGTCGGTCAACGCCGCGCCGTGGCGCTGGAGCCAGGCCACGGTCTCGTCCCAGAACCGCCGCTGGGCTGCTTGGCTCGCTGGCGCGAGCGGCGCCCGGTCGTCGCCGAACGGGTCGTGCAGCGCGCCCTCGCCATCGTCGGTCGGATCGAGGAGATAGGCGGGGTGCGTGCCGAGGCGGCGCACGACCGGCTCGCCGACGCGCAGGCGCCGCAATTCGGCCCACATCACCGCTTCGACCGGGCCAAGCTCGACCGGCGCCTGCGCCAGCCAGCCGGTGAGCGCGCGTGCGACCCGCCAGCCGAACACCCGCGCCGCGTCGTGCAGGCTGCCGCCCTGCCCGAGGACCACCAGCCACACGGCCCACTTGAACGGGGGTGGCGAGGTCCCTCGCCACGGCGCGTACAGCGGGACCGGCACAGGGTAGCGCACCAAGAGGTGCTTCATGACCGCCAGCCCGACGTCCTCGCCATCGGCGTCGGCGGGCGGGGCCCAGCCATCGAGCGAGCGGATCCAGAACGGCGCCAGGGCCAGCAGCATCGCCACCGCCCCCGGCCGCGCCGCGCACCACGCTGCGAGCGCCGGCGTGTCACGCGCGGCCAGCCGCAGCCCGGAACGCGCCGCCTGGCCGAGGGCGCTGGCGTCCAACGTGACGTCGAGACCGTCGATCACGACCGCCCGCAGGTGGGCCAGCATCACGCTGGCCAGGTCCCCCGCGCTCGGTGATGGCGCGCTGTCGGCCACGGGCGCGGGGCCGTGCCGCAGGCGCGCGAAGCCCGGACGCTCGAAGCCCGCCAGGCTGGCCGCCGCGCTGTGCAGGATGAAGTCGGCTGGCGACAGGACGTACGCGCACTGATCGCAGTCGCACGTCCACGCCGCCGGCTCCTCCGCCGATCGGAGCGCCTCGTCGAACTCTCGCGCCGCGAGGTCGTCGTGACGTCGCAGGTACCGCCGCCCCGGCTCGTCGAGCCCGAGGCGTCGATGCTGGTTCACGACCCGGTCCATGCCACTCGGTATCGCGCACCCGCCAACCGGTCAACCTCGATTCATCGACCTCCTCGCGCGAGCGCGGTCGCGGCGGCGTCGCGGCATCGGCCCCTCCTCCGATCGGCTGCCACCGCTGCCAGAGGCCCCTCCTCCGATCGGCTGCCACCGCTGCCAGAACGACCACGGCCCCGGGCACCTGCCTCCACCAGGCGATGCGGCCACATGCGCCCCGACGCTCAGACGGGCGACGCGCGGAACACGTTCTCGACCGAGCGCCCGGCCCGCCGCGTGCTGCGCGCCGGGTGGTGGTCGCGGCGAGCGGGACGACAGCGTCCGAGCGGCGGCGGCCGGAGGCGACGGTGCTGCGCGCGGTGGTGCGAGACCACCTCGAGGGATTCCTCGCCGGCGCCCGCGCGCGCAGCGCCCACGGCTTCGGCGTCCCGCGCCACGTCGAGCGCGAGCTGCGCACCTACCTGACCTGCGGCGTCCTCGCCCATGGCTCCGTGCGGGTCCGCTGCGGCGACTGCGGCTGCGATCGCCTGCTCGCGTTCCCCTGCAAGGTCGGGCGGTGTGCCCGTCGTGCCCCGGTCGGCGCATGGCCGACGCCGCCGCCCACCTGGTGGACCGCGTGCATCACCGAGCTGCCGTTCCTGCCCGCCCTCGGCGTGCGCGGGGCGTTCTGAACAGCAGCGCGGCGAGCGCGAGGCCGAGCCACGACGCCGAGCCGCCGCCCGACGAGCCGCAGCCGCAGCCGCCGTCGCCGTCGATCACGCTCGAGCCGGCATCGGGGCCCAGCTGGGCGTCGCCGTCGCTGTGGCCGGCGTCGAGCAGCGGCGCGCACGCCAGGAACGCCGGCACCGGGCCCGCCGACAACGCGAGCGAGGTGCCCGGCATCGTCGCGCGCATCTCCACCTCGTGGCCGCCCTGGGGCAGGTCGAGCGACGGGAAGCCGAAGTTGTCGAGGTTCTGGCACACCGCGTAGATCCGATCGACGCCGCGGCCGACCCAGCTCGCGCCCGGCGCCGGCGCGAGGAGGATGTTGCCCTGCGGGTGCCACGGGTTGCCGTCGACGCGGGTCTCGAAGTGCAGCACGTCGCGCCACGGCGCCGCCTCGGCGTCGAAGACCACCGCGATCTCCACGCCCGCGACGATCGCCTCGACGCTGCACGAGCCCGACGCGGTTGCCAGCGTGCGCTGCGCCTGCGCCTCGACCGCCGCGGTCAAGGTGCCCAGCCGGGTCGGTAGCGGCGCCGACGGCCCGACCGTGAACGTCGCGCGCGGCGTCGGGAAGATGTCGCACGGGCTGTCGTCGACCAGCGTGTAGGTCGCCCCAACCACCAGCGGCTCCGACGGCACCAGCAGGAAGTAGCCCGCCGGATCCTGGGTCGCGGTGAACGGGACCACGACTGGGTTCCCGACGCCGTCGTCGCGGGTGAGCGTGACGTACGTGATGTCGGGCCCGCCGTTGACGAGGGTCGGCCCCCAGACCAGCGCCGGCACGTTGGCCGGCACCGTCGCGCCCTCGGTGGGGACGAAGGTCCCCGGCCAGCACGACGACGAGCACGCGTCCGCCTTCCGGACATCGGCGATCGTCGTCGCCGCGATCGCGATCAGCACCGCAGTCCAGGCGATAGGCTTCATATGTCTGCATCGTACCCGCGCGTCTCGCCGCGCGATCACCATCCGCGCCCCCGGGTGCGTCCGGTCACGAGTCTCAGGGCGCGCCCGCCACCGCCGCCACCGCGCGATCAGCCAGTCGATCGGCCCAGAGCGTGAGGCCCAGAGCGTGAGTCCCCAGAGAGTGAGTCCCAACCGTCCGAGACATCGCACGGCCGACAGCTCGCAGGTTGAGCTTGATCCGCTTTCGTGGACACCGCGACTACGCCGCAATTTCCAGTTGACGGAGGCGGCGCTCTGAAGTCAACAGGACTGACGTAGCGCTTGTGCGAATGGCGTCTCCTCGTGTTGTAGAAGCCGTCGATGTACTCGACGAGGTCGCGCTCGACGTCGTGCACGTCGTACCAGCGCGCGTCGCGCTCGAGTTCGAAGTGCAGCGTCGGGCTACCCCCGCGCCCGACGTATGCCCTCATGACCTCGGTCGCGAGCGCCGTTGCGCGGCGGCGTCCGCGAGACGCTAGAGCGCCAGCACGGCACCCACGACGATCGTGGTGGTGGCTCCGACATCGCGGAGCTCGACGGAGACGCCGCGCAGGGTGCGGCGCCACATCGCGACGCCGCCGCTGAACCGCCACTCGGCGCCCTGGTCGGCGGCGCCCGCGACCGGCGCGTCGGCGCCGCGCCACAGCCGCGCGAGCTCGATCATGAACGGACGGACGGACTGGCTACGCCAGCGCGCGCCGACGCCGCCGTACCAGGCGCCGCGCACCTCCGCGCTGGTGCCGTCACCCCACGCGTCGTGACCGCCGGCGCCGACCAACGACAAGCCGGCACCGACGCCGAGCGAGAGCTCGACGTGGACGTCGTGCGCGATCCCGGTCTGATCGTCCCAGCCGACCTCGCCGACCAGCGCGGCGCTGGTGGACTCCTGGAAGTCGAGGGCGCGCACCAGGCGCGCGCCGACCCGCACGCCCCAGCCGCGCGCGGCGTCGGTCCCCACGGTGGCGAGCCCGACGCGCAGCGGCACGGGCAGGAGCGGCTTGCGCGCAGCGTGCGGGGTGGGCGCGGGGATGGGCGCGGTGTCGGTGACCGTCGTGACGTCGGCCACGGTGTCGCCGGTGGTCGCGGGGGCGATCGCGGCGTCGGTCGCGATCGCGGGCGGGGTGTCGGTCGCGGGGTCGGTGTCGCCGTCCACGTCGCTGTCGTCAACGTCGTCAACGTCGTCGTCGTCGTCGTCGTCGTCGTCGTCGCCGTCGTCGGTGGCCGGCGCGCTGGCAGCCGCCTTGAGCGCGTCGAGGAGCGCGACGATGTCGGACGACGCGGCGTCGGCCTGCGACGCCAGGAGCTTGACCACGACGCGCCGCCCGGTCGGCACCTTCCAGCACGCCGCCGCGACGTCGCCGCCGAGGCGCGCGCCCAGCCAACCAGCTGGCAGCCAGGTCGGCTCCCACGCGGTGACCTGGTCCGGGGTGACGACGAGCGGCTGCCAGCAGGCGAACACGCCGACGTAGAGGGAAGCGCCGACGTCAGTGGCGCCGCGCCGGAGCCGAAGGAGATCGACCCCGTCGCCGTGGGTCACGCTCCAGCCCGCGGGGAGCGCGACGTCGAGCCTATCCGCACGCGCGGTCGACGAGGTGAGGGTCAGGCCGAGGACGATGAGGGCGGCGCCGCGCCCACCGGTGCATCGCATGCGCGCGCGATGGTACGCGATGCGACGGCGCGCTGCCAGCCGGCTCAGGCGCCGGCGCAGCGCTGGACGTGGTCGATGAACGCTGGCTCCGGGTCGCAGGCGATCGGAAGATGGCGTTCAGCAGTTCCCTTCTGGTCCGGCGGCTGCGCCCCGCCCCCGACCTCGACGTCTACGCCCCGGCGTAGCCCGGTCCGCGCCGTCCTCCCCCGACGTGCGCCAGCCCGTGGATGGCCCCGGCGCGCCCCGACCCTCGGCTGCCGCCCGACGTCGGTACCCACCCTCACGTTCCCGCCCGCCCGAGGCGCTCCCTCGGCACCACCCGGAACTCGCCGCCGAACCCGCCAGCGACCAAGACCGCGCCGATGCGCCTTATGCGCCAGGGCGGCGGCAGCGCCGGCGATCAGCCTCACGACGATGAGCGCGCGTATCCCTCGGATGTGCGCGATCGCCGGCCCGGGCCGCCGAACCGCCGCGTGTTCCGGCCTGCGGGGTCCGCACCGCACCGCGGGGCGCGGCCTGCAGCGTCTTCGACACAACCACGCGAAAGCCGCCGACCTGCGTCTTGGACCGGCGCTTGCTGAGGTGCTCGGCGTGCGCGACGCGATCCGCGGCGCGCCCACCAACCGGAGGTCACGATGGTGAGATCACTCCTGTGTGCGGCGCTGGTCGCGAGCGCCGCATGTCAAAGCTCCTCCCTCGACACGACGAGCGCGAACCTCGAAGGCTCCGGCGCGGGCTCCGGCTCCGGCGAGGGCGCTGACGCGTGCGGCTGCCCGGACGGTTACGAGCTGCGGTACGACGAGACCGGCGCGCCGGTGTGCGTGGCGCCCACGTGCGCCGACGACGGCGACTGCCTCGCGGGCTCGGCGTGCGTCGGCGGCGTGTGCATCGACGTGCCCGACTGCGACGGCGACGACGACTGCGCCGCGCCGCTGATCTGCGACGAGGCCGGCGCGTGCGTCCAGCCGCCGTGCGACGAGTGCCCGACCGGGTTCCACTGCGTCGCGGGCGACGGCGACGAGCCGCTGTGCGCGCCCGACGTCTGCGTCGACGGCGCGGACTGCCCCGAGGGCACGGTGTGCGACGAGGGCACCTGCGTCGACGATACGATCCTGTGCGAGCACGACGCCGATTGTCCGAGCGGCCACTGCGCGGAGCTGTCGAGCGTCGATCCGACGACCTGCGACGACGCCGGGTGCCCCGCCCAGATCGGCGCGTGCACCGATCCCGACGGGTGCGAGGCCGACGCCGAGTGCGCGGTCGGCGCGCAGTGCGTGGACCACGCGTGCACGACCGAGCTACCCTGCGCCGGCGACGACGACTGCGCGGTCGGCCGCTGCGACGAGGCGGCCGGGATCTGCGTCGTCATTGACGGCTGCATCGACGACAGCGACTGCCCGCTGGGCGAGGAGTGCGCGGTCGACACGTGCGCGCAGCCGGCGCCGCCGTGCGCGACCGACCTCGACTGCGACGGCGCGCGCTGCGAGGAGGGCACCTGCGTGGTCGACGAGCCGTGCGCCCCGTGCGGGCCCGGCGAGGTCTGCGACCAGGGGGTCTGCGTCGAGCCGCCGGCCGGCTGCCTCGACGACGGCGGCTGCGCGCCCGGCCAGACCTGCGCCGCGGGCCTGTGCGTGATCGACGCGCCCGGCTGCCTCGACGACGGCGGCTGCGCGCCCGGCCAGACCTGCGCCGCGGGCCTGTGCGTGATCGACGCGCCCGGCTGCCTCGACGACGGCGGCTGCGCGCCCGGCCAGACCTGCGCCGCGGGCCTGTGCGTGATCGACGCGCCCGGCTGCCTCGACGACGGCGGCTGCGCGCCCGGCCAGACCTGCGCCGCCAGCGTGTGCGTCACGCGACCGCCGACGATGTGCGAGCTGGTCTGCGACCCGAGCGCGTACGAGGCGTGCACGCCCGTGACCGCGCCCGACGGCCTGACGTGCTTCTGCGACTGCACTCCCGAGGAGCAGGCGCTCATCCGCGCGCTGCTCGAGCTGGGGGCGTCATGAGCCCCGACCACCGCGCGCCCTCGCCCCGTCCGACTTCCGCTGGAGGAACCGCCATGCGCCTCACGCTCGTCATCGCCAGTCTCTCGCTCGCCCTCGCGAGCTGTACGCCCGCAGACGGCGGCACCACCTCCCGGTCGATGATGGGCGGCTCGGGCATGCCGCCGACGACCCAGCCGCCGACGACGCAGCCGCCGACGACGCAGCCGCCGACGACGCAGCCGCCGGTGTGCCCACCGCCGAAGTGCACCGATCCCGAGAAGGAGGCCGGCTCCTACGTGAGCATCGGCACGATGCCGGCGCCCTACCCGATCAACTGGCAGAGCCCGTTCACGCTGTTCGTCACCACGCTCGGCACCGCGGCCGCGTCGGCGGGCCTCGATCGCTCGCACTCGATCGGCCACGTGCTGCTCAAGGTGCGGTGCGGCACCGACGAGCCCATCTACATCAGCCAGACCGGCGCCAACGGCAAGGAGGCCGGCCAGTTCTGGTCGGTGTACAAGCAGGGCCCGAGCTACCTGTTCCACACCAACGACGACGGCAAGCTCTACACCGACGCCGAGGCCAAGGCCGACTGGGAGTCGGCGGTCAAGCTGCAGGAGGAGCTCGTCGGCGGCACGTACACGACGGATCCCGACGTCGACAAGCTGCCCGGCAAGATCTGGTACCTGAAGGGCATGGGCGACGTGAAGACCGCGGTGCGCGATCTCGCGCCGGCGGTGCGCCACCGCTTCGTGCGCGCGACCATCCGCATCACCGAGGCGCAGTGCCGCGCGATCATCTCGTGGCGTGACGACTACGTGCGCACCGGCGGCGCGACGCGCTACGCGGTGCACCGCGCGCCGTGGGTGATGGACACCCACGCGAAGTACGACGGCGGCGGCTGCGCGTCGGTCGGGTTCGCGGGCGCGTTCTACGCGACTGGCCTCAACTACAAGAACACCGCGACGCGCGTCACCGAGCGCGTGCAGATCGGCACCGCGCGCCTGCCGTACAGCCTCCCCGCGCACAACGGCTGGTTCAACCTGCAGAACCCCGGGCGCTACGTGCCGGGCGCGGTGTCGTGCGCCACGCACGGCGGTGACGCCTGCTACAGCACCGGCATCTCGTGGAGCGACGACCTGTGGAAGAACTGGTCGGGCGGGATGTACGGGCCGCTCTGGGACAAGCAGGCCAAGGACGACGAGGGCGAGTTCAGCAAGACCTGGCAGACGCACAGGCCGGTGAAGGCGCGCACCGTGCCGCTGATCGTGTTCGAGCCCGAGCGCTTCTACGCCGAGGTCATGGCCCGCTGGAACAACCCCAACTACGACGCGTTCAAGTACCCCGACTGGTGCAAGCTCGAGGGCAAGGTGCCGACGATCGTGCTCGACGGGCGCAATCGCACGGGCGCCGGCGAGGTCGGCGCGGGCCGCCCCCGCGGCATCATCAACGGCTTCGCCAACGTCGAGACGATGCTGCCGAACCCGTGAGGCGCCGGCGGCGCCGCCTCGGGGAGCGTCGACCAGGCTCGTCGGCGTCGTCGCCGCCGGTCAGCCAGGGTGGATGGAAGCGCGCGGGCGCGGGGATGTACCAGCCGGGGCGAGCGAGGCTGCCGGGCGGGTACAGGCGCGCGACGTCGGTGCGCGCGGCGGCGGTGGCGCGCCGGCGGCGGTGGGCCGCGCGTAGACGAGATCCCCCGCGATCGCGGCCAGCACCAGCCCGAGCACCAGCCAGGTTCGCCAGCGCCTGCGGATGCTCAACCCGGTTGCAACGCTCACGCCACGCGCAAACCGCGCGGGCGAGCGCCCGCGCACAGGGGAACGCGCACCTCCTGCGCAGGCGCCGCGGCCGACGCTATCTCGGCGCCGGCACGATCGATGCTTCGCTCGCGGACGTGCACCGCGCCTCGCCGGCCATGTCGCTGCGCGCGCCTCCGCCACGCCGGGCGCCGCCGCTCACCGTGCCGTGGTGGGCGCTCGAGGTCGCCGAGGTGGCGCGCCAGCTCGACACCGACGGCGCCGGCCTGACCACCGCCGAGGCCGAGCTGCGGCTGCGGCGGTGGGGGGCCAACACGCTGCAGGCGAAGGCCGCAGTCACGCAGCGGGCGGTGCTGTGGCGACAGGTCCACAACCCGCTGCTGTTGCTGCTGGTGTTCGCCGCCGCCGCATCGCTGGCCACCGCGGCGTGGGTCGACGCGGCGATCGTCACGGTGATCTTCGCCGCCTCCACCGCGTTCGGCTATGCCCGCGAGTACGCCGCGGAGCGCTCGGCCGAGGTGCTGAGCGCCCGGGTCCAGCTGCACACCACCGCGATCCGCGACGGAAGGCCGACCCCGGTGCCGACCCAGGCGCTGGTGCCCGGGGATCTGGTCGCGCTGTCCGCCGGCAGCATCGTGCCCGCGGACCTGCGCGTCATCAGCGCCAGCGACTGCTTCGTCAACGAGGCCGCGCTCACCGGCGAGAGCTTCCCCGCCGAGAAGCGCCCGACAGCGGTGGCGACCGACGCCCGCCTGGCCGACCGCGCCAGCGCGGTCTACCGCGGCTGCGACGTGCGCAGCGGCTCGGCGACCGGGCTGGTGGTGGCCACCGGCAGCGCGTCCGAGCTCGGCGCCATCGCCCACCGCCTGACCGAGGCCCGGCCCGAGACCGAGTTCCAGCGCTCGCTGCGGCACTTCGGCTACCTGCTCACCACGACGATGCTGGTCGTCGCGCTGGCGGTGTTCGCGATCAACGTCATCCTGGGCCGGCCGCCGATCGCGACGCTCCTGTTCGCGATCGCGTTGGCGGTGGGCCTGAGCCCCGAGCTGTTGCCAGCGATCGTCAGCATCAACCTGGCGCGCGGCGCGCAGCTGATGGCCAAGCACGGCGTGCTGGTCCGGCGGCTCGAGGCGATCGAGAACCTCGGCAGCATGGACGTGCTGTGCACCGACAAGACCGGCACGCTGACCGAGGGCGACGTGGCCCTGGCTGGGGCGTTCGAGCCGGGCGGCGCGCCGTCGCCGGAGGTCCAGGCGCTGGCCTTCACCAACGCGTCCTTGCAGGCCGGCTTCACCAACCCGCTCGACGCGGCCATCATCGCGCGCGGCGGCGCGGCGGCGCAGCCGGCCAAGGTCACCGAGCTCCCCTACGACTTCGCCCGCAAGCGCCTGAGCGTGGTGGTCGCGACCGCCGCCGGCGTGCGCTTGATCTGCAAGGGGGCGTTCGAGTCGGTGCTGGCGTGCTGCGCGCGCGGCGCCGACGGCGCGCCGCTCGACGATGCCGCCCGGGTCGCGCTGCGCGGCCGCTACCAGGCCTGGGCCGCCGCCGGCACCCGGGTCATCGGCGTCGCCACCCGTGACCTCCCGGCGGGCACGCCGATCGACCGAGCCACCGAGGCCGAGCTGACCTTCGCGGGCTTCCTGACCTTCACCGATCGTCCCAAGGCCGGCGCCGCCGCGGCGATCGCGGCCCTGGTCGGCCTCGGCGTGAAGGTGAAGATCATCAGCGGCGACAGCGCGCTGGTGACCCACCACGTCGCCGGCGCGGTCGGGCTCGACGCCGCCCGCCTGCTCACCGGCCACGACGTGGCCGCGCTCGACCAGGACGGGCTGACCCGCGCGGTCGATCAGGCCGACCTGTTCGCCGAGGTCGACCCCAACCAGAAGCTGCGAGTGATCGCCGCGCTGCGCCGCGCCGGCCACGTGGTCGGGTTCCTCGGCGACGGCATCAACGACGCGCCGGCGATGCACGCCGCCGACACCAGCCTGTCGGTGGAGGGGGCGGTCGACGTGGCGCGAGCGGCCGCCGACTTCGTGCTGCTCGAGCCCGACCTCGACGTGATCCGCCGCGGGGTCGAGGCCGGGCGCCGCACGTTCGCCAACACGCTCAAGTACGTGCTGACCACCATGAGCGCCAACCTCGGCAACATGATCAGCATGGCGGCGGCATCGCTGCTGTTGCCGTTCTTGCCGATGCTGGCCGGACAGATCCTGCTCAACAACCTGCTGTCGGACATCCCGGCGATCGGCCTGGCCGACGACGCGGTGGATCCCGAGCTGGTGGCGCAGCCGCGCCGCTGGCACATGGGCTTCATCCTCAGCTTCATGATCCGGTTCGGCGCGCTGAGCTCGCTGTTCGACGCGTTCACGTTCGGCCTCTTGTGGTACGGCTTCGCCGCCGGCCCGGCGCTGTTCCGCACCGGCTGGTTCATCGAGTCGCTCCTGACCGAGCTGGTGATCGCGCTGGTGGTGCGGACCCACCGTCCGCTCTACCGGAGCCGGCCGGGGCGGGTGCTGCTGTGGTCGACGCTGGCGCTGATCCCGATCACCTGCGCCATCCCGTTCGTGCCGGGCGCCACCATTCTGGGCTTCGTCGCGCCGCCGCCGCTCCTGCTGGCGTCGCTGCTCGGCGTCACGGTCGCGTACGTCGGCGCCGCCGAGCTGCTCAAACGCCGCGGGCGCGGGCTCACCCCCGCGGGCGTGACCCGGCACGCTCGGTGCGCCGCGCCGACCTGGAGTCGCAACCACTCAGAGTCCAACCAAGAGGTGGTGCCCCAGCGGCCCTGCGCGGTGAAGGCGCGACGGCCGTCTCCCCGCGACCGCGAGCGAGCCAGGTGCCGCCGAGATCGAGTCGCAACCCGAGATCGAGTCGCCCCCGGAGCGTGCGTCGCGACCGTCCGACACACCCGATCCAGCCGCGCCGGTGCGAAGCCCTGGCTGGGAAGCGGCCGCAGCCGGAGCCGGTCTGGTACAACCGCGCCATGAAGCTCGCCCACGCGTTCGCCCTCACGCTCATCCTCGCCGCCACCGGCTGCAAGAAGAAGGAGGACGCGGCCGGCGCGGGATCGGCGCCGGCCGCGGGCACGGCGACCGCGTCGGGCGCGGGCTCCGCGGTCGCGCCGGGCGCGGGCTCGGCCGTCGCGGCGGGCGCGGGCAGCGCGGTCGCGTCGGGGTCCGCCGCGCCGACCGAGGCGCCCGCGGACGGGCTGAGGCTCCCGCTCGGCGTGCAGAAGGTCGGCGACAAGGAGACCAAGGCCGAGGACATGAAGATGACGCTCACGATCGAGGCCGGCCCCGGCAAGACGGTCGAGATGCAGATGGCGAAGCACAGCGAGGAGACGTTCGAGGTGCTCGCCGTCGACGGCGGGACCAAGACCAAGATCAAGATCACCTACACCGCCGAGACCGAGACCCAGACGATGGGCGGCCGGTCGAAGGACAAGCCGTCGCCGATCGCGGGCAAGACCTACGTGGTCTGGCGCGAGGGCGACGACGTGAAGGCCACGCTGGAGGACGGATCGGCGCCGCCCGCCGAGGAGCTCGCCAAGGTCGTCGACAAGGAAGAGGAGCTCGGGACGCCGGATCCGATGGACGAGATCATCGCCAGCAAGGTCTGGAAGGTCGGCGAGAAGGTGGCGTTCACGCCCGACGAGCTGGCCAAGGTCAACGCCCGCCAGAACCCCAAGTCCGACGAGAAGAAGTCGCTCGAGCAGATGGAGCTGACGCTGGTCGCGGTCGAAGCTGGCGTGGCGCGGTTCGACATGACGATGAAGATGGCCATCAAGAACCCGAATGGGTCGATGTCGATGACGGTGACCGGGGCCGCCCGCGCCGACACGGCCACCGGCCACCTGCTCGAGATCGGCGGCACCGGGCCGGTCGAGGGCGTCATGGGCGCCAAGGTCTCCGGCACGCTCACGATGAAGACCGTCACGACGTACTGACCGCGGGCTCGCCCACCCTCCGCCGACAGCGCGCGTGCGCGAGCCCCTGCGCAACCCGCGCGGTCGCCGCGACTGGCGGCGTGCGGCGGTCGCGGCCCGGTCACCACCCGGTGTCCGTCCACCGGCCGGCGCTGTCCGGATGTCGGACGCTCTGTCCGGCCCTGTCCGGATCCCGGACGGGTGCGGACGGCGGCCGCAGACCAGGTCAACGTGATCGCAGGCCCGCGCGTCCGGCCCGCCCCGTGGTCGCGACCATGCTAACGATCTAGAGTGCGGGCTGCGCGCGACGACACGACCGAGCTGGCCGTCCCCTCGGTCGCCCCGTTCCTGCGCCGCCGGCACCGCGCGGCCCGGCGCGGGGTGGTGCTGACCGGCGCGCTGACCCTCGCGACCGGCGGCCTGGCGCTGTTCTTGATCCTGGCCGTGAGCGCGTTCGTCGCGCTGCCGCTGCTGGCCTCGACGATGGTCGGCCTGAACGCGTGCCTGCACGCCCACGCGATCAGCGCCGGGCTGGCCCGGGCCCGGGCGCTCGCGGCCGCGCCCGACGCCACCGCCCACCGGGTGTCGGGCCGCACGCTCGAGCTCTGCGGCGGCGATGGCCTGGTGCGGATCGACGCGCCCGGGCTCGACGAGTTCCTGGCGCGGACCGCCGCGCGCCCGGCCGAGCTGCCGGCGGCCCGCGTGATCGAGCGCTGATCGCGCCCCCCCCGCGCCGGCAGCGGCGTCCCCTGCATGAGTCGCCACCTGCTTGAGTCGCCCCCTGCTTGAGTCGCAACCGACCGGGACACGCTATCCCGGTGCTCCCGCGCGAATCGCGCCGCAGAATCCTCGGTCCTCCCCGAAAGCGCCGCGAGCCCGACCGCCACGGGGTGAGACGTTTCTGTGCACGAAGTCGAGGAACAGCGCGACCAGGTGCCGCAGGACAAGCGCCGCGCGCCGACGCGGGGACTCGTAGGATCGCTTCATGCGGACTGCGCTGCTGTGGGTCGTCCTGATCGCGCTGGTCGGCTGCAAACGCGCGGCGCCACCACCCGGCGCGACCGCGACCACCGCGTCGGTCGCCGTCGACGCCGCGCCGCTGGCGATCGACGCCGCGCCGCCGGCCCCGTGCGCCGGCCAGTGGGCCCACGTCGACCCGGCCTTCTGCACCACGGCGACCGGCCCGGCCACGCTCCGGCTGATGCTCGCGGACACCACGCCCGCAGCCCCCAGGATCTCGCTCCAGGCCACGACCGCGGCCCGCTATGACGAGTGGGTCGCGGCCATGGTCGAGGAGGCCGGGACGCCCGACGAGCACCAGGGCCGGCGCGCGATCGATCAGGGCGATCTACCCGATGGCAAGTGGATGCGCTGGGGCGACACCTACCACGGGACCATGGGCTCGGCGCGGATCCGGGCGGTCGTCCGGCTGCGCGACCACACCGTCCAGTGCGAGGTGCTGTGGTCGGTCGGCAACGTCAAGGGCAAGCCGGCGATCGACGACGCCGGGCGTGACGTGACCCCGCTGACCGACGCGTGCAAGAGCATCACCCCCGCGGCCACCGCCGCCGAGTGCCAGGGCCGCTGGTACCAGCCCGACCTCGGGCTGTGCATGACGGTGCCGGCCGGGCTCGCCCCGACGCACGACATCGACCTCCCGGGGGTCCACCTGTGGATCGAACCTGGCGAGGCCGGCTACGACGCAGCGGTGGCCAAGCTCGAGCGCGACGCGACCTCGGCCGACGGCACGTTCACCAGCGAAGTCCGCGAGCGCGGCCAGCTCGCCGCGGGGATCTGGATCCTGTACCGCAGCTCGTACCGCGGCGACGTCGGGGCCCACTACTTCAAGGCGATCCAGCGCTTCGGCGGGCACCTCTACTCGTGCAACCTCGACTGGTTCCCGAAGGACCTGGCCAACTACAAGCTCGACGCCAAGGGCCACGACGTCACGCCGCGCCTCGACGCCTGCCGCAACCTGCACGCGCCGTGATCGACGACGCTCCGAGAGGCCGTCTCCGCGGGGGCCGTCACGGCCGCGGTTGACAGATTCCGCCGCTCCAGGCCCTTCGACCCGGAAGATTGAGTCGCGCCCCGGGAATGAGTCACGACCGACCGGAACCGGGAAGTTGAGTCACGACCGACCGGAACCTGCCACCCGGGATTGGGGGCCGCCGACGTTGCCGGCCCGAAATGGCTCGGGCGCCGAACATCACCGCCGAGAATCGGGGAGGACGACCACGAGATCGGGTACGGTGCGGCCCCATGAGCAAACGCAAACCCGCCGTACCCAACGACCCCACGCCCGAGCAGAAGACGCTCGCGAAGCTGCGCAAGCAAGCCGCCGCCAGGCTTCTCAAGCGGCGCCGCTCGAAGTCCGGGCAATAGCCGCGAGGCGGCGCGCTCAGCGCTCGACCAGCGCTGCCTCGCCGTCGTCGAGCGTCGTTGGTGCCCTGCTCCGATCGGCTGCCACCCGGCATTGGGGCTCGCGCTTTGGCCCGCGCGCCCACGCTGGGCGCCTGGCCCGGGGATCGGCTAGTCGCGCCCGCGGCTGCGTCGCGTCGAGGGCGCCAGATCAGGCCATCGCGAGCCGTGCCTCGACCTCGTCGCGGTGCGACCGGATGGTGTAGTCGAGGCGATCGAGGAAGCGCAGGCCGAGCAGCCCGTCGGGAGCTCGTGGGCGTGCACGATCTCGTTCTGCACTTCGAACCCGAGCGCCCACAGGCGCGCGACGCGCAACAGGGACGACGTCTCCACGCCCACCTGACCGTGCGACCGTCCGGCGGGGCACCGGCCCCGCCCGATCAGCAGCCGCACCCCTCCGCCTCGCTCGTCTCGTACACCGCCTCGCGCTCGGGCACGCTCGCGAGCTCCGGCACGCGACCCGGCGGGTGGGATCGGCGGCCACCCGGCGGGTGGCCGGACGCAGGCGGGCTGCAGCCTGGCACACACCTGTTCACGTCGTTTGGAGGGGAAGAACTCGCAACCGCACCGTCATGGTGAGTTGGGGGCGCGCGCACGCGTCCGGCGGGCTTGAACCCGTATGGCGGATGGGATGTCCGACTGATTGAGTCGCAGCCGGCACACGACCAAGCTCACCCCATGCCCCCACGCCCGAGCGGCACGCGATGAACGGGAGACGACGTTGACAGACAGATTCGAACACGCCTATGGGCAAGTCAGCGGATTGACCTTCGACGGAGCCGCGTGCATCGGGCTGCGGTGGCAGGCCGGCGCGCCGTTCGGGATCGAGACCGGCGAGTCGCACGTGTGCGAGGTGCAGGGGTCGGGGATGCAGATCGAGCTCCCCACCCCAGGGCGCTTCGCAGGGATCTGGCGCGGCGCCTCGGGAGAGCTGCACGTGGTGCACGAGGGGGGCGTGATCTATTCACGGCTGACCCCCGACGCGAAGTGGACCCTGCAGGAGGTGGAGGGCACGCTCGCGGGGGTCTGGGGCCTCGACGGCGCGGGGCTGGTCTACGCGTGGGGCTTCGCGCCGGGCGGGCGCGACGCCGCCGTCTTCCTCCGGGACGCCCGCGGTCGGTGGAACGCCGTCGCGGCGCCGGAGGTGCCCATCCTCGAGATGCACGGCGTGCGCCCCGACCTGATCGTCGGGGTCGGCCTCGAGGGCGCGATCTTCTTCCTCGAGAACGGGCGCTGGCGCCGGGTCGCGTCGCCGGTGAACGCCGCGCTGGCCTCGGTGTGCGTGGTGAGCGACGACGAGATGTACGCGTGCGGCCCCGGCTCGCGCTACCTCCTCGAGGGCTCCGTCCACGGGTGGGCCCGACGCGGCCCGTTCGACCGGACGCTGTACCGGGTGGCCAAGCACCGCGACATCCTCTGGGTCGGGTGCGGGGCGTCAGGGCTGTACCGCCTGGCGCCGGGGGCCGTCGAGCTCGAGCTGTGCACCTCCAAGCTGGACGCGAGCCACTTCGACGCCCGCGGCGAGCTGCTGATCTCGGGGGACGTCGGGTTGGCGGGCACGACGCTGGCGGACGAGTTCGACTTCCACCCGCTCACCACGTACGCCGAGCTGTCGGCGATGGACCCGCCGACGTGGGAAGCCATGAGCGAGGGAGCGATCATCAGGCGATCCGCGTGGTGACCGACTGCCCCGACCGAGGCACCGCTGCCACCGCTGCCACCCGGAGGGAGAGGCGCCGGTCATCGGGCGGCGGCTGATCGAGGTGTCGCCGCGTGCGTCGAGGTCGCCGCGCTCCCGCCGCCAGAAAAGACGACGTAAGAAGCGCGCCGGCCCCCCTCGACTATCGTGCCCACCGTGCACACGCCGGGGGACCAGGGACGACGCCGCGCGCGCGGGTGCAGCGCGAGCGTCACCGGTCCGCTCGGCGCCGCGAGGACGCCGAGCACGACGCCGAGCGCCGACCCGACGGTCGGAGGCCGCCCGGCGATGCGCCTGGCGCCGTCATCCGGCGGCGCCGAGCGCCGCGCGCCCGCTCGACGTCCCTGTGACCACGGCCCAGCTGACATCGCATCACGAGGATCCCATGCGCCACTTCATCGCCGTGCTGGCTCCACTCGCGACCCTGGCCAGCGGCCTCGGCTGCTCGACCGGCCAATCGAACACTGCCCGAGATGGCGGCGACGACCCGGGCGCTGACGCCCAGGTCATCGACGCCGGGGTTGGCGGGGACACCGGCGTCGTCCCGGACGCGAACGTTCCCCCGGACGCGAGCGTTCCTCCGGACGCGGACGTCCCGCTGGATGCCGGGGTCGTCATCGGACCGGCGTATCCGGTGCTGGACGCGTACGCCATCAAGGGCATCACGCCCGACGACGGGGATCCCGCGACCCTCGCGGGGCACAGGACGCTCCGGATCAAGCTGGACCTGCCCTGGTACGTCTGGGAGGCGAACCGAGCCCCCGCCCCGTGCGCCAGCGGCTACCAGCAGTACGACGGCTTCTGCTTCCGCATCGACCAGGCCACGGACCGCGCGATCAAGGACTGGACGAACCGGGGCGTGCTCGTCTCCGCGGCGATCTGGGGCGTGCCGACCTGGGCGCGCGTCGCCGGCTGCTCGCCGTACACGGCGGACCCGTGGTTCCAGAACTTCTGCGCGCCGCGGGAGGCCGCCGACTTCGCGCGCTTCGCCGGGATGCTCGCGAGCCGATACGACGGCGGCGCGAACGGGCGCATCGCCGACTTCATCATCCACAACGAGGTCAACCACAACATCTGGTTCGACGTGGGCTGCGGCCAGAACGTGGCCGGCGGCGGCATCACCCCCTGCGACAAGAACGCCTGGATCCAGCGCTACGCGGACAACTTCAACGCCGCCTACGACCTCATCAAGTCGCATCAGTCGGAGGCGAAGGTGTTCGTCCCCTTCGATCAGAACTTCGCCAGCAGCCTGACCAACCTGACCACCAGCTGGCCGCTGATCGGCGCCGAGGAGTTCATCGACGGCTTCGCGGCGCGCGCGGGCGCCCGGCAGTGGCAGGTGGCCTTGCACCCGTACCCGAAGGGCTGGTCGCTGCCGTCCTTCGATCCGACCGATCTGCCCCAGGTGACGTTCGGCAACGTCGGCGTGATCGTCGGTCACCTGATGGCCAGGTTCCCGACGCGGCCACACGCGTGGGAGGTCCAGCTCACCGAGCAGGGGATCAACTCGGGCGCCGGCTCGAGCGAGGCCCTCCAGGACACCGGCCTGTGCACGGCGCACCGGAACGTCCTGGGGACGCCGAACATCACGAGCTTCATCCTCTACCGCTACAAGGACTTCGGCGCGCTCGAGAACGGCGCGGCCATGGGCCTGGTGCGCGCGAACAACACCTTCAAGCCGTCCTGGTCCCGCTGGGCGAGGATGAACAAGCCGGGCACCTACGACTGCGGCTTCGAGGATCTGCCCTACACGATCCTCACGCGCGGCTACAAGTTCGGCGACGGGCACTGGGCCTCCTCGCGGATGTTGCCCTCCGGCTTCAGCGCGGAGGGCGCCGGGTGGAAGCTCCACCGCGAGCGCCAGCCCGGCACGGTGATGCTGTTCGAGTGCGCCCGGGGCGCGCACAACCTGCTGACCCGCGACCAGAGCTGCGCCGGCGATCAGCCCATGGGCCCCGTCGGGTGGATCTACACCTCGCAGGTCGCGGGCACCGTCCCGCTCTACGCCTGTGTCTTCGCCGGCGGCCTCGACCACATGGTCTCGACCGCTCCGGCCTGCGAGGGCTACCAGACGGTGGGCTTGCTCGGATACGCGCTGCCGAACAACTGACCGGCCGTTGTGGCGGGCACCCGGCGCGCCCAGCGCGCGCGCGGGGCCGCGGTCGTCGTCTCGGCGGCGTCGCCGCCCGATCTCACCCTGCCGGTCGCCACCCTGGGCGCCGTGCCCCGGCGCCTGGCCGGCGCGGCCCGCCCCGGCGCGCCTCCACCGCGCCCCCTCTGGGTGGCAGCGATCGGAACGGCAGCCGGCGCGCGGGCCCCTCCTCCGGGTGGCAACCGGCGGCCCTCCTCCGGGTGGCAGGCGCTCGGAACGGGGATGATCACGATCGACCGCCAGGACGACATCACGGTCTCGGCGCTGACGATCGGCGCCACCCTCACCCCGGAGCGGAAGGCCCGATGAGGGCGTCGGGCCCCCTTCCGCCGATCGGCTGCCACCCGGCGGACGGGGCGAACTACAGGCCCCGGGACGGGTCTTCGTGGCGCGTCGGCGGTGCAGCAGCCGCCGCGGTGTCCTCGCCTTCGAAGGGGATGCACAGCACGCGGCTCGACGCGCCGTTCGGCTCCGTGACGAGCAGCTCGACGCGGTCGCGCCACGTCACGTCGGCATCGGCGATCTCGGCCGCTCGCGCTCGCGTCGTCATCGTCCTGCGACCGACGTTGCAGCGCCCGTGCCGGCCCAGGCGACGCCGGCAGGCACCTGAGTTCGTTGGCGTCGACCGGGTTCGTGGGAGCCCGGGCTGGCCAGCGCAGCTGCCTGCGCGCCCGACACCTGTGCACGAATCGTACGCCGAGCGCCCCCGCAGGCCGCTGGGAACGCCCGGCGGCGGCGGGAACGCCAGCCGCGCGGCCACGGGCAGCGCCGACGGCCGCGACCAGCGCGGACGATGGCGCGAACCCTTCGGCCGTGCGCCGGCTCTCACGTTCATGACGCGAACCACGACCAAGCCGTACACCGACCTCACGAGCCGCGCGGCGGTGGAGCGCCTGATGAGCCCGGGCGGCGGGACCGGCGTGATCGACTTCTGGGCGCCGTGGTGCGCCCCCTGCCGCGCGCTCGCCCCGCACTTCGAGGCGGTCGCCGCGCAGCACACGGGGGACGAGCCCGCGGTGCGCTTCTACAAGGTGAACACCGAGGCGCACCCGCAGCTGGCGGCCGCGTTCAACATCAGCTCCATCCCGACGATGGTGCTGGTGCACGACGGCGAGGTGCTCGACGTCGTGGTCGGCGCCCTCGACGCCCGCCGGCTCGCCGCGAAGGTGGATTGGCTGCTGTCGCGGGCGCGGGGTCAGGGCTTCTGGGCTCGCCTGGTCGGGCGAAAGCCAGCCGCGGTCGCGCCGGCGGGCGACGAGGTCGCGAAGTCGCGCCCGGCCTGATCTCAGCCCGCCAGGCGCTCGAGCTGAGCGAGCAGCTTCGGCTCGACGTCGTCCACGAGCCCCAGCGTGGAATGCGCGGGGAGCCCCGACGTCGTCAGCCGCGCGGCCGCGAGGGCGCCCACGGCGGCGGCACGGGCACCCGGCGTGTCGCCGCGCTGCGCTCGGGCGATGGCGAACACGGCGTTGGCTTCGAACACGTCGCGGGGGAATGGCGACTCGTCATCGAACTCGACCACGTAGGCTTCGGCCTCGGGGAGCAACTCGACGAGCTCGCGGCGGATGCAGAACATTCCGAACACGAGGGCCACGCGCGTACAGACGTTCGGCAACGCCCGCCGCGCGGCCACGGCTGCGCGGAAGCTCTCGATCGCCTCCCCGACGCGATCGAGCGCGTCCAGGCACTCGGCCCGCTGGAGATGCGCCATGGTGAGCTGGAATGTGCAGGGAAACCTCGCGACAAGATCGTCGAGCAGCTCGACGGCCGCCGCGATTCGGTCGCAGTCACCGGTCTCTTGCAAGTGCCCGGCCTGGATGCACAGGTACTGCGCCTTGGCCTCCAAGGTGCGCGACCGATTCAGGCGAGCGTAGAACTCAGCCCGGTCGGTTGCGGACCAGGTCGTGCGCCGGTACCAATCGTCTCGCCCCATGCCGCGCCAGCGTACCCCGTCTCGGGTGGCGTCGCGTTCGGGTACCCCCATCTGCGCGTGGCCCCATCGCCGACTGGCAGCCGATCGGAACGTCGGACCGGGCTCCGGGTCGCATCGGTCTCATCCCCTCCGGGGGTCGCGCTGGTATCAAGACGACGGTCGTGCCCTCTTCCGATCGGCGGCCTCCTTCCGCTCGGGTGAGCTCTTCCGCTGCTCGGCCCTTCCGCCGATGCCGTAGGCGCCGCGGGAGTCGTAGACTCGGGCATGCCCGCCGCCAACGACGACCGCACCGATGAAGGACCTCCGCCCTCGAAGGAAGAGCTGATCGCTCGCCTCGAGGCGCTCAAGGGCAGGACCGAGGATCTGCTCGATCGCGCGCGCGCGCACGCCCGACCCTCACCGGCCGTGATCATTTTGCGCGTGTTCATGCTGTTCGGGCTCCCGATCCTCGTCGCGATCGGCGTGTACCTGGCGACGCGCTCAGTGCTGTTCGCGCTCCTCGCGCTGGTCGGCGCGCTGATCGCGGCGATCGCGATCGCGCTCAAGCTATCGCCGACGCCGGCGCACATGAAGCCGGGGACACGATCGTGGGAGGCGCAGATGACGTTGCCGGCGCTGCGGGCGGTGATCGCATCGCGTCTGGCCGAGCGCGGCGGGGGCGCCGATCCCGCGAAGCGCCGCCGGCTCGACCGCGAGATCGCGTTTCTCACAGATCAACGCGACGAGCTCGAGCGCGTCGCCGCGTCCAACGATGGCTCGCCCGGCAAGGGCTACGTTGGGTTCAAGCCGTACAACGGAGCTTGAGCTTGAGATGGCGAAAGCGAATGACCACGATAGGAACACCTCGCGCTAGCCCGCCCTGACAGCCCACGTCGACCAACTTGATGAGCGACAACTACTTACCGGGCGCTCCGAGTTCACTTGTTCAGCGGCCCTACCTATGCTGACCGCTCCACGCGTGTCGCAGCGAGGCCGCTATGGCTTCTCACGGTCCACGGTCGATCTCGGCAGGCGGCGTGCGTGCGCCTTGCAGGTCGGAAGTCTTGATGAGGTTCTGCAGCGCCACGCAACGGAACCCAGCCCGTTTGGCCAGTTCCGTCATGCCGGCGCTCTGCGTGCCGAGGCGGACGATGACGGTCGCGCTGATGTTCCAGCGATGCCGTAAGACCAGCGCCATCTCGACGTTGCTCTCATCGTCGCCGGTCGCGAGCATGACCATTGGCTCAGGAACGTTCGCGAGGGTGAGCGCCTGCTCAAAGACCGCTGGGTCGTAGATATCCCCCTTGATGGGCACGAGCTCCGCGATGTCGTCGCGCCCGTAGGTCTTCAGGAGATGCCGGCACTTCCGATCGGCATCGCGATCGATCAACACGACGCGCTTGAGCCGTCGAGTCGCGCCGCGCCCGTGCTCCAGAACGATCGCGCGTCCGAACCCGCCGAATCCTGCAAGCACTAGCACGGGGCCATCGAAGTCCCAGTTTCGCGCTGCGACCGCGTAGGGATTGATCGGTTCGATGCCGAGGTCTGTCACCGTGTCACCCAGGCCGTCCCAGAGGTCTGGATCAGCAACTAGCGCGTACGAACGGATACCGGGTCGTACCGCCACCGCCTGCTGGCACGCGGCGAGGTTGCGGAAGCTCTGATCCGACGCGGCGTAGACCTCGTCGGCGACGCTGATGCCGGCGGCACGTAGGACGCCCTCGCTCCCGAAGTCACCGCGAAGAACCGGCCATTCACGGTGCTCCGGATGATGTGGACTCGCAAGCTTCCCGTTGGAGTCAATGATTACCACCTTCCGCGCTTTCTCGCGAGCCAAGTTCGCCAGCAGCGCTTCGGTGTACTTGCCATACCCAGCCACGACCGTGTGTCCGCGCAGCTGCCCCGCACGGTGCGCGGGGCCCCGAATATCGCTCCATACTTGGGCTCCAAAACTGACGAGTGTAGACGCGCTAACAAGCGGCGCGATAAAGTAGCAAGCCCAGAGGATTGCCGCCCAGCCGGTTCCGCTGCGAGGGCACGCGCCATTGTTCAATGTAAACAGCTGCAGGGATGCGTATGCGGCCTCTGGCACGGAGAGGGTTTGCCCGCTTGTCAACTCAACACGCGTGAACGCGAGGCTCGAGACCGCCGCGACTAGCATCGCCAGCACGGCTAGCCCCAAGCGCGAGCTGCGTTTTCGAGCCGTCTCTGCCAAGCCTTCCATGTCCGAAATATACAACATCGCGCTGCTGTTCGGCTGTGGCAGTGGCGCCTGACGGCTCGCCGGCGCGCCGGCGTCAACTGCAGGACGGGCCCCCCCCCTTTGCCGCACTGGGTATGCCTCGGGCCAAGAAGGAGAAGGCGTTCCTGAAGCAGGCCGAACATAGGCCACATGAACGCGGTCTTGTCGCAGGCGGGCGGGCAATCGCGCCACCGACACGCATGGCAACCCGCTGTCGGCGACACGCTGCGCCAACGGTTCCGCCGTTCGACCTCAGCCGTCGGAGCGCGAGCGCGACGGGGGTCTGGATGCCGTCAACAACGATCACTCAGTCCTTGAACACCACCCGCAACAGCGACAGATCGTCATAGGCGTGGGCTTGGGTGTGGTGGCCGTCATAGGGGCCAACCTTGCAGACACGGCGACCGTGTTCGAACACCAGCTGGAGCCCGTGCTCGGGTTCCCAGCTCACCTCTCCTTCGAACGAGAAGTACGAGATGCCTGGCTCGTACTTCGACCGTCGGCCGAGCTCGAAGGACGGCGGCCGGGAGATCGCGACGTGTTTCCAGATATCGGTGTCGCGCGCCAGGCGCGGGATCTCGTAGTCGTCGAGCTCGGCGTCGTCGAACGCGGCGATCGTTGCGCGGTAGTACTTCCAGAGGTACTTCGTGGCCTTGTCGAGGAGGGCATCGCCACCACTGACGAAGTTCGCCAGCGCCGCGTCGAACACCTTTCGCGCGCGTGGGTCCGAGGCCGCGGGACATCCCTCCGCCTTCGCCGCCAGGCGGTCGAGTCGCTTCTTCAGCTTGGTGACACGTGCGCTGATCATGCGTCGAAGCATAGACCAGCCGGCCGCGCGGCGGCCGAGCGCCGGCTCGCCCACCCTCCGCGTGGCAGCCGATCGGAACGAGGGAGCTTTCCGACGATGGGCCCACCCGACGATGGGAACGCAGGCCGATCGGGGCCCGGTTTCCGATCGGCCGCGCCCCGGGGTCAGGAGATCGCTGGAGCGTCACCGCCCCGGCGCCGGTCGCCGCTGCGCTGGTCGTCGGAGCCAATGAACTCGACCGAGGCCGTCACCTGCGTCCGGACCGCTTGCGAGTGACGCGCGCCGCGGCGACACTGCTCGGCGTGGAGCGCCTCGAGTGCACGGCCGGGACGTCGCGCAAGTTCTGGGAATGCGCGGTCGTCGGCCGCGAGCTGCGCGTCTGGTGGGGGCGCATCGACACCGTCGGGAAGCGGCAGACCAAGGTGTTCGCGACCCCGGCGGCGGCGCGGGCGGCGGCCGCCGCGCTGGTGCGCGCGAAGCTCGCCAAGGGCTACACCACGGTCAAGGCCGGCGCTCGCCGCCGACCACCACCAGCAGCGCCGCCACCGACCGGCCCGATGACCGAGGCGGTGTTCTGGGCGCTGATCGCGACGTTCGACTGGAAGCGCACCGGGGATGACGACGCGGTGCTGCGCCACGCGGTGCGGGCGCTGGCGGCGATGACCGTCGACGACATCTACGCCTTCGACGATCTGCTCGCGGCCAAGCTGTTCGCGCTCGACACGCGCGCCGTCGCGCGCGGGGTCTACCGCGGCGAGCTCGATCCCGACGACGGCGACGCCTACATCTCGGCCGACGACTTCCTGTACACCCGGTGCGTCATCGTCGCCAACGGACGCGCGTTCTACGACCGGGTGCTCGCCGATCCGCACACCGCGCCGCAGGGGCTGGAGTTCGAGTCGCTCCTGTACGTCGCCGCCGACGCCTACGCGAAGAAGACCGGGGACGAGTACGACCACGCGCCGCCCCTGTCGAAGGAGTCCTTCAGCAACCGCGCCGGCTGGAAGCCGACCGCGGCGACCCGGCCGGGACGCGCGACCAGCGCCGCGGTTCCGCCCGGCAACCGCCGCCCCGCGCGGAGCGGATGACCGGGTCGAGGGCCGGCGTCAGCTCGGCGACGGCTTCTCTCCCAGCGCCCTTCATTCGATCGGCTGCCACCGCGGCGGACAGGTCGGCCCCGTCATCCGATCGGCGGCTAGCTGGCGGACGGTACGCCCCGGGCTGGTGGTCGCTGTCGATCGGAGGGCGCGGATCCGCGGGCAGGCCCGCCCGCGTGCCGAGCTGGTCATCGATCCACGCCGATGAACGTTCAGATGCGGCGCTGGAATCGGTCGGAGCCACCACCGAGCATCACTACCGACGCCCCGACCGCGGGCTTGCCGCCGCGACGCATGGCGTGGACCTCGAGCGTGCCCGTGGTCTCGCTGGCCGTCGCTCCGCACGCGGCGCTGCGCAGGCTCCCTGCGTTGCGTGTGCCGCGCAGGCGACCGCGGCGACCACGAGCAGGATGGTGACGGGCGCACGCACCGCACCCACCGCGTGGTCACAGCGCACCGTGGCTCCCATGCCGAGGTGCGAGATCACGCCGCCCGCGAGGCCGCAGACGGTGTGTCATGGCGTCGAGCTCCCCGGCCCAGCGACTCGAGTGCAGACAATGTCGCGGGCGCCGTCGACGAAGCCGTTGTCGCCGCAGAGCACGTCGTACGACGCCTGGCGCTGGCACCCCCGCGCACCAAGCGTGGCGCGGTAGCTCGTTCGCATCGCATCGATGACACCGTTCAGCGAGACGACGTCGACCGCTTCGCAGGCAAGTTCGAACCTCGCCACGACCTGCATCTGCTGTTCAGCGGCAGAGACGAACGCGTCCTTCGAAGGCGGCACCGAGATCGCCCAGATGACCAGCCCCCCCTCCTGACTGACGTGCGTTACCAGGTCGCTCGTCTGCCCACATCCTTCGGCACGGTAGTTGTCGTACCGGGCTCCATTTCGTTGCTCGGTCATGACGAAGGACACGCGCGCTGTCGTACAGCCGAGCTTCGTGGCGAGCGCGTCGTAGATGTGGCTCTCGAGGAAGCCGTACCGGCCTCGCTCGGTGGAGAGGTTCGGCCGGCAGCCACCGAGCATCGTGGCCAGGGCGACCATGGCAGAGATGTGTGCTACCCAGCGCGACCCAGCGTTCCCCATGGCTCATCATCACACGCACGCGTCGACGTGTCGATGGAGCTGTCGACGCGTCGACGGACGCCTGTGGAAATCCTTCCGCCGATCGGCTGCCACCCGGCGTACGGGGCCACCCGGCGGACGGCCACCCGGCGGACGGCCACTCGGCCATCGGGGCTCTGGGCTCGCCTGGTCGGGGATCTAGTTCGATCTAGTGCTCCGGACGCAACCATCCGTCCGGCCGGCCGATACGCACGCCGACCACGATGAAGTTCCACGATGCCTTCCGTGCCCGCCCGGCGACGTCGCCCCTTCCCGCCGATCCGACCGACTGCCACCCGGAATCGGGGCGGCCACGGGGCAACGGGACGGTGCGTCGTGCGTCGATCTTGCAGCCGCGTCGATGGCGCGATAGGAGTCTGACGTATGTGGCGTAGGGTGTCCGTCCTTGGATTCATCGTGCTGGGTGGACTCGCCGGTTGTGGCGACAACCAGGGGCCGCCGTGGGTGCCCGCGGCATGGCACAACGGGACCCGCCTGCGGGCCAAGGTCGCCGACGCCGGCGGTGGTGCGGTGCAGTTCTTCGGCTGGTACGACACGGCGCTCGGCGTCGACTGCGCCTTCGAGCAGATGACCGACCGCACGATGCGGTGCCTGCCGACCGACGCCGGCGATCTCGGGTGGGGCGACGACAGCTGCTCTCAGTTTGTCGTCGTATCCGCCCGAGACGTCAGCTGTCCCGCGCCAGCGTTCATGGTCGAGCAGCCGCCCACCGACGGGTGCCACCACGTCGCGTCTTCCGTCGCACAGGTCGGGGCGTCGCGCGGCGTGACGCCCATCTACGTCGACACCGGGTTCGCCTGTGAGGCGTACCCTGACGAATGGCCGACCTTCGAGATCGGACCCTGGCACAGCAATGAGGAGTTCGTGGCCGCCGACGTGATCGAGGTCGAGCGCCCCGGCGGCATCACCGCCCGCGTCGCGGTCGCCGAAGACGGCGCGCAGCAGGTGCTCGAGCTCGCCAACCGCGGTGATGATACGTGCAAGCCGGTCGACTTCCTCGATGGGGGCGGCTGGCGATGCGTGGTCGCGGCCGTGGTCAGGGATGACCTCTTCGGCGACTCGGACTGTACCGTCCCCGCACCTCCGATCGCCGGCTGTCGGGAGCCCGAGGTCCTGGTCGCGGCGGACGGTCACGTGTACCTACCCGGCGAGCACCACTTCGACGTCGTCTACTGGCGAGACGGAGAGACGTGCGCCTATCTCGGCGTCTACAGCACGCGGCGGCCGGGCGCCCGGGCCGACGCGAACGCGTTTCCGCCGCTGTCGGTGTTCGAGCGCGGCGCTGGCGCGGTGCAGGCCCGATTCACCAGCGACGTCCACGGCGACGCGCTGATGCCGGCGGGGCTGTTCGAACGGGCGACGGGGACCGCGTGCCGACCGACCGCCGAGGCCGGCGCGCCCGACACGGCGCCGTGGCGCTGCGTACCGACCAACGTACCCTTGGGCACGTCGCTCGAGCCGTTCGGCGATGCGGCGTGCACAGTCCTGGCAGGGCCCCTGATCATGAGCCGCACCTACGGCGCTCGCCGGGTCGCGTTCGTCGACGACGTCGTCTGCGACGCCCGCCACCCTCCGCCGCTGCGACGTCTCGTCGAGGTCCAGCAGCATGTCGATTCGATCTATCAGATGATCGGCGGCCAATGTCGGGAGGTGGACTACGCGAAGACGGGCTTCCCGTACGACGTGATCGCCGAGGTGCCCATGACGTCGCTGCCGGCCGTCACGATCCGCGTGGAGTGATGTCGGCGTCGGCACGCTGCGCGTCCGAGACGTCGCCCCGGTCGGGCGTGAGCGACGCGATCGCGGGCGCGGTGGCCGGTGCGTGCTCCCTTATCCGATCCGCTGCCACCCCGCGGACGCGCCACCCCGCGGACGCGCCGGGCGTGCCGTCCTCAGCGGCGGCGACGGCGGCGGCCCAGGCCCAGCGCGACCAGGGCCACGCCGATCAGCGAGGCCCCGGGCCCGCGGCCACCGGTGCTGCAGCAGCCGCCGTCGTCGGCGGGCCAGCACACGCCGTCACCGCCGGCGACGTCGCGACACGTGAACCCGTCGGGGCACGCATCGGCCGCGCCCGGGCTGCACGCGAACGTGCACAGCTGCTCCGACGACGTCGTCGCGCAGGTGCCGGACTCACACTCGTCGGCGGAGGTGCAGGCGCTGCCGACACCGCCGGCGGCGAACGGGTCGACGATGCAGACGTCCACGAAGCACGTGTGGCCCTCGCCGCACGGGTGGTCGGCATCGCAGCCGCAGTCCGGATCGGCCGGCAGCGCGCCCTGGCCACAGCTCGCGGCGCACACGCCGTCGGCGCCGCACTGGAGCTCCGGCACGTGCTCGAGCAGGAAGGCCGTCTCGGCGTCGGTGCGGGTGTCGGCGCCAAACTGGGCGCAGTTCTGGTCGCCGAACGAGGTCACGCCGATCTGGACCTGCTGACCGGCGATGGTCGCGAACGACGGGCCGCCCGAGTCGCCCTCGCACTTGCCCTTGCCGTTGGTCTGGTTGAAGCACAGCAGGTCGGTGTCAGATTGGCCGCCGAAGGCGCAGCTCACCGAGGTCTGCTCGACGACCCGCTCGACGCCGGCCGACTGCGTCGCCTGCCGGCTGGTCACGCCGTAGCCGACCATGGTCACCCCGATGCCGACCGGCGCGCGGCCGGCGACCAGGTTGATCGGCACCGGGACGCGGTCGGTCACCGGCGTCGACAAGCGGATCAGGCCGATGTCGCGCATGCCGAGGTTGTTCACGTTGAACTGCGGGTGCTTGATGGTCTCGCTCGCGGTCACGACGATGCCGGGCGTGGTCCGGAGGTTGACGGTGTCGAAGTGGACCCGGGTGCTCGCGGTGATCTGCGCCTGCGACACGCCCAGCACCGCCGGGTCGACGCAGTGGGCGGCGGTGAGGATCCAGTCCTTGGTGAGCAGCGTCCCGGTGCACAGGCCGCCGCCGAGCTCGATGGCGACGGTCGTCGGGTACTGGCCCACCGAGGTCGAGGTGCCGCCGACGATCGGGGCCTGCTGGGTGGGGCCGGCCAGGGCCGGCGCCGCGGTCAGCCCGGAGATCAACACGAGGCACAAGCCAGAGAACTTCATCCCCGGAGCTTCGGGCAGCGCCGTCGACAGCGCACCGCCGCCCGGCTAACCCTCGTTGGCATCGCCGCGCACCCTCCACCTCGCCGCCGTCCACGGCGGGGGCGATCGGCGGACATCGTCGACGATGCCCTGGGGTGGGCCCCGCGGCGACGGGCGGCGGCCGGCGGCCAGGCAGTGGCCGGCGGGTGTCGAGGAGCGCGCGCCGCAACCGCGGCGCCGGGCGGCTGGCAACGGCCCCAGGGCCGGCGGACGGGCCGTGGTCGTGTCCGCCGGGCGACGTCGCCGGCTGCGGTGCACCTCCGTTCCGATCGGCGGCAACCCGGCGTTCGGTTCCGATCGGCTGCAACCCGGCGTTCGGGCTGCGACCCGGCGTTCGGGCTGCCGTCGCTGCCACCCGGGCCGCAACCCGGCGTTCGGGCTGCGACCCGGCGTTCGGGCCGCCGTCGCTGCCACCCGGCACGAGCACGCGTCTCCGGCCCCGCGCGGGTACGCTCGTCACCGTGCGAACCTCGGCGCTCCTGGTCTCGTGCGTGGGCCTCATCGCGGCGCTGCCGGGGTGCGGCGCACGCGCCGGTGCCAGCATCCTGGCCGGCGCGCCCCGCGAGCGGGACCTGCCCGAGCCGATCGTCGACGAGGCCCAGCTGCGCCCGGACACCTTCGGCTACGGGGCTGGCGGGAAGGCGCTGGCGATCGTCGGGTGCGACGCGCCGATCGAGTACGCGCTGGGCGCGCTGGATCCACGGTTCGGCCTGGGCCGGAAGCAGGCGCTCAGGGCGATCGCCACCGCGGCGGCGTCGTGGGCGCGCCTCGCCGGCCGGCCGCTGTTCCGCTACAGCCCCCGCTCGGCGTTCAAGATCGACTTCGTCTTCGACGAACGGCAAGAGATGATGGTCGAGCGGATCGAAGGCCGCGACCCGATCGTCGAGGTTCGTCGCCGTCACACCGAGCTCCGCGCGGAGCGCGACCGCGCGCTCTTCGCCTACGAGGAGCGCCGCCGTGCGTACGAGGCGAGCGTGGCAACCTGGAACCAGCAAGGGGGCGCGCCGCCCGACGTCAAGCGCGAGCTCGATGCCGAGAAGCAGCGCCTGCGCGCCGAGCAGGCCCGGGTCGACGGGATGCTGCCGCGGCTCGAGGCGCTGGCGTTCTTCATCAACTCGCGCGGCCGCCAGGCCGACCCCGCCGACTACCCCCACCTGCTCGCCGGCAGGACGCGCCGCGAGGCCAGCGGCACGCGGGTGACGAAGCTCCGCATCGAGATCTACATGTTCCGTGGCTGGGCGCGCCTGCCCGCGGTCCTCGCGCACGAGCTCGGGCACAGCCTCGGGATGAACCACGTCGCGGCGGCCGACGCGATCATGTACGGCGGCCCGGCCTACGGACCGGAGACGTCGGCCGACGACGCGACCGCGCTCGCGCGCGTGTGTCCGCCGCCGCGCTAAGAAGGGACGGTGTCAATTTTGACAACGTTTCGGGTCGCGACCAGATCCGCCCCCGGCGCACGGCCCCCGGCGCACGGCCTCGACTGCCCCTCGGACGGGCGCTTCCGGCGGCCCGCCAGGCGCGCCGCTCCGTCCCGATGCGGAGAGGCGCGTCGCCTCCGGCTGACTGGCTCGGGAGATCGATCGGCAATATGCTCGGTCGAGATCAGATGAGCTACGACCTCTATTTCCGTCCACGCGCCGCGTGTCCGCTGCCGTCAACGAGTGAGCTCACCGCGTGGTTCGAGCGCCGCCCCCACTACTCGATCGAGGAAGCGCAGGCGATCTACCGCAACGAGGACACGGGCGTCTACTTCGTCTTCGACCTGCCATCGCACCCGGACTGGGTCGAGCATTCGGGCTTGGCGTTCAACGTCAACTATCTTCGCCCCGGCTGCTTCGCCGTCGAGGCGGCCACCGAGCTCGACGCGCTCGTCGAGCACCCCCCCCCCCCCCCGGCCCCCCCCCCCCGGGCGCCCCCCCCCGGCCGCGCCGGCGGGTGGTTCCCCTCCTGTCTTCCTCCTCTTGGCCCCCGGGCCCCCCGGCCCCCGCCCCCCCCCGCCGGCCCCCTCCCCCCCCCCGGCCCCCCCCCCCCCCCTGCCCCCCCCCCCCCGCCCCCCCCCCCCCACCCCCCGCCCTCCCCCCCCCCCCCGCCCCCCCCCCCCGCCCCCCGGCCCGGGCGCCCCGCGGCCCCCCCCGGCCCCTGCCCCCGCCCCCCCCCCCCTCCCCCCGCTTCTCATTCGAGGTCGAAGACCCGCAGATCTCGGGCATGGGAAGCGGGCCATACTCGCGAGCAGGGTTCCTGCGTGGCTGGCGCGAGGGAAACGACCTCGCGCTGCGCATCTCCGCGACAGGGCGAGATGCGCCGGAGCTTGTCTACACACTCCCCGCCGCGACGATCGAGCGCGTCTGGCGGTGGAACCTCGAGCGCAAGGACCTCCAGGCGCGGCTCGGGGAGGACGTCTTCGTGCCCGCGATCAGCTATCTCGCGCTGGATGGCCGGGTTCAGACAGCCGCTGTCTGGACCGACGCGATACCAGTCGCCTTGCCACCGACCGACCAGCTCGTGCTCTTCCGCGACCGCCTCGCGCCACGGAGGCTCCTGCGGCGCGTCGCCGACGTGTGCATCTGCCCGTCCGAGGAGGCGGAGGTGCTGGTGCGCACGTTCGCCGCGCCGAGCGACGGCGCCGCGTACCGGCGGTTGAGGTACGTCGCCCCTCCAGCCGAGGTCAGGGACTTCTTTCGAAGCCGCGACCGGTGGCGTGAGCCGATCCCGATGATCCCGGGCGACCAGGTGCTCGAAGCCGAGCTCGTCGCCCGAGCCCGCGCTGCCGGCGCCTAACCCATCGTGGCGATCGGCCGCGCGGCGACGATGGTGTTGGACGGCGCGCGCGTCGAGGCCGACGCCGGTCTTGAGCGCGTCGGCGGCCGCGGTGTTGACCGCACCGACCAGACACCGCGTCGCTTGTCCAGGCACGAAGCCCGCTCCGGCGACGGCCGCCGCGTCAGGCGCTGCGGGCCAAGCGCCGCGCATCGACCAAGAACGCGGGTGGAACAGGGCCACGGATGGGGACGGTGTCAACGTGACAGCGTCCGGGCGCGACGGCCCGACGGCTCGTCCGGTCGGCATCGGCAGGCACGCGCGGCTACGACCGCATCGTCACGCGCGATGGCATCACGAAGCGCAAGGAGGTCCAGGACGCGGAGCCCCCCGCGTTCCGATCGCCTGCAACGCGCGATGGTAGGACCGGGCCGAGGCTGGTCGCTCAGGGGAGGTAGTAGAACGCGCGGCCGACGACGAGGGGCGTCGTGGTGCCGGGTGCCGTCCCCAGTAGCAGTGGGTCCCGCCGTCGACCTCGCTGGGGCTGCACCGCTTCAATGGGGTCGAGTAGAGGGTGCCCGACCACACGAAGAGACTCGTGCCGGGCGGCGCGCTCATCACGTGGCAGATCGCGCCGCCGAAGCCGATCGGCTGGACATAGGTGCCGATCGCGCAGACGCTGTTGTTGGGCTGGTACCAGTACGCGTGGTTGTTGGTGGAGATCGAGAAGGACCCGTGGGTGTTCGCCGGTGCGTAGTGGAGCAGGCAGTTGGCGCCGTCGAAGCCACCCTGGTCGCAGTACTTCTCCTTCGTGAGGAAGTAGCTGCTGCCGTAGGTGAAGGGCGTGCGATCCTCCGGGATCGCGCGGGCGAAGCAGCCGAGCGCGGTGGTCTGCGCGACGTGCGCGTAGCCGTCGTGCCAGTAGGGCCACGCCGAGCAGGCGGGGTCTGGCGGAGGCTGCGGCGCGGGTGCGTAGTCGATAGACGCGTAGTGTACCTGGCCCTCGTCGTTTCCTGTGATGCTGGTGATCTCAACCTCGCTCCGATCACTCCAGAACTGGACGGGCAGCGTCACGGTCCGGAGGGCCAGACAGGTGACCGACGCCTGCATTCCATCTGCGACCCAGAGGTTCTGGGGCGCGCCAGCCTCGGCGAGGCAGACGGGACGCGTGATCTCGATGGGCTCCAGCGTGGGGATGTAGCGAAAGACCGCGTTCTGGGGGAACGGGCTGGGCCCGGCGCTATTGCTCCCTTGGATGCCGAAGACGGGCGCGGGCGAGAACCCCTGCGGAGGGAACCCAGGCGCGGACGGGGTCGAGCCGACCTGCGCGACGAGCTGGGCGCTGTTGCCCCAGCCGATCGCGGCCCGGCTGTACCAGTCGATGATCGGGCGACGCTGGGTCCAGCCGTACGGGCCGAACGGGTACGCGCCGAGCAGGCGCTCGACGAAGTCATTGCCCTTCATGATCGAACCCTGCACGCTGGCGTGGTTGTAGCAGACGTCATGATTGGCGTTGGTGAAGTCCACCGGCACCCCCTGACGCCTGACTCGCTCATGACCCACCGATCCACTGTGCTTGCACGGCCAGCTGAGGTTGCCGGCGCGATTAACCTGATCGTCCGCATTGACGGTGTGCAGCCACTCATGAATCGCATAATAGTCTTCATGTGATTGATACCGCACATTGTCATTAATCACGAGGTAGCCATTGAAGAAGGCGTGCGGCGCCGCTGTGGCGGTGCGACTATTCACATCCTCGAAGGGAGCCCGCTGGTCGCGGACGACGAAGAGGCTCGTGGCGTGGTCCGCGCCCAACCCCCGCGCCACGCCCTCCTCGAAGGCCTGGTTGCGGACCTGATGGCCGAGGAAGTTGAACGGGGTGCCCATCGTGCCGAGCAGCTCATTGATCCACACAGACTCGTTCACGCCGCTGGTGGGCTCATGGGAGATCCACGCGCGGCTGTCGTCGATGAACTGGAGGTGGAAGTAGAGGTGGGCGTGGTCGGGCGCGACGCTCGCGACGCTCGCGAAGCCAAGCGCGATCATGGTCTTCATGTGCGCGAGGGCGGCGGCGTCCCAGTCCTCGTTGCCGACGCCGGTGCTCTCGGGGAAGAAGACGCTGATGGCGATCGTGTTGTGCGCGGACTTGGCGCCCTGGATCAGCGGGGCGCGGTGGCCGTCGGGCGAGACCGGATCGCTGGTGATGGTGGCGAGGCGCAGGTCCGCGAAGGCGATCTCCTGGTCGGCGTCCTGGCTGCCATCCGCGGCGCGGCGGATCGCGTCCTCGCGCTCCAGGGCGATCTGGTCCGCGGTCTCCTGGGGCGGCGCCGGCTCCATCTCCACGGGGCGGTCGGCCTCGGGCCGTGTCACCCACTCGTCGTCGAGCACCGCCGCGGCGAGCGCCACGCTCTGCGCGCGTGGGGGCTGCACGGAGATGCGCTCGAGCATGACGGCGAGGGCGTCTGCGCCGATCGCCTCGAGCTCGGGCGAGTCGTGGACAGACGCCTGGGGCTGGAGGTGGGCGTCGGAGGCGGTGGCGGGCGCGGGGTACCAGCGCTGATCGCTGCCGCGACGGTGGACGCTCGTGGGGACGCGCAGCGTCGCGGGGGAGAACCCGGCCGGGAGTCCTTCGGTGATGATCAGGTTTCCGGGCAACCCGACGAGCGGATGCACGCCCCGCTCGCGCAGCTCCGTGAGGAGGCCCGCGTACGCGTCCGGCGAGAGGGTCTCGTTCACGGACAGCATCGCCCTGGAGACGCCGACGGTCACGCCGGCCTCGAGCGGCCGGGCCTGGGCGGCCGAGGTGTCGACGGGGCTCGGCGGGTCATCGAACTGACAGCCGATCATGGAGAGAGCGAGTGCGGCCGCGCCGATGAGCGCGGGGCGGAGGAGCGGGCGGAGCGTGCTGCGCATTTGAGTCCTTGGTGGAGGGCGGTGACCGAATCGACGCCGATAGACCTGAGGTGAAGACTGATGCGCTGGGTCGCGGCGGACGCTGCGCCTCGGTGGCCTGGCGACAGATCGGCGAATGACAGGGCGGCGACGGGGAGGCGAAGCCATGACGACGAGCGCGACCAAACAGGGCGTCGCGGCCGGCGAGGCGCCGCGCGGCGTGACGCACGGCCATCTCTACCGTGGCGGCCGCCATTGTTCGTCTCAGCGCGATCTCAGCACCTCCCCCACACGGCGATTTGATGAGCGAGAGATTCGCGTCATCCAGCGACGGCGACTGCGGCGCTCAATCCTCGGCCGAGCGACTCGCCGGGGCCGCGCGGCCCGCACCCTGGGGCGCCCGGCTGGTCGGATGCGATCGGCGCGCGACGCTCAAGATCGCGCGTCGGTACGGTGCGCCGGTCGCCGACCGCCGGCGCGATCTGCGGCACGACGCGCTGCGGACGCGGCCTCCGCCCGGCATGCTGGGCGACATGATGATCGAGCTCGCGACCGTGGTCGTGGACGAGTACGACCCGGCGATCGCATTCTTCGTCGACGCCCTGGGGTTCACGCTGGTGGAGGACGTGCCCGCCACGACCAACGACGGCCGGGACAAGCGGTGGGTGGTGGTGCGGCCGCCCGGAGCGCAGACCGGCCTCCTGCTCGCGCGGGCCGACGGGGAGGAGCAGCGGCAGGTCGTCGGACGCCAGCACGCCGGCCGCGTCGGGTTCTTCCTGCGGGTCGAGGCCTTCGAGGCGACCCTCGCGCGGCTCCGCCAGGCCGGCGCGGAGATCGTGACCGTCCCGCGCGATGAGCCGTACGGCCGCGTCGTCGTGTTTCGTGACGTCGCCGGCAATCGCTGGGACCTGCTCGGACCCCGGCCGTCGGCGAGCGGGTGACGGTCTCAACCGTCTCAACCTTGACTCGACCAGCACCGCGAACTCGCGGCTCATCACGTCCCGACAGGTTGTCAAAGTTGACGCCGCCCCCGGACGGGTCGACGGTGACGCGCGGCGGCAGGCCGTCGGGCGACCGCACGCCGGCTGCGTCGGTCCTTCCATCTAGAACAGGTAGTCGCGGACGCATCGGCCGTCGCGCGGCAGGTCCTCGAAGTTGACCAGGCCGTCGAATCGATCGATCAACAACCCGGCGACCTCATCCGGCGGCGCCAGTCGTACGTTGACCGCGCAGCGCCGGCGGCCATCGCCTTCGAGCGAGAGTCCGCGCCACGCCACGACGCACGCGCACGTCGGGCAGAACATCGTCTCCAGGCCAGGCTCGGACAGGTCGGCTCTGATGTAGCTCGTCGTGTGGCCGTGCACGTGGATGCGCTCGCCGTCGTAGTCGTAGGCCCACAAGGCGCCGTTGCGGCGACACAGCGTGCAGTTGCACACCGTGACCGATCCCGGATCGCCGGCCAGCGTCCAGGACGCACGCCCGCAGTGACAGGCGCCGGACAGGAGTCTCGCTGGGCCGTCATCGCTGGCTTCGCTCATGCGGCGAGGCTAGCGCAGAACTCCGGGGCAGCGTCCGTGCGGCGGCCTCGCCGGCGATCGCCAGGCGCCGCTCGAGGCCCCGCCGTCGGCGCGAGCGTGAGCCACGCGTCGGGGAGCCGGCGCTCGGCCGAGGTCGGTGTCGGACGAGAACGAGCGCGCACACTGCGCCTGCGCCGCGAAGTGCCGGGTGGCGACGACCGCACCGGTGAAGCGATCGCGGACCTTCACGTCGCGGTCGTAGACCTCGATCTTGGCGTTCGCGCTGGTGCGACCGTCGCTGTAGCGGCCGCACGACTGGAACCGACGCGGGCCGGGCGACCAGGTCGCGACGAACTGCGCGTTCGACAGCGGCCCGGCCGGACCCAGGTAGTACGGTACCGGTCCGAGCAGGTCGAGCACGCCGCGCGCGGTCGGCGCGGTCTCGCCGGGGTAGCGCACCGGCCCTTCTGCTCGACGACGCGCCGCGGCGCGCCGGTGGGATCGACCTGACGAGCCGCCGATCGGCGGTACAGTGCCCCCATGAGGACCGCACTCTTCTGTCTCCTCGTGGCCGCGTGCGCGGGGCCGAGCCAGCAGCAGCTCCGGCAGACTCCGACGGCGACCACCCCGCGGTCGCCGTCGCTGGCGCCGCCGGCCAGCAGCAGCGACGCCGACCGCTACCAGGTCAACCAAGGGTTCGAGGACCAGCGCGACGCCCGGGACGCGCGCCGCCAGGCCGAGGCGGAGCGCGAGAAGGCGCCGCCGGACCCGGTCCCCGGCATGCCCGGCGGCCCGCCGCCGCCGCCGAGTTCGCCGCCGAGCTCGCCGCCGAGCTCGCCGCCGTCGACCGACGCTGACTGACCTCCGTCGAGAGCCGGGGCGCAGGCGGTGTGACCGTCGCCGGCTTCCCGGATCGGCTCGAGGCCCTCTTCGTGGGTCCTCCCCCGGGCGCAGCCGATCGGCGCGGCGGCGCTGACGGTGGGACCGTCGTCCGCTTTCCGGACGCAGCCGGTCGGAGCGGGGATCGGAGCCCGCAGATCAGCGCGAGCGGGCGTGTCGCGGCGACGGGCGTGCGGGTCGACGGGCGATGCTGCCGCGATGGCGAAGCGCGACGACGAGGTCTCTCGGAGCGGAAACGCGATCCTGCGCCACCAGGCGCGCGAGCGCGCGTGGCAGCCGCCCGCCGAGAGCGCGGGCGCCGAGGAGATCGTGCGCTACTTCGAGCGGCACTTCGGCGAGGCGGCCACGGTGTTCCACGAGGTCATGTCCGACATGGTGCACCTCGATGTGCACGTCATCCCGCCTCACGCGGAGCGCGACTGCTGGACGCTGTTCACGACGGGGATGAGCGACCTGCCCATGGCGGCGCCGCCGGGCGCGGAGGAGCTGACGTACGCCGAGCTCATGATCTCGCTGCCGGCGTCGTGGCGCCTCGACGTGCTGTCGGTGACCCCGCCGCCGGACGATCTGGAGCGCTGGTACTGGCCGGTCGGCTGGCTCAAGCAGCTCGCCCGGATGCCCCACACGTACGAGACCTGGCTCGGCTACGGGCACACGATCCCGAACGGCGATCCGGCCGAGCCGTTCGCGCCCGGGACCGCGCTGTGCGGGTGGCTGCTCCTGCCGCCGATCGGGCTGCCCGCGGAGGAGCTGCAGGTGACGCTACGCGACGGGCGAGCGGTGCACGTGTTCGCGCTGCACGCGCTGTACGCCGAGGAGATGGCGCTGAAGCTGGACCAGGGGACGGACGCGATCCTCGACGGCTTCGACCGCGTCGGCGCGACCGAGGTCCTGACGCTGGACCGCCGGCCGGTGACGCGCCGGAAGCTGTTCGGGCTGTTCTGAACGCGCCCGCACCGAGCTCGCCCCGCCCGTCGAGACCTCGAGGGCCAGCGTCATCGCGCCGCGAGCTGCCTGGCGCCGCTCACCGAGCGACGCGTCGGGGAGGATGCGCTCGCGATGGCCAAGGCCGGTCGAGGCCGCCGAAACGCGGTCGAGGCTGGCGAAACGCGGTCGAGGCTGGCGCCACGCAACCGCGGCGCGAACCGGTCGATACCAGGCCATGAACCGGAACTCGATGGCGGCGCCCCGACGATGCCTGCTGTGCCGCAGCCTCAACGAATCCTACGTCAGTCGCTGCAGCTGCGGCGCGTCGCTCGACGCGACGGCCGACGAGTCGAGGCGGGCGCTCGAGCGCACGGCCCGGATGGCGCGCTGGTGGTTGGCGCTGTGGCTCCTCGTCGCGGTGATCCTGGCCGGGGTCGTGCTCACGTGCTGCGCCGAAGGGAGCGCCAGCGGCCGAGCCGGAGCACGGGTCCAGGGTCGGTTCCTCGGGGCCGCCGCGCTCGGCGCGTGCCTGGCGCTGGGCGGCTGCGGGCGCGCGCTCCGCGCGTGGGCGCGCGCCCGCGCGAGCCTCGCGGCGATCCCCGACCTCCCGCGCGCCCGGGTCCGCCAGTGAGATCCCGGCCGTCGGCTCGGGTCGCGGCGGTCGCAGCCGGCCGGAGGCCAGGAACTCGGCGCGGGCGCCCCACGGACACTGAGCGCGATCCAGCCTTCCTGGCCGCAGCCGAGCGGAACGGGTCGAAGACTGGGGCGCCGGTGGCGTGGCCGTCGCGCTCCTTCCTGGCTCCTTCCTGGCTCCTTCCTGGCTCCTTCCTGGCTCCTTCCTGGCTCCTTCCTGGCTCCTTCCTGGCTCCTTCCTGGCTCCTTCCTGGCTCCTTCCTGGCTCCTCCTTCCTGGCCGCAGCCGATCGGAACGGGTGCTCCTTCCTGGCCGCAGCCGGTCGGAATGGGTGCTCCTTCGTGTTCGCAGCCGATCGGAACGGGTGGTCGTGAACGTGGGCCGCTGGCCCGGATCCGACGGCCTCGTGGTAGTCAGCTGATGGTGAAGCGGATCTGGCTCTGCGCGCTCGTGGCGATGGGATGTGGACGCGCTTCGAACGATCGAGCGCCCGAGGTCGATCGTGGCGCGCCCCGCGCGAGCGCCGTCGCGAGCTTCCCGCTGGTGCCGGTGCGCGCCGCGTTGAGGACGCAGATCTTCGGCGACGCCGAGCAGAGCCCGGCGCCGGAGCCACCGGCTGGGGTCTTCATCAAGACGTACTATCAGCGCGGCAGCGACTCGCTGGTGGCGTACGAGACGCCCGTGGTCGAGGGTGCGCGCCGCCCCGCCGTGGTCTGGATCGCGGGCGGATTCAACTGGGGCATCGACGCCAACGCCTGGACCCAAGGTGCTGCCGACGACGATCAGTCGGCGACGATGCTGCGGCCGCCGGGCATCGTCTTGATGCGGCCGTCGTTGCGCGGCGCCAACGACAACCCCGGTCGCCCCGAGTGCTTCCTGGGCGAGGTCGACGACATCCTCGCGGCGGCCGACCACATCGCGCAGCGGCCCGACGTCGACCCGAGCCGCATCTACCTGGGCGGGCACTCGACTGGTGGGACCCTCGCCCTGCTGGCGGCGGCGAGCACCGCGCGGTTCCGCGCGGTGTTCGCGTTCGGACCGGTCGCCGATCCTCGCGACTACGGGGCCGACGGGTGCCTGCCGTCCCACGCGAGCGAGGACGAGGTCGTTCCCCGCGCGCCGATGGCGTGGATGAACGGGATCGTGACACCGACGTTCGTCATCGAGGGCGAGCACGGCAACGTCGCCGCGTTCCCGGATCTCGCCCGCACCGCGAGCCGGGCGGTCTCGTTCACCACGGTGCCGGGCGCAGATCACTTCAGCGTCCTCCAGCCGGCGAGCCGGCACATCGCGCGCGCGATCCTCGCGGATCGCGGCCCGCGCCCGGAGCTCCGCATCGACGCCGCCGCGATCGCGGCCGACGTCGCGCGCTGACCTCGGCGCCACCGCGCCTGGCGCCGGTGCGGGTGGCCCGGCGACCTCGACGCGTGCCCATGCAGAGGGGCTCGGCCTCGCTGTCCTCGGTGATCGCGACGATGCGACCGGTCGTGGGTGCGCTGGTCGCTCGCCTTGGTCGACCACCACGAACGACGTCGGAGCGGCCGCGCCCCGGCGGGGCAGATCAGTCCTCGATGGCCTCGATCCCCTGCGCGGCGAGTCGCGCGACGTGGTCGCGCATGGCCCTCCTCGTCGCGGGGGGCTTGCCCCCGACGGGGAAGGTCTCGCGACCAACCCGCCGGAGCTCAGAGCCCGGTCGCGCCGAGGACCGCGCCCGCCGGCGAGATCAGCTCGAGTCGGGTGCTCTGCGCGAACACGGACATCAACAGCACGGTCGCGGCCACCGGCAGCGCCGGCCCGGGCGCGATGTCGGCCGGGGGCCCGAGCGTGACCACGACCCGCTCGGTGGCCCCTTGCCGCGGTCCGCTCGCCAGACGGCACGTCGCCGGCTCATCACAGGAGACGACGAAGACCTTGAACGAGGAGAGGTAGTTCGTGGGCACCCGGAAGCGCGTCGACATCTCTCCGATGATGGCGCGCACCTCATCGAGGTGGGTGACCCGGTGAATGTGCACCGGCACACCCGGCACCGGCGCGCCGGGGTGTCCGCCAGCCACGCGGGCGTGCGCGCGCTCTCCAGCCCGAACCCGCTGAGCCAATCGTCGCCGTCGTCGGTGCCACACGCGAGCCCGGCCAGCAGCATGCACATCGCGAGCACCTTCATGGCCAGAGCGTATCAGCCAGCCGCGCGCACAGACGTTCTTCCTGGCCGACGCGCGGCGGCCCGGACGCCGGGGCCCAGGCCCGCGCGGCGAATACCGCGCGGGCACCGCGCGTTGAGTGGCCGTGGACCGCGACGTCGTCGACCGATCGCTGTGGCGCTGGCGGGTCACCAGCACCCAGGGCGGGTGGCTGGTGAGCGCGATCGTCGTCTTCCTCGCGCTCGTCGCGGCGCTGATCTTCGCCGAGGCGCATCACTACCCGCCCGGGGGTGGGTCGATCCACACGCTCGAGGACGAGCTCGGCCCGGGGCCGCTGTGGGCGATCGTGGCGCTGGCGCTGCTCGCCTGCGTGCGCGGGCGGGTGTGGGTCCGGGCGGTCCGCGACCTCGTCATGCTGGCGCTCGCGACGTACGTCGCCGCGGTCACCGTCCCACACCCACACCTGGTCTACGACGACTTCGACGACTTGCGCGGGCTGCGTGATCTGTTCGCCTTCCTGGCGGGCGCGGTGGCCGTGCAGATCGTGATCAGCGTCGTGGAGCTCGCCCCGGTGCTGCGCGCAGTCCGGATCAGTCGCCGCCTCGCGCGCGCGCGGGCGGTGCGGCGGTCAAGGCGTGCCGCGCCGCCGTCGACGCGCGCCGCGTAGCCCGGCTCGGCGCGCGCTACTCGATCCGACAGGCGTCGGCGAAGTCGAGGCGCGGCGCCCGCGGGTGCACCTTGGCGTCGTCGCCGTAGCCGAGGTTGCACAGGAAGTTCGAGCGCCAGCGCCCGTCGGCGAAGAACGCGGCGTCCACCTTGGCCGCGTCGAAGCCGCTCATCGGGCCGCAGTCGAGCCCCAGCGCGCGCGCCGCCAGCATGAGGTAGGCGCCTTGCAGCGAGCCGTTCCGGTACAGGAAGGTCGTGCGCGCGGGCTCGGCCATCGCGGTCATCGCCGCGCCCGTGCCCGGGTTGTGTGGGAACAGCGTGCCCATGTGCTCGTGGAACGCGGTGTCGAACGCCACGATCGCCGTGACCGGCGCGGCCATCGTCTTGTCCACGTTGCCCGCGCTCAGCGCCGGCCGGAGCCGCGCCTTGGCCTCGGGGCTCTTCACGAACACCACCCGCAGCGGCTGCGAGTTCGCCGCCGTCGGCGCCATCCGCGCCAGCTCGTAGATGCGCTGGAGCTGGCCGTCCTCCACCGGGCGCGCCTGCCACACGTTGTGGGTGCGCGCGGACAGGAACAGCTGGGCGAGGGCGTCGTCGGAGAGCGGGCTTCGCATGGGTGACCTTGTAGCGCACGCCGAGCGTGGGGCGAAGGCCGCCGTCCAGCGCCATGCGCACCGATGGCGCGACGGCCATCGCCCGATGCGCGACGACCCCTGCGTGCGCGTCGTCGGGCGCCGCGGGCCCGCGCGCGCGCAGCGCTGGCTAGTCGCCGTCGCGCCGCCAGGCGACGACCTTGCCGCCGCCGGCACCGAGCGCCGGATCGATCACGACCTCGACCTGGGCGTCGCGGCCGAACAGGTCGCGCAGCGTGTGCTCGAAGTCCTCGCGCGGGATCGGCACGCCCGGCAGCGGGCGCAGCCGGAGCTCGACCGAGCCGTCGGCGCGCTGGTGCAGCGCGTGCTGGACGAACGGCGCCAGCGGGCGGATCCGCCGCGCGACGTCGACCGAGGTGACCCGACCGCCGTCGGTGGCGCGGAAGCCGACCGGGGCGCGGCCCTCGAGGTCGAGGATCGTGCGCGCCGGGCGACCGTCGGCCAGCGTCACCGTCGCGAGCCGGCCGTAGTCGCCGGTCCGGTAGCGCACCAGCGGCAGGTAGCGGTTGCGCCCGCCGGTGAGGGTCAGCTCGCCACGGGCGCCGTCGGGCAGGCGCTCGCCGGTTGGGCCGAGCACCTCGACGAACAGATCCGGCAGCAGCACGACGTGACCCGGGACGCCGGGCACGCACGCGGCGACGGGGCCGGTCTCGGTGGTCGAGTACAGATCGATGACCGTCGTGCCCCACGCGGCGCGGAGCGCGTCGGCGAGCTCGGGCCGCAGGCTCACCGCGCTCGAGATCACGACGGACGGGCGCAGCGGCAGCTCGCGCCGCAGCGCCTCGGCCAGCGTGACCGGCTCGGACGCGACCAGCCGCGGCGCGAAGTCGCGCAGGAACCGATCGCGCGACGCGGCGCCGCCGCCCCAGTCGTGGGGCGCGAGGTTGAGCTTGGCGAACACCGCGCCGGCCCAGCCGCTCATCGTCGTGGCGAAGACGTAGGTCTGGCGCTGCATCGACGCGTTGACCGCGAGCGGCTCGCCGGGTTGCGGCGCGAAGGCGACGCCGTGGAGGTGGATCACGCGCTCGAGGTGCGCGAGGTTCTGCACCATCGCGGTCGGGTGGCTGGGGATGATCACCGCGTGCCCGGTGGTGGCCGAGGTCGAGTAGACGATGGCGTCGTCGATCGGCAGATCGCGCGGGACCAGATCCTCGAGCCGATGGGCCAGGGCGTCGCGATCGGTGGTCGGCAGCGCCTCGAAGTCGCGCGCGACGTCGAAGCCGACCGGGAGATCGTCGAGCAAGAACAGCCGCGGCCGCAGCGCCTCGACGAACTCGACGATCGCCGCCGACGGCGCCGCCGCGGCCTCGCGCGCGCCGGTGGTCAGCGCGGTCCGGCACGCGTCGAGCGCCGCCAGCTCCTCGGCCCCGACCCGGTCGCCGAGCGTGCGGTTGTAGCGCGGCGCGTCCGCGTGCTCGAGCACCCGCGCCAGGCCGGCCCAGGCACGCTCGGTCATCGCCGGCGCGCGCGCGCGCCAGGCGTCGGGGATCCTGGTCATCGCTCAGTCCTCATGGGTCGTCCGGGCGGCCTGGCGACGCTCTTCTTCTTCCTGCTGACGCAGGCGCTCGAGCTCGGCCTTCCGCGCCTGGCGCTCGGCCTCGCGGACACCCTCGCGCGCGCGCGCGTCGCGGAGCAGCGCCCGGCGGCGCACCGAGTCGAGCACCGCCAGGCGATCCTCGGCCACGGTCGCGGTCTCGCCCTCGGGGACGCGCGCGAGCGCCGCCAGGCAGGTCCGCACCAGCTCCTCGCGCCGCTCGGCGTCCTCGACGAACAGCCGCGGCACCACCGCGCTGGCGAGCTCGGCCAGCCGGCTGGCGAGCAGCGCCAGGAGCGCCTCGGCCGGCGCGTCGCCGAACGCCGGGTCGTGGAGCAGCCAGCTCGCGACCAGCACCAGCTCGAGGTGACGCGCCCGCGCCCCGGTCACGCCGTCGGCCTGGAACCGCGCGACCTCGTCGAGCGCGAGCCGCCGGGTCGCGCGATCGCGGAACAGATCCGCGACCACGGCGTCGAGCTGCACCGCGCGGCGGTCGCGGAACACCTGCGGCGCCCGCGCCAGGCGGTCGGTCAGGCGCTCGATGTTCGCGCTCACGGTCACGGCCTCCCGAAGGTACGCCGCGCGAACGCGCGCGCAAAGGCCACCAGCTCCGGCTCGCTCGCGACCAGGTACGGCGTGAAGCCGGCGTCGCGCAGCCGCGCCAGGTGCGGCTCGTAGTACGGGGCGTTGGCGAGGCGCAGCACCGCGCTGGCGCCGCCGCCGGCCCGCTCGACCGCGCGCGCCGCCAGCGCCCACCCGTCGGCGGTGCCGTCGATCTCGCCGAACAGATCGGAGTCGCTCACGACCAGCACGTGCACGGGGCGCGTCGGCGCGGGCGCCTCGACGAAGGTCTTGATCAGCCGGGGCAGCCCGAACGAGCAGCCGGTGCCGAGGTAGTCGGTGAGGACGCCGAGCACGGCGCCCTCGTCGCGGACGAAGCCCGCGGTCTCGGTGAAGTTGCCCTGCCCGTGCCACTCGCCGGACAGGCACGCCATCACCCGGGCGCCGGCGCGCAGCGCGGACAAGGTGAGCACGACGCCCGCGACCACCGGGTACGCGAGCTGCTTGGCGGGGTTGCCCATCGAGCCCGAGCAGTCGATGCCGACGTAGAGGTCGGGAACGCGGCGCTCGGGCTCGCCGCCCTCGGTCACCCCGAACGCCCGCTGCACCGTCGTCACGCCCGGCACCACCACCGGGCTGCGGGCGAGGGTCTCGAACCAGTCGATCGCCTCGAGCGCGCCGCCGGCCTCCCACGGGTCGAGGCCCTCGGGCAGCGGGTCGCCGGCCCGGGCCAGCCGTTGCGCCGGGAACGGCGGCACGTGCGGCATCGCCAGCTCGCGGTAGTAGCGGCCGACCAGCTCGCGCGGCGTGCGCCGGACGCCGACCGCGCGCATCAGGTCGAGCCACGCCTCGGGCCCGCGCGCGACCTTGCGGCGATCGGGCCGACCGTCGCTGCCCGCCGACCGGCCCGGCGGAAACCGCTGCGGCGGCGCCGGCTCGTCGGCGCCGCCGTCGTCGGCGTCGTCGCCCAGCGCCGGGTCGATCGCGGGGTGCTTGACGTCGGCGGGATCGAAGTCGTCGTCGATGAGCCCGTCGGGGATCAGCTCGCCGACCGACGTCGCCGCCGTGTCCATCCACGGCGCCAGCCCGAGGCGATCGGTCGGCAGGCGCTCGAGGTACGGCGCGATCAGCAGCGCGAACGACGGCGCGCCCTCGAGCCAGCGATCCCGGAAGCTGCGCACGATGCGCGCGATCAGCTCGGCGTCGGCCTCGATCGCGACGTCCCCGGCGTCGGTCAGCGTGCCCGCCGCGAGCGCCCACAGCCGCTCGTAGGCCCGCATGTAGACGGTCCACAGCTCGCTGGCCTCGGGCCGGCGCAGCGCGACGTAGACCGCGGCGATGTCGGCGGTGCGGCTCCGCTGCAGCCGATCGTTGAGCAACAGATCGGTGTACAGGTTCGCGACCAGCCCGGCGTGGCTGGCGAGCTCGGCCGGCAGCGTCCGCCGGATCCGGTCGTGCAGGAGCACGTGCTCGCGCAGCGTGCCCGGCGCGTGGACGTAGTGCCCGACCTCGTGCGCGAGGATCGCGTGGGCGTGCTCGGCCAGGGCCAGCTCGACGACCTGCGCCAGGCTGATCACGATGCGCTGATCGCGCATCCGGATCATCGCGAACGAGCCCTCGAGGCCCTCGCGGCGCTCGTCGGCCTTGGTGCGGCACAGGATCGGCGCGGCCAGGCGGGTGTAGGGGCTGAACGCGACCCGCGCGTCGGGCCAGGCATCGGCGAACCGCGCGGCCGCGAGATCGAGCGCGGCGCGGCTCACGCGCCGATCTCACGGCGGCCGAGCACCAGCACCTGGTGGCTGTCGACGAGCGTGACCGCGACCACGCCCGCGCACGCGGCCGCCGCGCCCGCGCCGCGCGCCTCGGCCAGCGTCACCTTCACGCCCAGCGCCCGCACCGCGCCGGCGGCGTCGACCGCGGCGCCACCGACGTCGGTCGACGTCTGGGCCTCGACGTGGGCCCAGCCCGCGGGGCACAGCCGCGCGCCGAACACGTCGGCGCACACCTCGAGCGTGGCGTCGCCGTCGGTGCAGACCAGCCGGTCCGCGACCACCCGCGGCCGCGGCGGCCGCCGGAACGGCCCGCCGAAGCCGACGAAGCCGCCGACGGTGGCGATCAGCGCCAGCGGGCCGAGCCGGCCGGCGGCGCCCGGCTGGCAGAAGCGCCGCGCGGGGTCGGGGTCGAGCGCGGCGGCGCCGAACAACGCGGCGACCAGCGTCGGCTCGAGGCCGCCGACCCGCTCGAGCGCGGCGTCGCGGGCCTCGGCCAGCCCGGCCCGCCAGCCGAGCACGACGCCGAGATCGAGCAGCGCCGCGCGATCGGCGCAGCGCGCCGCGCCGGCGGCCAGCGCCTCAAGCCACGCCGCGGCCACCTCCGGGCCGCGCGCCCGCACGAGGTTCAGGTAGCCGTTGCCGAGCGCCCGCAGCACCACGCCGGGCTCCCGCGCCACGTGCGGCCCGAGCGCCGGCATCCGCGCGCGCAGCACCTGCTCGAACCGGCTCGGGTCGGCCTCGACCAGCAGCCCCGCCCGCAGGCCGGTGAGCCCGAGGTCGAACAGCGCCAGCAGCACCGGCGCCGGCGGCTCGCCGTGCCACGCGTCGAGGATGGGCACGACGGTCCGGGCCATGTAGGCCAGCACCGCGCCCGGCGCCACGTCGCCCGCGGCGCGCGCGAACCGCGCGTTGAGCTCGTCGCGCCAGGTCGCGAGCAGCGCCGCCGCGGCGGCGGTCACGTCGCCGCGCCGCGGGCGCGGAGCCACGCGCGGTAGTTGGTGTAGCGCTGGTGCAGGTACTTCAGCGCGAGCACGTCGTCGAACAGGTGGCCGTAGAGCTTGCCGCCCTGCTCGATCTCGCGCAGCTGGCGCTCGAGCCCGGCCAGGCGCTCGTCGACCGTGGGCTCGTCGAGGCCCTCGAGGCCGACGTCGAACGTCGCGAGCGCCGCGCCGACCGGGTCGGCCTGATCGCGGCCGAGCCGGTCGTACTCCTGGCACGCGCGATCGAACAGCACCCGGATCCACCCGACCAGGTCGGCGCGGTAGGGGGCGTGCTCGGCCGCCTCGAAGAACGCCGCGTCGCGGTGCTGGACCAGCTTGTCGTGGAGCACGAACGGCAAGATCTGGCGGACGTCGTCGAAGCCGACCTCGCGGCCGCCACGGAACCACGCCAGCGCCTTGGCGAAGATCAGGCACGTGGTCAGCGCGCGCACCGACAGGCCGTTCTTGGTCTGGGCGCCCAGATCGTCGACGCCGCCGCGGGCGGCGACGGTCTCGAACGGCACCGCCGCGACCTTGAGCGTGTCCTTGGTCTGGTACTCGAGCGTGCGGCCGGCCGGCTCGAGGAACTCGAACTGCGCGGCGAAGAACTCCATCCGCCGGAGCAGCGGCGCCGGCAGGTGGACCGCGCGGATCTCGCGCTCCATGCGATCGAGCTCGGCCGGCGTGAAGACGATCTCCGGAGGCACCAGGTCCTCGGGGCGCTGCCCCGACTCGACCCGATCGAGCAGCTCGCCGAAGAACCGCGTGTTGAAGTGCAGCGCCTTGACCACCACGTCGATGCGGTCGCGCAGCGCCTCGATCACCTGGTAGGTGCCGCCGCCGGCGTCGTCGTTGGCGGTCAGGTACCAGGCGGCCGGCGGGCACTCGTAGATCTGGTCGTAGAGCTCGGCGTACTCGTCGCCCATCACGGTCAGCAGCGCCGACTGCGTGCGGGTCGGGATGCGGTTGTACTCGTCGATGATCTTGACGCGCATCCCCAGCCACTTGCGCCAGGCGATCTTGACGTCGTCCATCGTCGTCGCGCTGACCAGGCTCGACGGCAGCGGGTTGCCGAGCAGGTCGGCGATCGTCATCTGCGGCTGCCCGTGCTGGATCCCCTGCTTCATCTCGCGCGGGCTGTAGCCGGCCAGCAGGCCGAGCAAGGTCGCGATCACCGTCTTGCCCCGACCGGGGCCGCCGACCAGCAGGCACCGGCGCCGGACCGCGAGGTTGAGCAGCGGCAGGAGCACGTAGCTCGAGTAGCTCTGCGCGGTCGGCAGGACCAGGGTGGTCTGCTGCTCGCCGAGGCGGAAGGTCGCCGGCGGCGCGTCGACGAACTCGAGATCGTAGAACGGGCTGATGATCGCGTGGTTGACGATCCAGAAGTACGCCTGCCGCACCTTCTCGTCGACGGGCACCGCCTCGGGCGGGCGCGGGTCGACGTCCCCGAGCGGCCCGCGGTACAGGTCGGCCACGTCGAAGCGCGCCGGGGCGCCCGCGGCCCGGGGGTTGGTCGGGGCCTGGCTCACCTGCGCGTGGCGCTGCTTCATCGTGCCACCAGGGTATCGCGTCCCGCCCTCGACCTCACCCGAGCGGCGCGGCGAAGGCCCAGCCGGCCGCCAGCAGCCGGTCGATCGCCGCCAGGGCCGCGCCCTCGCGCGCCGCGCGATCGCCGCGCAGCCACTGCCAGCGCCGGCCGGTCGCGGTCAGGCGCTCGGCGAAGCGCGCGGTCATCCACGCGCGCACGTGCTCGCCGTCGCGCAGCCCGTCCTGCGCGAACGGCACGTCGTCGTGGTGGGTCGCGAGGTACAGGTGGTACGGCGCCGCCGCGCCCAGCGCGTCGACGGCGTCGGCCGGCGCGCCCCGGTAGCGCTCGTGCCAGACGCCGGTCGCGAACGCGTCGGTGTCGCAGACGAGCACCGGCGCGCTGGCCCGGGCCAGCGCGGCCTCGCGCGCGGCCTGGGCGCGGGCGATGTCGACGAAGTCGGCGGTGTCCCAGGCCAGCGCCGCCATCGCCGCGTCTGGGCCGAGCGCGGCGAGCTTGTGCGCGGTGACCTCGCGCCCGACCTCGGGCACCCACGCCGCCGCCGCGAAGGCGCCGCCGCGGGCGCGCAGGCGCTCGGCCAGCGCTTCGGCCAGCGTGGTCTTGCCGGTGGACTCGGCGCCGACCAGCACCACCCGCCACGCCAGGTGCCCGCGCACGCACGGGGCGAGCGCGTCCCAGTGCGCGACCGGATCGGCGCGGACCTGCGTGCCCGACACCGGGTGCGCGGCGCGCGGCGGATCGACCGCGACGTGCCGCGCCCCCAGCCGCCGCGCCAGCTCGTCGCCGTACGGCTCGGAGGTGAAGACCGCGTCGACCGGCGTCTCGGTCACGGTCCGCGCCGCGGCCAGCATCAGCTCGACGTGGGCGCGCCAGATCGCGTCGCTGGTGTAGTCGACCGGGTGGTCATCGCGAATTCCGACGACCGTGACGTTGGCGTCGGCGGCGTGGACCTCGCGCAGCCACGCGACCCGGTCGGCGAGCGCCAGGCTCTCGACGGTCGCGGCCATGACCACGACCGTCACGCGCGCCGCGCCGGCCGCCGCCGTCCGGACCAGGTGGTGGTGCCCGGCGTGCGGCGGGTAGAACTTGCCGATCACCAGGCCGTGGCGCGCGCTCATGCCCGGGCCTGGGCGGCGAGCGCGCGGGCCCAGGCCCGCAGGCCGACCACGCACAGCGCGCCGAAGATCACGTAGACCGCGGCGGTCGGGTACAGCCCGCGGCTGATGTAGAGCGGCACGCTGATCACGTCGACCGTGATCCAGATCCACCACGACTCGACGAGCTTCTCGGCCTGGCCCCAGGTCGCGGCCAGGCTGAGCGTGAGCACGCTGGCGTCGGCCAGCGGCGCCGGCGAGTCGGTGGCGTGCGCCAGCCAGATCGACAGCGCCGCGGTCGCGACCGCCACCCCGGCGGCGAGCAGGCCCCACTCGCGGGCCTGGGTGCGGCGCACCCGCAGCACCGCGCCCGCGGCGCCCGGGCGCCACCGCCACCACCCGTAGCACCCGAGCGCGAAGAAGATCCCCTGCAGCGAGCTGTCGCTGTAGAGCTTGGCGCGCCAGAACAAGAGCGCCCAGAACACGTTGTTGATGAGCCCCAGCGGCCAGTTCCACACGTGCTGCCGCGCGACCAGCGCGACGCACGCCAGCCCCGACACGTCGCCGAGCACCTCGGCCCAGGAGACCGGCGCCCCGGCGATCACCACGGCCGCGCTGTCGAGCCAGCGCAGGAGCTCCTCCATGTCAGGCTCGCGGCCCGCGGCGATGCACGCGCGGAGGATACGCCGCCGCGCGGGCCCACGGCGAGGGCCGCGCGGTCCTACGACGCGGGTGCGCCCCGGACTCAAGCCGTCGATGCCGGTTGATGCACCCGCGCCATGCCCAGCTATCCTGGAACCGGGCGCGCAAGCATGATCTAGACTCCGACGGTGTCGCTCGACCTGCACGGCCTGACCCTTGTGCTCAGCGACCGCGCCGATCCGGAACGCGACGCGGTCGCGGCGGCGTGGAGCGCGGCCGGCGGCGCGGTCGAGCGCGTCGCGCAGTTCTGGCGGGTCGAGCCGATCGCCCGCGCGCGGGTGTACGGCGCCGAGGCGTTCGCGCACGTCGTCGCGCAGCGGCTGGGCCTGACGCTGGTGTCCCCACCCGACGATCTGCTGGTCCGCCTGCCGCGCCGGCTCCTGGGCCGCGCGGTGCGGCTGTGCCCGATCGCGGCGGCGCCGACGCTGTCGTACCCGTGCTTCGTCAAGTCGGTCGTGCCGAAGCTGTTCCGGTCGCGGGTCTACCGGTCGGCCGACGACCTGGCCGCGGCGGCGCACGGCCTCGACGGCGCCGAGGCGGTGCTCGTGTCCGACGTGGTGACGTTCACGGCCGAGGCCCGCGCCTGGGTGTGTGACGGCGCGGTCACCACGATCGCCTGCTACGAGGGCGCCGGCGACCTGGCCGCGGCGACCGCGCTGGCGCTCGAGGTCGCCGGCGACCCGGCCGTGCCCGCGACCTGCGTGATCGACGTGGGCGACACGACCGATCGCGGCTGGGTGGTAGTCGAGGCCAACGCAGCGTGGGGCGCCGGCCTCAACGGCTGCGATCCCGTCGCCGCCGCCGGCTGCATCGCGCGGGCCGCGTTCGCGCCGTGAGCGGCGATCGTCCATGGCCGCCGGTCAGCGGGCGTTGACCGCGGTCATGCGCTCGACCAGCGCCGGGTACGGGTCGTCGGCCTCGTCGACGATGCCCCAGTTGTTGTTCTCGCCGTCGAAGCGTCCCGCGGCCGGCTGATCGGTGTACTCGAACCAGTGCGTGCCGACGATCCACGGCGCGCCGCGGGCGCCGCTGACGTAGGCGTCGTAGGCGTCGGCCCGGTCGGCCTGGGTCGCGAGCGTCGGGTACACCGGCGGCTGCGAGTTGGGGAGCCCGGCGTCCGCCGCGCGGAAGCCGAACTCGCTGATGAGCAGCGGCTTGCCGGTGAGCTCGTGCTGCGCGCGCAGCCAGCCGGTCGGATCGACCCCGTGCGACAGCGACAGCGCCAGCCCGGCGATGCCGTCCTGGTACGTGTAGTAGTTGACCGAGAGCACGTCGACGTGACGCGCGGCGGCCTGCCACACCTCGGCGCGGGTCATCACCGAGACGTCGCGGTTGCCCAGGATCAGGTGGTCGGGGTCCTTGGCCCGCACGATCGCGGTCGCGGTCGCGAAGTACCGCTCGGCGGCGCGCTCGAGGAAGCGCGTGACCGCGGCCTCGGGCACCGTCGGCCAGACCGTCCGGCCGAGCAGTTCGTCGCGCGGCCCGGCGTCCGGCGCGACCTCGAGCAGCGCGTCGACCGCCGCGGCCTTGCCCGGCGCCGCGGCGTCCATCGCGAGGTAGCGCGCCAGCAGCGAGTCCGCGCCGCGCCAGTCGGGGCCCCACTTCATCTCGTTGTCGAGGAACCAGCCGAGCACGCGCGGATCGTGGAGCCACGGCGTCACGACCTCGTCGACGCGCGCCTGGACGGAGGCCTCCCAGGCCGGCGCGAACCAGTCGACGATGGTCCCGGTCTGCCAGTCGCTGCCGCTCAGGTACAAGACCGCGGTCACCGCCAGATCGTCGGCGAGCAGCGCGCCCGTGGCTCCAGCCGCCGGCGGTGTTGAAGCCCAGCCGCGCAGGCGGCGCCGGTCGCCTGCCCCAGGCCGCGTCGCTGCCGCAGCGCGCGAGCACGGCGTCGCGGTAGGCGTAGGCGCCGGTCACCTGGTGCGCGTGCCGTACGGCGTCGCCGAGTTCACGCCCACGCTCCTGAACGGCGCGCCGTCGGGCGTCACCAGCGTCCACGCGCCGCAGCTCTCGTGGACGCCGTAGAACCCGCGCGCGGTCGGCGGCGTCGGCGCGCACGGCGCGTCCGGGGGCGCGCCGGTCGGCGCGTCGCACCCGAGGCCGCCCAGCGCGAGCGCGACGAGAGCGATCGGGCGCGTCGACATCGCCGGCAGCATATCGCGTCGGCGCCGCGCGGTCCGCGCCGGGCCTGACGCGCGGCCGCTCGCGGTGCCGGGAGCGCCTCGCCCAGGCGCCGCCGAGGCGTCGGACCGCGGCCCGCCGCGGCCCGCGCTCCGCGCGCTACCGCTTCGCGCCGGCGGCCAGCTGCTCGAGCACCGCGATCGACGCGGCGATCGTCGCGCGCGCGCGGTCCTTGGGCGGCGTCGCGAGGCCGGCGACCGAGGTGATGGTCGGCAGCCAGTCGTCGAGCTCGCGGTCGCTGTCGCGCAGCGCGGCGATCGCCGCCTCGACGTCGGCCCGCGCGTAGTCGCCGGCCGCGATGCGCGCCCCGGCCTCGGCGGCGGTCTTGCCCCCCAGCTGCTGCGCGAGCCGGTTGCCGGCCATCGGGTGCGGGATCAGGATGACCTCCTCGGTCGGCTCGACCCCGTCGAGCTGCCAGGTGATGCGCCCCGGCGTCCGCGTCCCGCCAGCAGGCGCGACGAACAGGAGCGCGTCGTGCATGTGATCGACGGTGATGCGCAGCGTGCCGATCGGTCCGGCCCAGCGCGCCCCGGTGGTCAGGCGGTAGGTGAACAGGCCCATGCCGTAGGCCGGCACACGGTAGCGGTCGTTCACCAGCGGCGCGCGGTAGCTGACGACCACGTCGACCGAGGCGCCCGCGGCCAGCTTGATCGGCCAGGTCCAGTGCCGCACGGTCGCGCTGGTCTTCCGCTTGGTCACCTTCACCCGCTTGCCGCCGACGGTCACGGTCAGCGGGATCTTGCACGGCACGTCGATGGCGCCGGCGTCGTCACCGACCGCGCACGGGAACCCGACCAGGAGCCTGGCCGCGGGGCCCCTGGTTGGCCAGCGTCACGGTGGCCTTGACCGACGCGGCGCGCTGGTCGATGGCGATCGCCAGCGTCTCAGCGGTCATCGCCACCTGCGCGTCGGTGGTCGGCGCGGGCGTCGCGCGGCTGGACATCGGGTGCGGATCGGCGGCCAGCGGCGCGGCCACGAGCAGCGCGGCGATCACGAGGGCGAGGCGCATGCGGCGATGATACCGCGGCGGCGGCGATGGGGCCCGCGCCCCCGCGGGCTCACGCGCGCCTCACGCCCACGCCGCGGCGAGGCGACGCCCGCTGGCCGCACGGTGAGGATCGAAGGAGCCCACCATGCCCATGCGTCACCTCCGTCACCTGTGGTCGCTCGTCGCATACTCGTGGGGCGCGATCGGCCCGCGCCGCATCGCCAGCCGCCTGCTCGCCTACTCGACCGACGCCGCGGCCCGCGCCGCCGACAGCGGCTTCGACGCACGGTTCGGCACCGACACCACCACCGCCCTCACGCCCGCCGAGGCCGCGCTGCCGGCCGGGCGTCGACGCGGCGCGACGATCTGATCGTCGACGAAGCTGGCCAGCCCATGGCCGACCAGCTCGAGCCGCTGTACTGACCCGCCGCGGTCAGCGGCGCAGGTCGAAGCGATCGAGGTTGGTCACCTTGGCCCAGGCCTTGACGAAGTCGCGGACGAAGCGCTCCTTGCCGTCGGACTGGGCGTAGACCGCCGCCCAGCGGCCGCGGACAGCTCTACCCGACATGCTGCACGGTCGCACTGACTACTGATATCGGTCATCCGCGATGACTTTGATAACCATTTGCTATCAGGCGCGGGATCGGCCGACGGCCCGAGCGGCGCGGCGGCGCGTGGTCGACACGTCCCGGCGCGGCGCGCCCCGAACCGGATCGCGCTCGGGTATGCTGGCGCGACCGACATGCGCGAAACGAGCGGCAGCGTGATCATCCGTCGGCCCGCCGATGAGGTGTTCGGCTACCTGCGCGTGTACGACAACCAGGCGGCGTGGGAAGACTTCGTGCTCGAGGCGCGGTCCGAGCCGCCCGGCCCGGCGGTGGTCGGCACCCGCGTCCACAAGCTGCGGCGCACGCCGATCGCCCAGGAGCGGTTCACCATCGAGATCGTCGCGATGGACGAGGCCCGGCGGCGCTGGGTCGACGTGGCGCTCGATGGTGACCTCGCCGACACGCGCGTCGAGTGGGCGATCACGCCGGTCCCGGACGGCTGCCGGCTCGACGTCCGCATCGAGCTGCACGCGCACGGCCTGCTCAAGGGCCTCATGCCGGTGGTCTGGCGGACCGCGCGCCGCCAGATGCGCATGGCGCTCGGGTCGCTCAAGCGCGTGCTCGAGGCCGGGCGCGCCAGCGCGGCGACCGTCGCGACGACCGCGCCCTGAGCCTGGCGCTCGGGCGCGCCCGCGGCGACGCGGTCGCACGCTATCGCGGGTCGGTGATGCGCCGGCGCTGGATCCGGCGGTGGAGCGCCGTCAGCTCGCCGAGCGCCGCCGAGCCGTACCACGGGTGCAGCTCCATCTCGAGGCGGCCGGCCTTGATCGCCGGATCGGTCGCGGTCAGCGCCGCGGCCTCCTCGACGGTCGTGACCGCGAACACGTAGATGCCGGCGTAGGCGCCGTCGTCGAGGAACGGCCCGGCCAGCACCAGCGCGCCCTCGTTGGCCATCCGCTCGATGTTGGCCAGGTGCGCCGTCATGAGCGCCTTGGCCTCGTCGGGCGGCTGGTCCCGGTTCGGCCCCGGCTTGAGGAACGCGATGACGTACGCCTTCATGCCCAGCTCGTCCGCGCCGAGCCGCTGGGCCAGGGCCTCGTCGTAGCCGGCCGCGGGGGCGGCGGCCGACGTCGGGGCGGCGGCCGACGTCGGGGCGGCGGCCGACGTCGGGGCGGCGGCCGGCGGCGGGGCGGCGGCCGGCGTGGAGCGCGCCGCGCACGCGGGGGCGAGCACGAGGGCGAGCGTCAGGGCGAGGGCGGTGCGCATGGTGGCGATCGATCTACCATCGCGGCCTGGCGCGGTGCCGACGACGTGGTCCCGATCGCCTACGCTGGCGGCAGGTGCGCCGCGAGGACCTCGCGCAGCGGACGGGCCGGCGTGCCGGTCAGCCGCTCGACCGCGGTCGAGGTCCGCGCGAGCTCGCCGGCCGCGATCGCGGCGTCGAAGGCGGCGTAGGTCCGCGCCGCCGGTGCGGGCACGCCGACCGCGATCAGGCCGGCGACGCGCTCATCGAGCGTGACCGCGCGGTGCGCCACCGGCCGGCCGCTCACCTCGGCGATCAGCGCGGCGACGTCGCGGCTGGTGTACGCGACCGGCCCGGCGACCTGCACGAGGCGCCGGCCGAGCCCGGCCTCGAGCAGCATCGCGGCCGCGACCCGGGCGCAGTCGTCGCGGCTGATCCACGCCACCGCGCCGTCGCCGCGGGCGTCGACCAGCTCGCCGGTCGCGACCGCAGCGGGCAGCGCGCCGAGCACGAGCTCGGCGTACAGGTTGTTGCGCAGGACCGTGAAGTCGAGGTCGGAGGCCTGCAGGGCGGTCTCGGTGGCCCGGTGGTCGGCGGTGACGTCGCCCGCGGTCGGCGCGTCGACCGCCGAGGTGTAGACCACGTGCTGGGCGCCGGCCTGACCGAGCGCGCGCACCGCGGCGGCGTGCTGGGCGGCGCGGCGGCCGGGCGGATCGACGGCGTCGGTGCTGATCAGCAGCGCGCGCCCGACCCCGGCGAACGCGGCGTCGAGGCCGGCCGCGTCGTCGAAGTCGGCCGCGCGCACGTCGACGCCACGCGCGGCCAGGTCGGCCAGCCGGGCCGGCGTGCGGGTGGCGGCGATCAGCGTGCGCTCGCCGGGCACGTCGAGCAGGATCTCGAGCACGCGACGCCCCAGGTGGCCGGAGGCGCCGGTGACCAGCAACGCAGGTTCGGACATGGCCTAGCGTGGCGCCGGTCGCCCGCGGTGCCAATCGGCCGCGCGCACGATCCTGCGCGCCGCGAGGATCGCCACACCGGCGGGCCGCTCGACGCGGCGCCCGCCGCGGGCCATGGTGGCGGCGATGTCGATCCCGCTGTCGGTCCTGGATCTGTCGCCGGTCGGCGTGGGCGTGGCGCCCAGCAAGGCGGTGCGCGACTCGGTGGCGCTGGCCCGCACCGCCGAGGAGCTCGGCTACGCGCGCTACTGGGTGGCCGAGCACCACAACATGGCCAGCATCGCGACCTCGGCGCCCGAGGTGTTGATCGCCGCGATCGCCGCCACCACGACCCGGATCCGCGTCGGCGCCGGCGGCATCATGATCCCCAACCACACGCCGCTGCGGGTGATCGAGATCTTCCGGACGCTCGAGGCGCTGTTCCCGGGCCGGATCGATCTCGGCCTCGGCCGCGCGCCCGGCACCGATCCGGTCACCGCGGCGGCGCTGCGACGATCCGACGACCCGGAGGTCAACCACCTGCTGGCCGAGCTGCTGGCGTTCGAGCGCGGCTCCTTCCCCGAGCGCCACCCGTTCCGCGGGATCACGGCGATGCCATCGGACGTGCGCGCCGGCGCGCTGTGGATGCTGGGCTCGACGCTGACCGGCGCCGCGATCGCCGCGCAGCTCGGCATGCGCTACGCGTTCGCAGGCCACTTCGCGATGCGCCAGGCGGCCGAGGCGATCGCGCTGTATCGCCGGCAGTTCGAGCCCAGCGCCGAGCTCGCCGCGCCCTACGCGATGCTGGCCGTGACGTGCGTGTGCGGAGAGGACGACGACGACGCCCAGGCGCTGGCCGCGCCGATCCGGCTCGCGATCGTCCGGACCCGCACCGGCATGCGCGCGCCGATCGCGACGATCGAGGCGGCGCAGGCGCACCGCTTCACGGCGGCCGAGCAGGCCATCGCCGACGAGGTCCTCGCCGGCGCGGTGATCGGCGGTCCGGCCCACGTCGGGCCGCGCCTGCGCGCGCTCGCCGCCGAGGTCGGCGCCGACGAGCTGATGCTGTCGACCCTGGTGCCGTCGCTGTCGACCCGCCAGGCCGCGCTGGCGCGGATCGCCGCGGCGATGCGCTGAGGACGTCGCCGATCACCCCACGTCGGTGAACCCCCCGGGCGCTGGCACGGGCACCGTGCCAGCCGCGGGTCGGCTACTCGAACGCGAGGCCGAGGCCGGCCGGGCGCCCCGGCGCCGCCCGACGATGGCCGGTGACGCGGACCGGGATCCGGAGCGCGCTACCATCGCGGCGGAGCTGACCGCGGACCCCCGCGGCGATCGGCGCCGAGGTAGCAAAGAACAGACCACCCGGCCCGACGTCGCGCGCGACCCCGTCGACATCGACGACGTCGAGCTCGAGGCGGGCGCCGAAGAACACCGCCTCCCGGATCGAAGCGGCACGGCGGTCGGGAAACAGGCGGCGCAGCCAGTGGCGGATCATCCGATCACGCTACGATCAGCCCCATCCGGAGCCAAGAAAACGGCGTAGGTCGATTTCCTGCGACCATCGGCACCCCTCACCCTACTAAGGCTCAGAAGACCTCTCAACGGAGCGAGAATGCGGACGCCCAAAGGCTCGGGGGTAGCGCCGGTGGTCGACGACGCCGCGACGCTGCTCAGTCATCTCCGGACCCTCATGCAGCTACAGAAGTGGACCGAGGCCAAGTCGGTGGCCCGCGAGCTCGCCACGCGCGACCCGCAGAACGCGCACTATCGCGCGCTCTTAGCCCTGGCGCGGGGTCACGAGGCGTCCCTGGCAAACGAGCCCAAGCGCGCCCGCGAGGAGTGGCGGCGGGCGATCACCCTCGACCCCAAGCTGGTCGAGGCCCGCGACGCGCTGTCGACGCGCGCGGCGCGGCGGTCGTGGGTCGAGCGACTCTTCAAGCGCGAGTGATCGCGGGCGGGGGCCGGGCGGCGTAGAGTGCGCCGGTGGGCACGCTGCGACTGGTCCGGCACGGCCAGGCCTCCTACGGGGCCAGCAACTACGACGTCCTGTCGCCGGCCGGGGTGGCCCAGGCCGAGGCCCTGGGCCGGGCGTGGGCGGCGCGGCCGACCGAGATCGCGGCGATCTACACCGGCCCGATGCAGCGCCAGCGCGACACGGCCACCCACCTGGTCGCCGCAGCGACCGCCGCCGGCCACGCGCTGCCGGCGCCGATCGTCCTCGACGAGCTGGCCGAGTACCCCGCGTTCGAGCTGCTGGCCCGGTGCCTGCCCCAGGTCGTGGCCGCCGAGCCGGCGCTGCGCGGGCTGATCGACGGCGGCAAGGTCGATCCCGCGCTCGCCGACCGGGCGCTGTGGCGGGTGGTCGACGCCTGGACCCAGGGCACCCTCGACACCGGCGAGCTCGAGACCTTCGCGCAGTTCGTCGCGCGGGTCGAGCGCGGCGTCGACGCGATCATCGCCCGCCACGGCCGCCACGGCCAGGTCGCGGTCGCGGTCACCTCGGGCGGCCCGATCGGCGTGGCCGCGCGGCTCGCGCTCGGGCTCGACGCCCGCGCCACCGTCAACCTGTGGCGCCTGGTCCGCAACGCCTCGGTCAGCGAGCTGCTGTGGCGCCAGCGCGACGACCGCCGGGAGCTGTCGGTCCTGGCGTGGAATCAGATCGATCACCTCGACCGCGCGCAGCAGACGTTTCGCTAGCGCCGCCTGCGCCCTCGCACCCTGGAGCACGCCATGGACTTCGCGATCCCATCCCACCTGGTGCCCGTCCTCGACCAGGTCGAGCGCCTCCTCGTCGAGCGCGTCATCCCGGCCGAGGCCACCGTGCTCGAGCGCGGCTTCGTCGCCGCGGCCGACGTGCTCGACGAGCTGCGCGCCGCGGTCAAGGCCGCGGGGCTGTGGGGCCCGCAGATCCCCAAGGACGTCGGCGGCATGGGCCTGGGGCTGGTCGACCACGCGCTCGTGTCCGAGCGCCTGGGCCGCTCGCCGCTGGGCCACTACGTGTTCGGCTGCCAGGCGCCCGACGCCGGCAACCTCGAGGTCCTGCACAAGTGGGGCTCGCCCGAGCAGAAGGCCGCGTGGCTCGCGCCGCTGGCCCGGGGCGAGCTGCGCTCGTGCTTCTCGATGACCGAGCCCGACAACGCCGGCTCCAACCCGACGATGCTGTCGACCACCGCGACCCTCGACGGCGACGACTGGGTCGTCGAGGGCCACAAGTGGTTCACGACCGGCGCCGACGGCAGCGCGTTCGCGATCGTCATGGCCGTGACCAACCCCGAGGCCGCGCCCCACGGCCGCGCGTCGATGATCATCGTCCCGACCGCGACGCCGGGCTTCGAGCTGGTGCGCAACATCCCGATCATGGGCGACGTCGGCGGCGGCTGGGCCAGCCACGGCGAGGTCCGCTACCACGCCTGCCGGGTGCCGCGCGCCAACCTGCTCGGGCCCCAGGGCGCCGGCTTCCTGATCGCGCAGGAGCGCCTCGGGCCCGGCCGGATCCATCACTGCATGCGCTGGATCGGCATCTGCGAGCGCGTGTTCCAGCTCATGTGCGCGCGCGCGGTCAGCCGCAAGATCGCGCCCGACAAGACCCTGGCCACGCGCCAGATCATCCAGGGCTGGATCGCCGAGGCCCGGGCCGAGGTCGACGCGGCGCGCCTGATGACGCTGCACGCGGCCTGGACGATCGAGCACCAAGGGTTCCAGGCGGCGCGCGATCAGGTGTCGCTGATCAAGTTCTTCGTCGCCGACGTGATGATGCGGCTGATCGATCGCGCGATCCAGGTCCACGGCGCGCTCGGCGTCACCAGCGACACGCTGCTCGCCCACTACTACGTGCACGAGCGCGGCGCGCGCATCTACGACGGCCCCGACGAGGTCCACAAGATGGTGGTCGCCAAGCGCCTGCTCGAGAAGTACGGGCGGAGGGGCGCGTGAGCAGCGGGCCGCGGCCGCCGCGGCCCGGCGAGGAGCTCGATCCGACCACGCTCGGGCCGTGGCTCGACGGGGTGCTCGGCGGCCACGCGCCGATCGAGGTGCTGCAGTACCCGGGCGGCCACTCGAACCTCACCTACCTGGTGCGCCGGGCCGGCGCCGCGTACGTGCTGCGGCGGCCGCCGTTCGGCTCGAAGGTCAAGAGCGCCCACGACATGGGCCGCGAGCACACGGTGCTGTCGGCGCTGGCGCCGGTCTACGCCAAGGCGCCGCGGCCGATCGCGCTGTGCACCGACGAGGCGGTGCTGGGCTGCTCGTTCTACCTGATGGAGCAGAAGGACGGCGTGATCCTGCGCAAGGACGTGCCGCCCGACCTGGCGCTCGAGCCGGCCACCGCCCGGCGGCTGTGCGAGCTGTTGCTCGACGCGCTCGCCGAGCTGCACGCGGTCGACTTCGCGGCCGCGGGCCTGGGCGGGCTGGGCAAGCCGGTCGGCTACGTCCGGCGCCAGGTCGAGGGCTGGACCGAGCGCTACCGCGGCTCAGCGACCGACGAGCTACCAGTGGTGCTCGAGGTCGCGGCGTGGCTGGCCGCGCACCAGCCGGCCGACGGCCCGCCGGCGCTGATCCACAACGACTGGAAGTTCGACAACATCATCTTCGACCGCGACCTGACCCGCGTCGTCGGCGTGCTCGACTGGGAGATGGCCACCGTCGGCGATCCGCTGATGGACCTGGGCACGTCGCTGGGCTACTGGGTCGAGGCCACCGACGCCGCGCCGATGCACATGCTGCGGTTCGGGCTGACCCACCTGCCCGGCATGATGACCCGGGCCGAGGTGGTCGAGCGCTACGTCGCCGCCAGCGGCCGGCCGGTCGCCGACGCCGTCTTCTACTACGCCTACGGCCTGTTCAAGACCGCGGTCGTCGCGCAGCAGATCTACTATCGCTTCGCCAAGGGCCTCACCACCGACCCGCGGTTCGCGATCTTCATCCACGGCGTGAAGGCGCTGGCCGAGCAGGCCGCGCGCACGATCGACGCCGGCCGGCTGTAGCGCGCTACCCCGGCGGCTTGACCACGCTGAGGCCGGGCGCCGCGGCGCGGTGCCCGGGCCACGCGTCCATGCGGAACGGCCCGACCCGGGTCAGGCCGCGCACCTCGGTGCGCCCGCGCAGCGCGAACCCGCGCATCACCCGCTGCACGCGCTTCTCGAGCCGCATCGAGGTGTCGGCGAAGCCGAGGCCGTCGGCGGTGCGGATCGACAGGGACATCGTGCGGCTGGCCAGCACGTGGCCGTGCTCGTCGAGCACGTCGAACTCGAAGCTCGTCGAGTGGCCGTCGTGGGTGAGCGCGGTCTCGCCGACCACGTTGACCTCGATGTCGCCCCGACGGAACGCCAGGGACAGGCTCACGTGCAGCAGCGGATCGGTCGGCGCCTCGGTGGCGGTGTAGCTCCACTGCTGGCGGTCCTCGCGATCGAGATCGACGGGGCCCAGCGTGCCGGCGAGCAGCGTGCGCCGCAGGTCGACCCGGGTCTCGACCTCGTAGATCAGCGCCGCCGCGCGGGCGAGGTGCTCGTCGGGCAGCTCGTGCGCCCAGGTGACGATCGCGCCGATCACGTTCTGGCGGTAGCTGTCGTGGCTCCGGCGGACGATCACCGCGCCGTCGGGATCCACCAGGACGGCGTAGACGTTGGCCAGCTCGAAGCCGCCGGCGCCGCAGGTGCGCTGGCCCCGCGCGTCGAAGCGCAGCAGCACGTTGTCGTACGAGCGCTCGCGGTCGAAGGCGCCGCCCTCGACGTCGAAGATCGGCCCGCGCTGCCGGCAGTCGGTCACGGCGATCGCTGCGTCGACCCAACCCCGCGTCGTCGTCGTCATGGCCGATCGTTCGCACGGTGGCCGGGTCGACGCAAGCGCCGCGCGCCGCGCCGCGCCGCGTCGACGCCCCGCGCTTGATCGCGGACCCGCCGCGCGTGGTAAACACCGACGAGATGCCGTCGCGTACGTTCTCGCTCACCCCCGGCAAGCGCGTCCTCTACCTGACCAAGGACCCCGAGCGGATCCGCCGCCAGCTGGCCGGCGAGCTGACCTTGCGCATGGTCGACCTGCGGCCCGACGAGCTGCTCGACGACATCAACACCGACGCGATGACCCCGGCCTGGGTGTGCTTCGACTACGACCCGGCCGCGATCGCCCGGAACGCGTACGCCGGGCTGATCGTCGGCGGCCAGCGCCTGCTGCCGGCCGAGGCCCTGGCCCAGGGCGGCTTCGAGGTCATCGTCGCCGGCGCCCAGAAGGGCGTCGGCAGCTCGCGCGAGACCGCGGCCCAGTGCGAGGTCTGGAGCGGCAGCCGGCTGGCGATCGCGTCGTCGTTCGCGCCGATCCACGCCCGCAACAACATCAACATCGGCCAGCTCATGGGCGACCACGCGCTGATCGCGCGGCTCGAGGCCGGCGAGGCGGTCGCGCTCGACGAGTTCACCCACGGCCACGACGCGATCACCGCGCTGATCATCGAGGCCGGCGGCCTGCTGCCGTTCTCGGCCAAGCTGGCCAAGGGCGAGATCGCGGTGCCGCCGACCGGCACCACCGCGCGCCCGATGAACCTGACCGAGCAGGTGCTCGCGGCCAAGCTGGTGCCGGGCCAGGGCGAGTTCGTCAAGCCCGGCGACGCGGTGCTGGTCCGGGTCGACGCCGGCTACTCGCACGAGTTCACCACCGCCCAGGTCGACTGGTTCCTGGCCCAGGAGTACGGCGACGACTACCGGCTCAAGGACCCGTCGAAGTTCGCGGTGTTCGAGGACCACCTGATCTACGCCGACGGCGTGGCCGCGATGGCCAAGTTCTCCGACAAGATCGAGGAGCTGCGCGTGATGCAGCGGGCGTTCGCGGCCAAGACCGGCGTCCGCAACTACGGCGCCGTCGACGGCGTGTCGCCCCGGCATCTGCCACCAGATCGCGCGCGAGCAGTTCATCGACCCCGGCGACTTCGTCCAGGCGACCGACAGCCACACCTGCATGGGCGGCGCCTCGGGCGCGCTGGCGTGGGGCGTCGGCGCCACCGAGTACGCGGCGCTGGCGTACTGGGGCTTCACGCCGATCGCGGTGCCGGAGTCGATCCGCTTCGAGCTGGTGGGCCGCCTGGCGCCGGGCGTCACCGCCAAGGACGTGATGCTCCACATCCTCGCCACCCACGCCAAGCGCGAGGACACGCTCAACCGGGTCATGGAGTTCGGCGGCGCCGGCCTGTTCGCGCTGTCGCCCGACGAGCGCGCCACGCTGGCCAACATGGCCACCGAGTGCTCGGCCCGCGGCGCGATCATGGAGGTCGACGACGTCATGCTCGACTGGATCGCCGCCCGTCGGCCGGGGATCGATCGGGCCGCGCTCGCGGCCAAGGTGCTGACGCCGGATCCCGGCGCCCACCACGACGGCGGCGTCCACGTGGTCGATCTGGCGACGATCGCGCCGATGGTCGCGACGCCGGGCGATCCCGATCGCGGGGTCGCGTCGGATCCCAAGAACGGCGCGCTGGTCGCCACGCTCGGCCAGGTCAAGGTCGACATCGCCTACGGCGGCTCGTGCACCGCCGGCAAGCGCGACGACCTCGACTTCTACGCCCAGGTCATGGCCGACGCCGAGCGCGCCGGCAAGCGCGTCGCCGACGGCGTCCACTTCTACATCCAGTTCGGCTCGAAGGACGTCGAGGACTACGCCCGGGCCCAGGGCTACCTCGACCTGTTCGCCCGCACCGGCGTCGAGATCATCAAGCCCGGCTGCGGCGCCTGCATCGGCTGCGGCCCCGGCGTGTCGGAGCGCGGCGATCAGGTCACGGTCTCGGCGATCAACCGCAACTACAAGGGCCGCAGCGGCCCCGGCCGCCTCTACCTCGCCTCGCCGCTGACCGTCGCCGCCTCGGCCGTCGCCGGCGAGATCGTCGAGTACCAGGCCGGCATGTTCGCCCGCGAGTAGCGGGCGTCGCAGCGGCCGACTTCCCCACGCCTCGGGCCAAAATCACTCGCGCTCCGCGATCCATCGCGGACCACCAGGCATCCACGTCGCGGAGGGAATTGGATCGGCGTCGAGAGACGCGAGCAACTGCCCGAAGAACGCCCGCAGCGTCACCACGATCTCTGGAAACGGTGGCGGGGCGTGCCTCGGCGGCCGCACGCGAAGGAAGCTCGACCACCAGCCCCGCTGCGCGACGATCGCAACGTAGGCGTCGGTCAACGCCGCTGGAACGCCGGCCGGGATCGGGGTCCGCCGTCGCGCGAGCGTGCCTCGCACTGCGATCGTAGTCTCGATCAGGTCGAACTCCAGGTGCTGGGTCGCTACCCAGATGTCGTAGTAGTCCTTCACCCGGCTGTTCGCCGTCGCCAGGTCCAGCATCACCTGGAACTTCTCGGCGACGACGGTCTCCTTCGGATACATTCGAAGGCGGACCGCGGGGAGTTCGGGCAAGAGCAAGCGGTAGTCCGCCTCGTGCAACCGCGGATGGACGTGATCGCCGAAGCCGATGTCGATCTGGACGGGGACCTTGGCCGTATCGAGCCTCGCGTCGACGCGCACGGTGAGCCCCGCGTAACGCTCGTCTTCTCGCACCGGTTCGACCCGCAGGGTCGAGTGGTCGAAGCTCACCGCGTCCTCTGCGGCGTCGATCGCGATCACGAACGCGAACAGATCCCGCACCGCTGTCACCGACGAATCACCGTGCCCCAGCAGGTCGATGTCGAGGGTCGGTCGGTAGACGTAGTCCGGCCAGGTCGCCAGCAGCATCGCGCCCTTGAGCGCGTACTGGGCGGTCACCGGGTGGCGGCTCAGTCGATACAGCAGACGCTCGTTGACGTAGCGAGTGAGCACCGACTGAAACGGCTCGTTGCGCCGCCGCGACAACGCGAGCAACCGACTACGGATGGAGGCGGCAAGGTTGGTCACGGGTTTCTTGGTCATCGAAACCTCTCAATGTACGGGCCGACGACGCGCGTCACGCGATCGATCTCGGCGAAGGCAGCGACCTCGGCTGGCGTGGTCTTGCGCCGGCGCAGCGCGTCGCGCAGTGCCTCGACCGCCAGCGCCTCGCCGACACGGCGGCGGTGTTTGAAGCAGTCGGCGATAGTCTTCGCGACGCCGTAGATCGGGACGCGAACCCCTCGATCTCGACGTTCTCGATCCCGGAAGTCATCACCCGTCCCGACGCGCGCACGATCTCCAGCCGCACGCCGTCCGCGCGCGGGGTTCGCGTCCGTTGTGGGATGGTCATCCACACGGCCCGAGGAAGCTCGGTCGTCAGGTCGTGGAAGCGCAGCGCGCTGATCAAGCTGATCACGCCCGACGGCACCCGAACCGCCGCCTCCGCTAGGTCGTGCGCCGCATGCTCGCCTGCTCGATCCGGGCGCTGATAAAGACCTCGCCCCAGTCGCAGGACCTCCCCCGCGGCGGTGAGCCGGTGTAGATAGACTAGGGGGATCCCCGCAGCCGTCAGGTCACGTGCACGAACAATCCCCCGCTGTTCCAGCAGGTTAAGCAACTTGACGCGGTACCCCGGCGCGGGCATTGTTCGCTTTTGCACATAAATATCCCAGCGCGAATCGGAAAGCAACGAAGAATTCTGAATCATCGAGATGACTCATTTGATATGACCGAAGCGTCCCGGAAAGTGTTCCTTAATGCATATAATTCTGCAAAATGGACCCGTCGTTTCCGCATCGACGAATAGGAAACAACATGTCATATTATTAGTATGACGATTGATGAGTCAAGAGGGAAGGATCTGCCGGCAGCGAGTGTGCGCGCCGCGCGGGCTTTGCTTGCCTGGTCGCAAAAGGAGTTGGCCAAGGAGGCTGGGGTGGCTGTGTCCACGGTGGCGGACTTCGAGCGCGGCCAACGAACCCCGGTGCCGAACAACGCCATGGCGCTCCGTCGTGCCCTGGAGGCGGCACAGATCCAGTTCCTGCCGAGCGGCGCGATCGCAGGCCCCGACGTTCCTCGGGCGTCGCTCCGACGAACGCGCAAGGGAGTACCGCTCCGCTGGCTCAGCGCCCAGGACCTGCACGACTGGGCTAGCAGCTACCCTGCCGCGGCGACGCTGCCGACGCTGATCGCGAAGCTCATCCGCGCGCATCATGGAGCGCTGATCGAGCTACACTTCCCATCGGGCGAGAGCACGCGGCAGTCGGGGTGGGATGGCACCACCCGCACGAACGACGCCAGCGAGTATGTCCCCGCCGGCGCCGGCGCTTGGGAGCTGAGCTGCAAAGCGAAGGTCGGCCCCAAGGCCAGCGAGGACTTCGAGAAGCGGACCGCTGATCCGCTCACGCTCGACCGCTCGACCTCGACCTACGTCTTCGTCACCCCACGGCGTTGGAGCGCCAAGAGCAAGTGGCTCAGAGCGCGGCGCGCCGAAGGCACGTGGCGCGATGTGCGGGCGTACGACGCCGATGATCTCGTCGAGTGGCTCGAGCAGACTCCCGCGGTCGCTCGCTGGCTGGCTGGACAGCTCGGGAAACGTCTCGACGACGAACTCGCGGCGGTTCGAGATCTCGAAGACGCGTGGCAGGAGTGGTCGCGGGCGACCAAGCGACCTCTGTCGACCGACTTGGTCCTGTGCGATCGCGACGACGACGCGATGGAGGTGCTCAAGTGGCTTCGCCGCGAGCCATCGGTCTTGGCGCTGCAAGCGACCACCACCGAAGAGGTGACCGCCTTCCTCTACGCCGCAGTCCGCGAACTACCCGCCGACCTCGCGGAGATGTACATCGCCCGATGCTTGGTGGTCGACGACGCGGCAGCCGCGCGGCGCCTGGCGCCGGTGTCTGGACCCCTGGTGTTCGCGTTGACGATCCCGGAGCCAGGGCTTGCGAGCACATTGGTCGCGAAGGGTCACCACGTGCTCCTAGCCTACGATGACCGCCCCCGCGCCGATGGTGACGTGCGGATTCTCGCGCGTCGCGTGAGGAACTCGCTCGCACACTCGGCGGGATGAACCTCGAGCAGCCGCGCGCTGACGCACTTGCACGCGACTGTGCGGGCAACCTATCGGTGCTGCGGCGGCTCATGCCCAGCAACCCGGGGCGACTTCCCCGATGGGCGGAAGCGCCGACGCGGTCACTCCTCGCAGCGCTCCTGGTCGGCGGCTGGGACGCTGAGAGCGAAGGTGATCGCAGCATCGTCGCGCTGCTCGCCGGGACGAACACGTACGACGAGGTCGAAGCCGAGCTCGAGCGATACCGTGGCCACTTCGACCAGCCGCTGCAAAAGGTCGGTACGGTGTGGCGCGTGGCCTCACCACTCGACGCGTGGCTGAACCTCGCGCGGCACCTGAGTGATCGCGACCTCGATCGCTTCGCGCACGCCGCGCTCGCGGTGTACAGCGTCGAGGATCCGCGCTTCGCGCTCCCTGCCCACGAGCGGTGGATGGCGCCGGTGCTGGGAGTTGTCCCGGCGCAGTCGGGCTGGCTCCGCAGAGGCATCGGTCACACGCTCATCTTGCTCGCGGTGCGCGGCCGCGCCGCCGCTGCCGGGGATGCCGGTCGCCGTGTCGATGCTATCGTCAACAAGCTCCTCGATGGCGCCAACCCGCCCCGCTGGTGGTCGCTGGCGCGGGACCTTCGACTGTTGGCCGAAGCGTCGCCGGCAGCGTTTCTGTCGGCGATCGAAGACAGCCTGGATCGAGACAAGCCGCCGATCGGCGTCCTGTTCGGCGCCGATCCGGGTGGTCTTTCGGGGACCGAGTACCTGTCAGACCTGCTGTGGGCGCTGGAGGCGCTCGCCTGGTCGCCAGAGTGGCTCGAGCGCGTTAGCCTGGTGCTGGCGCGACTCGATCGTATCGATCCAGCGCCTTCGAGTCGGCACCGCAATCGGCCAGGTGAGGCGCTGAGCTCGATCTTCTTGCTCTGGCACCCGCAGACCTACGCGCCTCTCGATCAGCGACTGCGGGTCCTCGATGTGCTTCGCGGCCGCGAAAGCGACGCCTCATGGAGGCTCTTGCGTGGGATCTTGCCGACAGGGCACGGGCTCGCGACACCGACCGCCCGACCACGGTGGCGCGACGTGGTCCCAGATCCGGATCGGGTCGAGCGTGTCACGAACCGGCTGGTACAGCGAAGCGCGAACGAGATCTCCCGTCGCCTGGTCGACGACGCGGGGACCAACGTCGCGCGATGGCACGAACTCCTCAAGCGCCTGGGGGACCTGCTCCCCGACGCCGAGCGCGCCGTCCGCACACTGAATGCCGTCGAGCCAACGCTCGTCGCTCCGACCGACCGACTGGCGCTATGGACCGACCTCCGCAAGACCATTCATCGCCACCGTGAGTTTCCCGGGGTCGAGTGGGCATTGCCGGAAAGGACGGTCGGTGATCTCGAAGCGATCTATCGGCGCCTGACACCGCCGGACGAACTCGATCAGCTCGCATGGCTATTCGCGCTCGATGCGCCCCTGCTTCATCCGCCCGCGGGATGGGAAGCCCGCGAACAAGCCGCGGACGCTGCGCGGATCGACGCAGCCCGCACGCTCTACCGAACGCGTGGCCTCGCTGGCGTGGTGGCCTTGGCACCGAAGACAGCCCAGCCCGGCTACCTGGGCAAGGCGCTGTTCGACGCGGATCTTGGTGACCAGGAGGTAGACGCGATCGTGGCTGCGACGGTCCCGAACTCGGACGCGCTGGTCCGCGGCGTCGCACACGGCCTCATCATCTCGGCGGCGTCCAGGCGTCCGCGGGCGTGGTGCGAAGCGCTGATCGCCACCGCGCGAACCAACGAGTGGGACGACTCGGCCATCGAGACGATCCTGCAGGCGCTCCCCCACGAGCGGTGGACCTGGGAACTTGCGACGGCGATGGGACCGATGGTCGAGGATGCATACTGGCGAGGTACTCGCGCGTTCGTGATGGGTGGCGACGCGCTCGACGTCTCGTACGCCATCCAGAAACTCACCGCCGCGAGCCGCGCCCACGATGCGCTCCGCATCGCGTCGCACGGGGCGAAGAAAGGTGTGCCGTCGTCCGTGCTGGTCGAGGTCCTCGAAGCGGCCGTCAAACAGTCCGTCGCTGTCGATTCGATGTTCGTCCACTACGTGGCCGAGATCATGAAGGTGCTCGATGGCCGTGATGACGTGCCTGTCGCGACGATGCTCGGCCTTGAGTGGAGCTATCTGTCGGTGCTCGAGCACTCGCAGCGGCCGCCTATTGTGCTGCCACGAGTCCTCGCGGAGGACCCGCGCCATTTCATTGATCTCTTGAAGGTCGCGTTCCGTGCCGAGACCGACGACCGCTCGGAGTCGGTGCCGCCCGAGCGCGCCCGGATGGCCGAGCAGGCGTACCGGTTGCTCGACTCCTGGGCCCGGATCCCGGGATCACGCCACGATGGCTCGATCGACCAAGCCAGGCTGGAGGCGTGGATCTTCGAGGCTCGGCGCCTCGCCGGCGACGTCGGCCGCGCTGACATCGCCGACCTGAAGATCGGCCAGGTCCTGTCGGCCGCCGGGATGGGGCAGGATGGCAACTGGCCAGCCGAGGAGGTCCGCGAGATGCTTGAGCTGTTCCCCAGCGAGTCGATGCGCCAAGGGTTCGTCACGGGCAAGGGCAATCGTCGTGGCGTCACCACACGAGGACTGCGTGACGGCGGCGAGCTCGAGCGTGAGGAAGCGGCCCGCTACCAGGCGTGGGCCAACGCGATCCGCAAAGCTCACCGCCGGACGGCGCGCGTGCTCGACGACCTAGCCGCCCGGTACACCGCAGACGCCGCGCATCACGACGAGCAATCCGAACGTCTCGACTGGGAGTCGTGACTAGCTACTGTCAGGCGGCGCTGGGCGCCGCGGCTCCTTGCGATCCCGCCTACTCCGCCGTCGCGATCCCGGTGCGCGCGGCGTTGCCGCCCCACATCGGCCAGCCGGTCAGCGACCGGTCCTTGGTGTCGATCGCGACCAGGCGGCCGTCCTCGGTGCCGACGTAGATCCAGCCGTCGACGGCGACCGGCCGCGACCGCGCCGCCGCGCCGACGGCGTGCTTGCGCTCAGCGGGTCGCCCAGCCAGCTGCTCGCCGGCGAGATCGTCGAGCACCAGGCCGGCATGGTCGCCCGCGTGGACTGCTCCAGGGCTCACCTCGCCCTGGGGCTCCGCCGGCCTCGCGACGCCCGGCCGATGTTCCGCGGCGACGCGCGCGAGCACGGGGGCGCCAACGACTTCATGCGCCTCGAGCTCCTGTGGCGCCTGGGAGGTCGTCAGCGGGCGCCGCGAGCTGCCGTCGGCGGGCCCGCACGGTCGGCGGCGACCGCGTCGATGGTCCGACCCTGGTGTGCGTGAGATACGACTCACGCGCTCCTGGTGGCATTTTTCCGTCGCAACGGTCGTCCTGGTGACAATTGCGGTGACATCCGACGTTCTCGTACAATACTGGATAGATGAGATCGTCCGCTCAGCTCGACGAGCTGGTCCCGGAGGTCGCGCGCCGAGTCCTCGACGCGGCGCCGACGGGCATGATCATGGTCGACGATCACGGCCTGATCGCCCTGGTCAATCGTCACGTCGAGTTGCTCTTCGGCTACGACCGCGAGGCGCTCATCGGTCAGCCGATCGAGATGTTGATCCCGTCGCGGTTCCGCGGTCGCCACCCCGACTTCCGCGCCGCCTTCGCCCGCGATCCCCGGACCCGGCCGATGGGCGCTGGCCGCGATCTGTTCGGGCTCCGCAAGGACGGCAGCGAGGTGCCGATCGAGATCGGCCTCAATCCGCTGACCATCCCCGAGGGCAGCTTCGTGCTGTCGTCGGTCGTCGACATCTCGGCCCGCAAGGCCGCCGAGCGCCAGATCCGAGCTTCGTTGCGCGAGAAGGAGGTGCTGCTCAAGGAGATCCACCACCGGATCAAGAACAACCTGCAGATCGTCTCGAGCATGCTCAACCTGCAGGCCGCGCAGCACCCCGACCCGTTGGTGCAGGCGATGTTCATGGCCAGTCAGGGCCGGGTCCGCGCGATCGCGCTGATGCACGAGACCCTCTATCAGGTGACCGATCTCACGCACGTCGACTTCGCGGACTACGTCCACACGCTGATGGAGGGGCTCTTCGAGTCGCTCTCGATCAGCGACGGCCCGGTCACCTGGCGCCTCGAGGCCGACGCCACCCGCCTGGCGCTCGATCAGGCCATCCCGTGCGGGCTGCTGGTCAACGAGCTGGTGACCAACGCCCTCAAGCACGCCTTCCCCGACAACCGGCCCGGCGTCATCACCATCCGGCTCGCGCGCCAGGCTGGCGACCTCGTCGAACTCGAGGTCAGCGACGACGGCGTCGGCCTCCCGCCCGACCTCGACCCCCACCAGTGCCAGACCCTCGGCCTCGACCTGGTCTTCACCATCGCCCAGCAGCTCGCCGCCGAGGTCGACGTCCGGCGCGAGCGTGGCGTCGACTACCGGTTCCGGTTCAATGCCCCCATCCCGCTCGACGAGGCAAGATCATGAACGAGACGATCCTCGTAGTGGAAGACGAGGCCCTGGTCGCCAAGGACCTGCAGCGCAGCCTCAACGGGCTCGGCTACCGCGTGCCGGCCACCGCCGGCTCGGCCGACGACGCGCTCGTGTGCGCCGAGCGTCACCGCCCCGATCTGGTGCTGATGGACGTCCGCATCCGCGGGCGCGACGACGGCATCACCGCCGCCGCGGCGCTGCGCAGGCGCTTTGGCGTGCCGGTGGTCTACCTGACCGCCTACGGCGACAGCGCCACGGTGACCCGCGCCAAGGCCACCAGCCCGTACGGGTACCTGCTCAAGCCGATCAAGGCTGAGGAGCTACGGATCACGGTCGAGCTGGCCCTGCACAAGCACGCCCTCGACCGCGAGCTGCGCACGCGCGAGCGCTGGCACGGGACCACGCTGCGCTCGATCGCCGACGCCGTGATCGCGATCGACGCCGACCGGCGCGTGGTGTCGCTCAACCGGGCCGCCGAGATCTTGACCGGGTGGTGCGCGGCCGACGCGATCGGCAGGCCGTGCGCGGAGGTGTTCCAGCTGGTCGTGCCCGACAGCGGCCAGCCGATCCCGCTGGAGCCGCGGCCGCCCGCCGCCGCCGCCCACGTCGACGGCGCCCTGACCGGGCGTGACGGGCAGGTCCGGCTCGTCAACGACGCGGTGGCGCCGATCGTCGACGACGATGGCCACCAACTCGGCGCGGTGGTGGTGCTCCGCGACGTCGAGCCCGAACGCAAGCTCCAGCAGCAGCTCGAGCTGGCCCGGCGGATGGCCGCGCTCGGTACGCTCGCCGCCGGGGTCGCGCACGAGATCAACAACCCGCTGGCGTACATTCGCACCAACATCGCGGTCGTGCGGGCGACCCTGGTCGACCATCGCGCGCAGGCGCATCGACGCGTCCTGGCTCGACGACGCCAGCGCCGCCCTCGCCGACGCCGATCACGGCGCCGATCGGGTCCGGCGGATCGTCGCCGAGCTCCGCGTCTTCACCTCGCCCTCGTTCGTGGGCCCGGTCCGCTCCGACGTGGGCGGCGCCCTCCAGTGGGCGGTCGCCGTCGTCGGTCCCGAGGTCCGGAAGCAGGCGCGCCTGGAGGTGGCCCTGGACGAGACCCCGGCGATCCGAGGCGACGGCCATCGCGTCGGTCAGGTGTTCGTCAACCTCCTGACCAACGCCGCCCAGGCGATCGAGCCCGGCGCGCCCGAGCGCAACTGCGTGACGGTCCGATCGCGGGTCGATCCGGACGGCCGGATCGTCGCTGAGATCAGCGACACTGGCTGCGGCATGGCCGAGAGTCAGCTCGGGCGGATCTTCGACCCGTTCTACTCCGCGCGCCGGACCGGCCTCGGCACCGGCCTCGGGCTGGCGATCTGCCACGGCATCGTCACCGCGATGGGCGGCACCATCGAGGTCGAGAGCGAGCTCGGGGTCGGGACCACCTTCCGCGTGGGCCTGCCGCCGGCGGGCGAGGAGCTCGCCACGCACGCGGCCGACGCGCCTCAGGCGGCGGAGCCCGAGCCCGCCGCCCCGCGCCCCGGCGCCTCGACGTCCGGCGCCGCGACGCTGCTGATCATCGAGGACGACGAGATGATCCGCGCCGCGCTGGCCCGGCTCCTCAGCCCACCGTACGAGCTGGTGATGGCGAGCGGCGGTCGCGAGGCGCTCGCGCTGTTCGAACAGGGCCGGCGGTTTCCGCTGATCCTGTGCGACCTCACGATGCCCGACGTCAACGGGATGGACCTGCTCCGGAGCCTGAACGAGCGCTGGCCCGACCAGGCTCAACGGGTCCTGTTCATGACCGGCGGCGCGACCAACGAGGCGGCGGCGCAGTTCCTGGATACCGCGCCGCTCGGCCACGTCGAGAAGCCGTTCGATCGCGTGACGCTGCGGCGCCGGATCGCGGCGCTGCTCCTCGAGCTGGAGCCGCTCACGCCCTGACGCACGCGGCCTCGCGTGGCGCGGCCCGGACGGTCGTGGGTGGCCCGGCGCGGCCCGCTACGGCGCCGTCGCGATCCCGGTGCGCGCGGCGTTGCCGCCCCACATCGGCCAGCCGGTCAGCGACCGGTCCTTGGTGTCGATCGCGACCAGGCGGCCGTCCTCGGTGCCGACGTAGATCCAGCCGTCGACGGCGACCGGCTGCGACCGCACCGGCGCGCCGACGGCGTGCTTGCGCGCGACCTTGCCGGAGCCCGGCTCGAGCTCGAGCACCTCGCCCTTGAGCGTCGCGACCAGCACGCGGCCACCGGCGGCGGCGGGCGCGGTGCCGAGGAAGCCGCCGTCCTTGGTCACGTCGCCCTCGAGCTTGACCGACCACAGGCGCTCGCCGTTCTCGGCGTTGGTGGCGATCACCTCGTCGCCCATCGTGTTCACGTTGGTCGCGCCGAGGTTGAGGATGCGCGAGCCCTGGAACGCCTGCATCGTCGACACGCTGCCCTGGCCGATCATCGCGGCCGCGGCCGGGGCGTTGGCCGACGCCGGCGCGCCGCCCGAGAAGCCGTTGTGCGCGTCCTGGCTCTTGCCGGTGTCGGCGTAGGTGCTGCCGGCCTGCTTGGCCGCGTCGATGTAGTCGGCCTTCTTCTGCGCGGTCGTGTACCGGGTCTTGGGGTGGTTGTCGTCGGTGCGGATGATCATCTCGGCCGGCGCCCGCAGCGCACCCTCGAGCGGGTCGTCGGCGAAGTCGACGCGCGAGGTGTAGAACATCGACTCGCGCCCGCCGACGAATTGCACGACCGGCGCCGAGGTCGCCTGGCCGCGCACGGCGTAGCGCAGCTTGCCGGTGGCCGGCTCGAGCTTCATCAGCGTGCCGTTGAAGGTCGAGACGTACAGGAACTCGCCGGCCGCGACCGGCGACGACATGACGTCCGCGTCGAGCCAGCGCTGCCACACCAGCGCGCCGGTGCGCAGCTCGAACGCGGCGAGCGCGTGGGTCGCGTGGGGCGGCCGCTCCTTGGCGGCGTCGTCGACCGCCTGGACCGGGTACGACGTGAAGACCAGGCCGCCGGCGATCGTCGGCGAGCTGGTCAGCGGGTCGCCGAGCCACCACGCCCACAGCTGCTCGCCGGTGCGCGCGTCGAGCGCGAACACCGTGCACGACTCGGTGTTGATCACGCAGGTCCGCTCGGCGCAGGCCGCGGTCGACGGGCCGTCGTCGTCGAGGTCGAGCGCCCACGCCGCCTTGCCGCTCGTGGCCTCGAACGCATAGAACTCCTTGGACTTGAACCCGCCCGAGACGTAGACCCGGCCGTCGTAGACCGCCGGCGTCGTGATCGTCGCCCGGCTCGGGAACTGGATCTCGAAGCCCGACCGGGTCCTGGCCGCCTTCGGCGCCGCCCGCTTGCTGACGTGGCCGGGGCGGAAGCTCGTGGCCGGCTGCGCGAACGCCGCGGTCGTCATCGCGTCCATCTCGGCGCCGACGTCGTCGCCCGGCGGCGGCTGGGGCGCGCCGGTCCCGGCGTCCGTGGCGCCCGCGGCGCCCGCCTTGGTCGGGGGCGGGTCGCCGACCTGCGTCAGCTCGCCGCGGTGGGCCCGGCCACCGCCACAGCCAGCGAGTACAGTCACTCCGACGACGGCCAACCAGCGCGTGCGCAACATGGGTCCTCCTCGGGGGGGCGCGCTCCTCGCACCGCCCCGGTCACGTCCAACGCGTGACCGCGGCCGACGATCTGATCGGGTCCGGCTGGGAGACACGCGCGCCCGGGCGCGGTTGCCGGTCAGCGGCCCGCGAGCGTGCGCAGCGCGGCGATCAACTCGCCGGCGTCGGCGCTCTTCCAGAACGCCGGCCGGCCCGGCGCCTCGGTGGCCTCGCGCTCGGCCTCGCGCTCGATCAGGAACGCGGTGCGCTCGACCAGCCACGGCCGGAACGTCACGACCCACTGGAACACCTGGGCGCCGCTGCCGTTGGCCATGCCCCACTCGACCAGGATCGCGTCGAACTCGTGGCGGTCGAGCGTGGCGATCGCCGCCTTGCCGCTGTCGACGGAGGTGACCGCGAACCCGGCGTCGCGCAGCAGATCGGCCATGGCCGCGAGCAGCATCGGATCGTCGTCGGCCAGGAGCAGCGTCGGGCGCTCGCCCTCGCCCCAGTCGCGGGCCTCGAGCTCGGACTGGTGCAGGGCGCGCGCCGCGGTCGCGACGACGACCCGGACGATCTCCGCGGTCTCGCGCGGGCGCACGGTCAGGCAGCGCCCGGCGACCAGGCGGTCGAGCTCGGCGGGTGGGTCCTCGGACAGGAACACGAACCGATCGCGCAGATCGAAGCGGTGGTCGATCACCCACCGGTAGACCTCACCCCCTGCGGGTCGGTGGCTGTCCCACTCGGCGACGACCACGTCGAACTCGCGGTCGCTCCCGAGGTGGGTGAGGGCCTGCCCGACCGTCGCCGCGAGCGCCACGGCGTAGCCGCGCGCCTCGAACAGCCGCGTCAGCAGGTCGAGCAGCTGCCCGTCATGGTGCAGGACGATGATCGAGCGACGGTCGGCCAAGGCGCCGCAGTATAGCTGGACGTTCGCCGGGGTCGCGAACTCGGTGCCGAAGCTGGTACATTTACGGGCCGCCTGCGCATGAGCTCGAAGTCCACCATCGTCGGCATCGACCTCGGCACGACCAACACGTCGGTCGCCGCGACCCAGGGGACCAAGGTCACGATCCTGACCCCCGGCGACGGCGCCCGCTCGTTCCCATCGGTGGTGTCGTTCCCGACCCCGCGCGAGGTCGTGGTCGGGGCCGTCGCCCGATCCCGGATCACGACCGATCCGTCGCGGACGATCGCCTCGCCCAAGCGCCTCCTGGGCCGCAAGTTCACCGACCGCGAGGTCCAGACCTTCGTCGGGGCGGCGCCCTACGGCAGCCACGCCGGCGACGACGGCACCGTCGTGATCGACATCGACGGCGAGGAGTACGCGATCCCGCAGCTGTGCGCCCACCTGCTGTCCGCGGCCAAGGCCATCGCCGAGCAGCACCTGGGCGAACCCGTGACCGAGGTCGTCCTGGCCGTGCCGGTCAGCTTCGACGAGGTCCGCTGCCGTGCGGTCGAGACCGCCGCCCGCCTCGCGGGGCTCGACGTGGTCGGCCTGATCGCCGAGCCCAACGCCGCGGCCCTGGCCAACCGCTACGTGGCTGGCTTCGGCGGCCTGATCGGCATCTACGACTTCGGCGGCGGCACCTTCGACTTCTCGATCGTCGACGTGTCGCGCTCGCGGTTCCAGGTGGTGGCGGCCCTGGGCGACGCCTGGCTGGGCGGCGACGACATCGACTCGGTGCTGGCCGAGGCCGCGGCCAACCAGTTCTGGCGCAAGCACAAGGTCGATCTGCGGCGCCAGGTGGTCGAGTACCAGCGGGTCCGGTTCGCGTGCGAGGAGGCCAAGCGGGCCCTGTCGACCGCGCCGTCGACCACGCTGCACGTGCCCGAGGTGCTGCGCACGACCGACGGCATGGTCGACCTCAAGCTGGCGCTCGACAGCGCGACCCTGGCCCGCGCGGCCGGCGCCATCATCCGCCGCACGCTCGACGTGTGCGCGCAGACGCTGCGCAAGGCCGGCGTGACCGGCGATCAGCTCACCGGCGTCTACCTGTGCGGGGGCTCGTCCCTGATGCCGGCCATCCGCGACGCCGCGCAGCGCTTCTTCGGCGTCCCGATCCACGCGGGCGTGCCGCCCGAGCAGGCGGTGTGCCTGGGCGCGGCGATCCACGGGTCGTTGATCGCGGCGCGGCGGTCGTCGCCGGCGATCCCGAAGCGCTGACCGGCACAGGGGTCGTCCCCGCACCAGGCCTTGGCGGGGGGACGTCCAGGTCCCGCGGGCTCGCCCGCACCTCGTGGGCCACGCGGCGGGCGGCGCGCGTCGCCGAGGGCTCGACGGGGCTCGGCCGCGCGGTCAACCGCCGCCCGCCACGACGTGCGCCGGCGCGCACCCGCCACGGAAACTCGTCCGGCTGTGGCGCCGCTCGGGTTTGACCGCAGGCGGGTGGCCCCCTACGCTTGCCGCATATGCATCGCCATGCCCCTGCCTGGGCCCTGGCCGCGGCCCTCGCCGCGTGCGGCCCTGGTGGCAAGAAGGTCGTGCGGCCGCCGGTCGATCTCCCGCCCGTCGATCCCCCGATCACCCTCGCCGACATCCCCACCCACATCGCCGTCACCACCGACGCGCCGCTGAGCGACGACACGCCCTCGGCGCGGTCGCCGGTGCTCGACATCATGGTCGCCGAGAACCAGCGCTGGATGACCGCGCTGACCAAGGCCACCGATCCGGCCTACTACCTCGGCTACCAGATCGTCGAGCAGCGCGTGGTCTCGCTCGACGCCGAGGGCGGCGCGCTGGTCGGCGACAGCGACGAGACCGACCGCGTGCTCGACGTCGAGATCCGCGTCGGCACGCCCGCGCTCGACAACACCCGCGCGATCACCAACGACGACAACGGCCTCAACGAGCCGCTGCGCCGCCGCGCGACCGTCCCGTTCGGGAGCGATCCCCAGGCGATCGCCAACCACCTCTGGCTCGAGACCGATCGGCGCTACCGCGAGGCGGTGCTGGCCCTGGCCTACGTCCGCCAGGACCAGCGCACGCTCGGCAAGCGCGCGGCCGAGCCCGACTTCTCGCCGGCGCCGGCCGAGACCTACATCGCCGCGCCGGTGACGCTGACGTTCGACAAGGCCGCCTGGGTCGCGCGGCTCAAGCGCTGCTCGGGGCGGGCCCTGCGCGGCCACGCCACCCGCGGCAGCTGCGGCGCGGTGTTCACGCAGAACCTCGCGTGGTTCGTCAACAGCGACGGCACCCAGACCCAGATGGCGTGGACCACCGCGCAGCTGTCGGTGTCGGTCGGCGTCAAGGCCGACGACGGCGACAACCTGAACCGGCTCGAGCAGGCGTTCGGGCGCACGCCCGCCGACCTGCCCGACGACGCCGCGCTCGACAAGATGATCGACGCGGTCAACACCGACCTCGACGCGCTGCACGAGGCGCCGCTGGCCGATCCCTACGTCGGCCCGGCGATCCTCGAGGGCCGCGCCGCCGGCGTGTTCTTCCACGAGGTGTTCGGCCACCGCATCGAGGGTCACCGCCAGAAGGACGACACCAGCGGCCAGACCTTCTCGGCCCAGGTCGGCAAGGAGATCATGCCGAGCTGGCTGTCGGTCTACGACGATCCGACGCTGGTCACGCTCAACGGCCTGCAGCTCAACGGCTTCTACCGCTTCGACGACGAGGGCGTCCGCGCGCGGCTCACCCACCTGGTCGACGACGGCAAGCTGGTCGGCTTCCTGATGGGCCGCAACCCGATCGCCGCCGGCCCGCGGTCGAACGGCCACGGCCGCAAGCAGGCCGGGTTCGATCCGGTGTCGCGCCAGGGCAACCTGGTCGTCACCGCCGACAAGACCGTCGAGCGCGGCGATCTCGAGAAGATGCTCCTGGCCGAGGTCAAGCAGCAGGGCCGGCCCTACGGCATGGTCTTCACCGACATCTCGGGCGGGTTCACCAACACCTCGGCGTTCGCGCCCCAGGCGTTCAAGGTCAACCCGGTGATGGCGTACCGGCTCTACCCCGACGGCCGGCGCGAGCTGGTGCGCGGCATCGACATCGGCGGCACGCCGCTGGTGGCGCTGCAGTCGATCCGCGCCGCGAGCCGCGAGGTCGAGACCTTCAACGGCGTCTGCGGCGCCGAGAGCGGCTGGGTGCCGGTGTCGGCCTCGGCGCCGAGCCTGCTGCTCGACAAGCTCGAGATCGAGAAGTCGTTCATCCCGGCCGATCGGCCCCCGGTCCTCAACCCACCGCCGTCGATCCGCGCGGGAGGTGTGCGATGAACCGCCTCGCGCTGTCCTCGCTCGTGCTGCTGGGCCTGACCCAGATCGCGAGCGCCAAGCCGGCCCCGCCGGCCCCGCCGCCGGCCGCGGTCACGTCGACCGCGGTCACGCCCGCCATCATCGACGCGATCGCCGAGGAGATGGACCGGGCGATGGCGCGGCTGGCCCTGCCCGACGCGCCCAAGCCGTTCCACATCAGCTACAAGGTCACCGAGGTCGAGGTCAACGACGCGGTCGCGAGCCTCGGGTTCGTCACCAACGCCAAGGCCCGTCACTTCGTCAACATCGAGTGCCGGGTCCGGGTCCAGTGGGACGGCCTCGACAACGGCAACTTCGTGATCGCGCGCGAGGAGAACATCGACGGCTCGGCCGCGACCAACCTGCCGCTCGAGGCGACGCCGCGGATCGCCCGCCGCGCCGCGTGGCTGGTCACCGACCAGGCCTACAAGGAGGCGCTGGTGCAGCTCCGGGCCAAGCTCGACGCGCGCACCGCCGGCGGCCTCGGCACGACCACGCCGCCGGTGTGGTCCGACGTCAAGCCGACGGTCAGCGAGGACCCGGTGCAGGTGCCGGCGCTCGAGGACAAGGACGCGATCACCGCGCGGGCCGAGCGGCTGTCGGCGCTGTTCCGCGACCAGCCGCACATCCGGGACTCGCGCGTCGCCATCACGTCGTACCTCGAGCGGCGCTGGTACCTGTCGAGCGAGGGCACCAGCACGCACGACACGCGCCGAGCCTCGGGCCTGGTGATGGTCGTGACCGGCCAGGCCGCCGACGGCGCGGAGGTGGCGCAGTACCTGTCGCGGTACGGCGCGACCGCGGCCAACCTGCCGAACGACGCCGACCTGACGATGGCGGCCAGGCGCATGAGCGCGGATCTGCGCGCGCTGATCGACGCGCCGGTGCTCGACCACTACAGCGGCCCGGTGCTGTTCGAGGGCGCGGCCGCCGCGGGCGTGGTCCGGTGGTCGCTGGCGCCGCACCTCGACGGCACGCCGCTGCCCCTGGGCCTGCCGCCGGCCGAGGCCAAGCGCCTCGGCGGTGAGCTGGCCGAGAAGGTCGGGGCCCGGGTGCTGGCGCCGACGCTGTCGGTCGCCGACGATCCCACGGCCGCGGCGTCGGCCGGCGTGTCGGTGATCGGCGGCTACGCGATCGACGACGAGGGCGTGCCGGCCGAGCGCGTGGTCGTGGTCAAGGACGGCACGCTCGCGGCGCTCCTGACCGCGCGCACGGTGCCGACCGCCAAGGAGCGCTCGAACGGCCACGCCCGGCGGGTCGCCCCGGGCGGCGCCTTCCACGGCACCGCCACCAACCTGACGGTGACCGCCAAGGGCGGCGTCGCGCCGGCCGCGCTGACCGCGCGGCTGCTCGCGGCGGCCAAGGCCGCGGGCGTGCCCTACGGCCTGGCGATCGCCGCGTTCGACGACTCGGCGATGACCGCCACCACCGAGCTGGCCAAGCGCGAGCTGATCCAGATCATCACCAGCGCCAACCCCGATCTGCCGCCGCCGGCGACGCTGGCCTACAAGGTCAGCGCCGGCGGCAAGCGCGAGCTCGTGCGCGGCGTCCAGCTCGCCGAGATCCCGATCAAGGCGTGGCGCGACGTGATCGCGGTCGGCAAGACCCCGACGGTGATCAACTTCCTGGCCTCGACCGACAGCTACCTCGAGCACAAGATCGGCGGCGTCGATGAGGGCTTCGTGCCGTCGTCGGGGATCGAGAGCTCGGTCGCGACGCCCGACCTGCTGTTCAAGGAGCTCGACGTGGTGCCGTCGAAGTTCGGCCTGCGCGGGCGCCCGTCCGTCCCGCCGCCGACGGCCAAGTGATCGCGCGCCTGCACGACACCCTGGCGCGCAGCCGGGCCAACGGGCCGGGCACCCGCATGGTCGTCTGGTTCCAGGGCTGCACGCTCGGGTGCGCGGGCTGCTTCAACCCGGCCACCCACGCGGCCACGGGACCGGGCGTCGACCTGGCCGAGGTGGTGGCGGCGATCGGCCGGGCCGACGTCGACGGCCTCACGCTGTCGGGCGGCGAGCCGATGCAGCAGGCGCCGGCCGCGCTCGAGCTGTTGCTGGCGGCGCGCCGGCGCGGGCTGTCGACGCTGATGTTCTCGGGCTACGCCCGCGCCGAGCTGACCGCGCAGGCGCTAGGGCCGGCGGTGCTCGCGCACCTCGACGTGCTGATCGACGGCCGCTACCGCGCCGAGGCGCGCCACGGCCACGGCCTGCGCGGCTCCGCCAACCAGGCGATCCACCTGCTGACCGGGCGCCACACCCTGGCCGAGGTCGAGGCCACGCCCGAGGCCGAGGTGACGATCGCCGCCGACGGCACGATCGCGCTGACCGGCGTCGCGCCGCTGACGATCCGCGCGCTGCGCTGACGGCCCGGCGGCGACGGCGGAGCGCGCGGCGACGATCCGCGACCTGCGCTGGCGGCCCGGCGGCGACGGCTCAGCGCGTGGCGCGCACGTCGAGCACGCGCGCGAGGATCTGGATCGGATCGGCGTCCTTGACCGGCAGCGACGCGCCGACGTCGAGCGTGTAGGCCACGAGCTGCCACGGGTACCGCGGCACGCGGGCGACCAGCGCGACCCGGACGAAGCCGGCGGCGGCGGCCTGGTCGAGCGCGCCGCGCAAGCGCGCGACCGCGGCGCTGGGCGCGAGGTGGACGCGCAGGGTCGAGGTGCGGGCCTCGCGCCGGGTCGCCGCGAGGAACGCCACCAGCGCGGTCGGCCCGACCGACTCGTCGTCGACCAGGATCCCGCCGTCGTCCTCGAGCGTGAGCGTCGGCGCCTCGGGCGCCTCCCGGGCGCCGGGCCCGGCCACGGGCCACCGCGCGACCGCGGCGCGGCGGCGGGCCGGCTCGATGTACGCGACCGCGGCGCGATCGAGCCCCTCCCACCCGGCGATGCGCTCGCGCCAGACGTCGCCGCCGCAGCTCAGGCAGTTGGCGACCGCGGCGCGGACGCGATCGGTGAAGCGCTCGATCGCGACCGACGCGACCACCGCCGTCTGGCCCTCGGGCACGATGTAGCCGCACGTCGACGCCAGCTGCGCCCCGCACAGCCGCATCGCGTAGCGCCCGGCGTCCTCGTCGGGGCCGGGCATGTACTCGCTCCACGCGTCGGACAGCGGGTAGCCGGGCACCGGGGCGGTGATGCGCGGCGCCAGGCCGATCGGCCACACGGTGAGGATCGGCGCGTCGGCGCCGGTGGCCGCGCCCGGCAGCGGCGCGGCCGCGTCGAGCGCGAGCGCGAGCAGCAGCAGCTCGGCCTCGTCGGCGACGGTCTCGTCCATCCCGACCCGCAGGGTCAGGACGCTCTTCGCGAACGCGGCGAACGCCTCGGGGCTGTTCCCGGCGGTGCGACACTGGCGGGCGGCCGCGAGCAGCGCCGCGCGGTTGTGGTCGGCGCCGCCGCGGACGGCCACCGCGATCGGATCCTGGGTGCACGCCGCCGCCGCCGCGATCGCGAGCAGCGCCGCCCTCATGTCGCCAGGCGCGCCAGCTTGCGCAAGGTCGGAGGATCGATGAACACGAACGTCGCGTCGCCGAAGCTGACCTGCGCGCCGGCGTAGACCGAGGTCGCGGTCCCCGGCGCCAGCGGCTGACCGTTGACGCGGGTGCCGTTGCGCGAGTGCTCGTCGACGACGACGTAGCCGCGGGCCTCGTCGAAGCCGAAGGCCCCGTGGACCTTGCTGACCGACTCGTTGTCGACGCGCACGCCGCACCGGCGCGAGCGCCCGATCGTGATCGGCGGCTCGGCGGCGGCGTGGAGCGTGTTGGGGCCGATCAGCACGAACCGGCACCCGGCCAGCTCGGCGGCCAGCGTCGGCTCGCCGCTGGCCGGCAGCTGCATCGTCAGGGTCCGGTCGATCGTGGTGTCGGGGCCGTTGGGGTCGGCCGGGGTCACGTCGACGAGGATCGGCCGGTGCAGCACGTAACCGCCGCGCACCTCGAGCAGGAGCTCGTGCAACGTCGTCGCCTGTGGCCGTTCGTCGAGCGTCATCACGAGCCCCGCGGTGACCGTACCACGGCCGCCGCCACGCACGCGGCCAGGGGCGCCTCGGCCACCTCACGCCCGAGCCCGACGATGCGCGCGCCGCCGGCGGGAGCGGCGATCGGCTCGCTCGACACCCGCCCGCCGACCCGATGGACCACCGCCCAGCCCGGCGCCGCGTCCCCGCGCCGGAGGTCGCGCCCGAAGACGATCGCCTTGACGCGGAAGTACGCGGTCGGGAGCTCGGCCACGGCCTCCTCGAACGCCTCGAGATCGACCTCGACCGCGGGATCGATCGCCAGCGCGGCGCTGCCGACGTCGTGGCCCGGACCGTGCGCGTGGTGCGCGTGGTCGTCGTGGCGTGGGCGCCGGCCCGATCGGCCCGATCGGGCGGATCCGCCAAGGTCGCCAGGAGCCACGCCGCGGCCTCGGCGGTCGGCAGCGCCAGGATCGGCGCGTGCGGGGCCAGCGCCGTCACCGCCGCCTCGGCCACGGCGAGCTCGGCCGGCGCGGCGGCGTCGAGCTTGGACAGGATCACCACGTCGGCGCTCTCGACCTGGATCTCGGCGGTGGCCGAGGCCGCCCGCGCCGCCGGCCACGACAGCGGATCGACGACGGTCACGATCGCCGCGACCCGGACCCGGGCGTCGAGCGGCGCCCGCTCGAGGGTCCAGACGATCGGCACCGGCTCGGCCACGCCGGTGGTCTCGAGCAAGAGCGTGTCGACCTCGGGGTTGCCGTCGAGGATCTCGAGGATCGTGCGATCGAGATCGTCGGCCAGCACGCAGCAGACGCAGCCGCCCGGCAGCTCGACCTGGCGCGCGGCGCCGCGCGGCAGCAGATCGGCGTCGATGCCGATCGCGCCCAGCTCGTTGACGATGATCGCCAGCTTGCCGGCGCCGCCGCCCGCGGCCGCGCGCGCGGCGATCACCCGGTTGACCAGCGTGGTCTTGCCGGCGCCGAGGAAGCCCGTGAGCACTACCAGAGGGACGCGCATGGATCGCGGGGTCATTGTACAACCCCGCGATGCGTCGCGCCGTCATCGACATCGGTACCAACACCCTGCTGCTGCTCATCGTCGAGCCCAGCGCCGCCGGCGGCCTGACGCGGGTGCTCGACTGGTGCCGGTTCGGGCGGCTGGGCCAGGGGCTCGACGCCAGCGGCCAGCTCCACCCCGACGCGATCGAGCGCTCGCTGACGATCTGTCGCGAGTACGCCGCCGCGCTCGCGGCGCACGGCGTCGACCGGCTCGACGTCATCGCCACGCAGGCGCTGCGCGAGGCCGCCAACGCCGCCGCGTTCGTCGAACCGGCCGCCGCCATCCTGGGCGCGCCGATCACCACGATCGCCGGCGCCCGCGAGGCCGAGCTGGCGTTTCGGGCCGCGGCCCGCAGCCTGCCCGAGCTGGCCGACCGGGCGTTCGTGGTCGCCGACGTCGGCGGCGGCTCGAGCGAGGTGATCGTCACCGACGGCGCGCGGGTGGTGTCGGCGGTGAGCGTGCCGATCGGCGCGGTGCGCCTGACCGAGCGCCACCTCGCGCACGACCCGCCGACCGCCGCCGAGATCGCCGCGCTGATCGCCGACGTCGACGCGGCGTTCGCGCGGGACACGCCGTCGCTCCCGAGCGGCGTGGTGCTGTGCGCCTCGGCTGGCACCGCGACCACGCTGGCCGCGCTCGACCTCGCGCTGCCCGGCTACGACCCCGATCGCGTCCACGGCCACCACCTGACGCCAGCCGCGCTGGCCGCCTGGAGCGAGCGCCTGCTCGCCGCCACGACCGCCGAGCGCCGCGCGCTGCCCGGCATGGAGGCACCCCGCGCCGACGTCATCGCCGCCGGCGCCGCCATCTTCGCGCGCCTCGCGCACCGCCTGCAGGCCCCCACGATCGTCGTCTGCGATCGCGGCATCCGCTGGGGCCTCGCCTACAGCGACGCCTGACCGGCCTCCCCCGACGGGCCCATGCGCCCGCCGCGCTCGCGCACACGCTCCGGAGGCTCCCCGCCCCGCGCGCCGCACCCGCGCGCACCGTCCGCAGTGCTACGTGGTCTCCGCCGCGCTGGGCGCTTCACGTGGTCCCCCCGCTCCCGCTCCCGTGGTCTCCCCGCCCCCCCGCTCCCGCTCCCGTGGTCTCCCCGCCCCCGCGCAGCACGCTCCGGACGTTTCAGGAGGGGGCCCCGGCGCATGCCGGGGGAGGAGCTTTCGAAAGCTCCTCCCAGCCTATAACGTGATGTAGGGGCCCGACGACGCCGGATCGACGTCCTCGCCCTCGTCGTCGATGATCGCCGCGCCCACCGTCGCGCCCTGGAGCACGAAGATCCGGATGCCCGATGGCGCCACCCGGGCGCCCGGCGCCACGCGCCGCATGATCGACACGATGTTGCGCTGGATGTCGTCGACCTCGGTCACCACCGGCCCGGCCTTGACGACCTTGCCGATCCACTTCTCCTCGCCGGTGTCGATGATCCGCAAGAACTCTTCGGATGTGCCGTCGAAGTACTTCTTGTCGCCGGGCTTGGCCTGGGCCAGCGCCTCACGGGTCTTGGAGTCGATCTTGGTTCCGAAGAACAGGGCGCAGGTCTTGTCGAGTTTCATGGGCGTCGCCGGAGCGCACTGTACCAGGATGCGGCCGCGATCACGAAGCGCGCCAGGGCCGCGGGCAGTTCGGGGACAAGGATTCGAACCTTGATAAGCAGCTCCAAAGGCTGCTGTCCTGCCATTAGACGATCCCCGAGTGGGAACGGACGTTAGCATCCGGATCGCGCGCGTTCACCTCGCGCCGGTGGCGCGCGCAGGCCGGGACCGGCCGTAGTGGCGGGGGGCAGATTTGAACTGCCGACCAAGGGCTTATGAGACCCCTGCTCTACCCCTGAGCTACCCCGCCAACGGGGCGCAAACTAGACGGTCGGGGCCCGTCTCGCAAGGGGGTTTCCGATCAAAGTCACCGCCGGGTCGGGGGCAGCGTCACCGCGAACTTCTCCTCGCCGCCGGGGCCGTGGAGCCGGACGGTCAGCGCCCGCGACCCGCCGTCGACCTCGACGGTGCCGAAGCTCTGGAGGCCGTCCCAGGGCGCCAGGTTGCCGGTGCCCGCCGGCGGCGCCCAGACGAACCGCGCCTCGGGGCCGAAGGTCGGATCGAGGGGGTTGGGCCCGAACGTGCCGGCGTGCAGCGGCCCGGCGATGAACTCCCAGAACGGCGTGAACGCGCCGGCGGTGCCGCGGGCCGGATCGAAGTGGTGGGCCGCGGCGTAGTGGACGTCGGCGGTCAGCCACACCACGTCGGCGACGCCGCGCCGGTGCAGCTCGCCCAGCACCCACGCTAGCTCGCGCTCGCGGCCCCGCGGCGGGCCCGCGCCCTGGCCCCAGCCCTCCTGGTCGGGGTTGGGGCCGTCGCCGTCGGGGATGACCACGCCCAGCGGCTGATCGCTGGCGACGATCTTCCAGGTGGCGCGCGAGGTCGCGAGCGCGTCGACCAGCCACCGGGCCTGGGCCGAGCCCAGCATCGCGGCGCCGTCGTCGGCGCGATCGTTGGCGTCGTTGGGCGTGCGGAAGCTGCGCAGATCGACGACGACCAGATCGACGTCGGGGCCGTAGCGCAGCACCCGCTGGATCGGCGCGCCGGCGCCGGCCCGGCCGCGGCGGATCGGCGTGTAGTCGAACAGCGCCTGGCGCGCGCGCGCGGCCAGGACCGAGGCGTCGCGCTCGGTGTAGCGATCGTCGTCGAGGACCTGGCCCGGGTACCAGTTGTTGTGGGTCTCGTGATCGTCCCACTGCGCGACCACCGCGCACTCGGCCAGGAGCGCGCGCAGGTGTAGGTCGTCGAGGTTGTAGGCGAAGCGGTGGCGGAAGTCGGCCAGCGACTCGGCGACCCGGGCCAGGATCTCGTCGGTGGTGTTGCGCCAGAGCCGCCCGCCGGGCAGCGCGATCTCCGGCGGGATCGGGTTGTCGCCGTAGATCAGGTCGCCGGAGTTGAGGAAGAACCGCGGCGCGGCCGCGCGGATCGCCTCGAAGATGCGCAGGCCGCCGAACTCGGGGTTGCGGCCGTAGCCCTGGCCGCAGGTGTCGCCCGACCACGCGAACCGCCACGTCGCGCCGGCCGCCGGCGGCGTCACGAACCGGCCGACCGTCGGCGCGCTGCGGTCGCGGCCGTCCTCGAACACCACCCGGTAGACGATCGTCTGCCCCGGCGGGAGGCCGGTCAGCTCGACGACGCCGGCCAGGTCGCCGGCGGGGTCGACCCGCGGGCCGCGCACGCGCCGCGGGTTGGCGAAGCGCTCGCTCGTGTCCCACTCGACCAGCAGCTCCGCGAGGCGATCGCTCTGGGCCCACACCACCGCGGCCGCGCCGTCGACGTCGCCGGCCGAGACCCCGCGCGGCAGCACGATCCGCGGCACCTGCACCTGGGGCGAGCGCCGGCACGCGGCCAGCGCGACCGCGGCCGCAGATCCGCGCAGGAGGTCGCGACGACTGGGGTTCGCCATCGCCCGCGAGCATATCGAGATCGGACGCAACCGCGGCCGCGCGCGGCCGATAGCAGGCGCGACGCCGGCCCAAGCCCCCGGCGGCCGAGCTCCGGGTGGTCCGTCGCGGACCGCCCCCCGACACGAACCCCTGAGGAACCATGCCGCGTACCACCATCGTCCCGACCGTCATCCTCTCCGCCCTCGCCGCCGGCGCGGGCCTCGCGCACGCCGAGCCACGCGTGGTCAACGACCCCGCGGAGCTGAAGTTCCGCCTGGCCGAGGCCCGGACCGAGAACGACAAGGGCATCACGGCCCGCTACCGGGTCAAGGCCGACGGCCTGGTCGTCGGCACGATCGCCCGGAACGACCGCATCAACCTGACCTGGCGCGCGGGCGGCAAGGCGCTCACCACGATCGAGTGCAAGATCGACGGCCGCGGTGACCAGGCGCCGTTCCACTGCGACGGCGAGCAGGAGCTCGACGCGTTCGGCGACCTCACCGCCGAGCTCACCTACGTGGTCGACGCCGACGACACCGTGATCCCGCTGTCGACCCACGCGCTCGAGGTCGGACGCTTCTGGACCTGGTATGAGCGCAACGGCAAGCGCCTGCACTTCGCCAGGTACCAGCTCATCCCGCTCGATCTGCTGGGCAGCGCGATCGCGTACCAAGGCGACGATCATCGCGGGCGGGTGTTCGAGATCTACACCTGGGCCAGCTACGCCAACGGCAAGACCACCGAGCTGACCGGGCTGCGCTGCGCCGTCGACGGCGAGCGCGTCGTCGACGGTCGACTGTCGGCGGTCTACGACACCGCCGTCGAGGCGGCCGACTGGCGCGACCCCAAGGACAACCAGCGCGTCCCGCAGGTCGGCCGCCTGGTGCTGTCGACCACCTCGTTGCAGTGGGGCACCGCCGCCGACCTGGATCGTGGCTACGAGGACATGCACCACGCTGGCGACCTGGTCCTCCTCGGCGATCACCCGGGCGCCTGGAGCTGCGACCTGCGGGCCAAGGGGACGGTCGTGCGCACGTTCATGTTCAAGGTCGGCGCCGACGGGCGGGTCGCGCCCCACCCCGAGCAGCGCGCCGGCCTCGAGCTGCCCGGGTCCGAGGCGATGGTCGACGTGATCGTCCCCGAGACCGCGCCCGATCCGTACGTCGACCCGGCCGCGACCAAGGCCACCGGCTTCTGGGGCCAGGCCTGGCGCGCGCCCGACACCGGCGCCCGGCTGGCGCCGACGTTCAGCCGGCCCGGGTTCGAGACGGCGCCGCCCAAGGGCGCCAAGGGCGGCAGCGCGGCCAAGCCGGCCAAGCCGGCCAAGCCGGCCAAGGGCCGGAAGTCGAAGTAGGCGCGACGGGCCAGGTGCTACGATGAACCCGATGTCGCGCACGGTGCCCGAGGCGACCTACGCCGACGTGCTGGCGCTGCCCGAGCACGTCGTCGGCGAGATCGTCGACGGCGAGCTGTTCGTGTCGCCGCGCCCCGCCCCGGTGCATGCGCTCGCGGCGTCGGCGATCGCCGAGGAGCTGGGGCCGCCGTTCAAGCGCGGTCGCGGCGGCCCCGGCGGCTGGGTGATCCTGTTCGAGCCCGAGCTCCACCTCGGCAAGGACGTGCTGGTGCCCGACGTCGCGGGCTGGCGCCGTGAGCGCATGCCCGAGGTGCCGATCGACCTGCCCTACTTCACGCTCGCCGCGGACTGGGTGTGCGAGGTGCTCTCGCCGTCGACCGCGCGCCTCGACCGCACCCGCAAGCTCGCGGCCTACGCGCGCAACCGCGTCGGCCACGTCTGGTTCGTCGACGGCCTGGCCCAGACCCTCGAGGTGCTGCGCCTCGACGGCGACACCTACCGCATCGTCCTGACCGCGAGCGCCACCGACCGCGTGCGCGCCGAGCCCTTCGACGCCATCGAGCTCGACCTCGCGATCCTGTGGGCGCGGTAGGCAGGCGCGGGGCGGCTGCGCTAGAGTGAGCCTACGGCCATGTGGTTGAAGTCCCTGCACGTCGAGAACTTCCGCGGCTTCGAGCAGCTCGACGTCACGTTCGACGAGCACGTGACGCTGCTGGTCGTCGGCAACGGGGCGGGCAAATCTGGCGTGCTGGAAGCCATCAAGGTCGCGCTCGGATCGTATTTCGCCGCGGTCGATCAGAGCCCCGACCAGAGCATAGACATCGCGCACGCCCGGCGAGTCGTCCATGAAGTCGGTGGAGTACCCGACCTTCAAACCCAATGGCCGGTCAAGGTCAGAGCTGTCGCGGACGTGAGCCGTTACCCGCGCCAGCTGGACATCTTCGATTCACCGCTGCAATGGGAGCGGTCACGTGCCGGGCGCGACCAGCGGACGGCGTGGGGAAGCGAGGCCGCCGTACGTTCGTTCGGGTCCTTCCTACAAGGACTGGTGCAGAACGGGAAAGAGGTCCCACTGCCGTTGTTGACCTGCTACGGGACCGGTCGCCTCTGGCGCCAGCGGAAGATCACGGAGGAGCGTCTCGGCCTCAATACGCGCTTCGATGGCTACACGGACTGCCTCGAGATGGCCACGTCCGAGCAGCTGCTCACGTTGTGGATGTACGATAAGCGGCTGATCGAACTCGAAGCCCGGGAGCGTGACCCGACCTTCGCCGAGCCTCGCATGGCTGCCGTGACGCGGGCCGTGTGCGACTGCATCCATGGGGTCACCCGGTTCTGGCTCGACCTGAAACAAAAGGAGATCCGGATCGAACGCAGCGGCGCTGTCGAGTCGTTCTCGATGCTCAGCGACGGCTACCGCAACATGATCGCGATGGCCGCAGACATCGCACAACGCGCGGCGACCCTGAACCCTCAGTTCGGCGTCGACGCGGCCCGCGAGACCGCCGGCATCGTGCTCATCGACGAGATCGAGCTGCACCTGCATCCGAAGTGGCAGCGCTCGGTCATCCCCAGCCTGCGGCGGGCGTTCCCCCGGATGCAGTTCATAGCCACGACTCACTCGCCGCAGGTGGTGTCGACGGTCGAACGCGGCCAGGTTCGGCTGTTCGACAACAACCAGCTGGTCGACGTCAACCTGTTCGTCGAGGGCCGGGCCTCAAACGAGCTGCTGGAAGACGTGTTCGGCGTCCCGGCCCGCCCCGAAGCGACCGCGCGCGAACTCGACGAACTTTTCCACCTGCTCGACGTCGAGGACTACGCAGGCGCGCGCAGGAAGTTCGACGACCTCAAACCCCAGCTCGGTCCGGATGACGCCGCGATGGTGCGCGCGCGGTGGATCCTCGACACCGAAGGCGGCGTCAAGCACGTCGCACCTGTCGCGTCGTGATCCGGTACCGGAAAGGTCGCTGCCCCGAGGCGCTCGCAGCCCACGCGGCGACGCCTGGCGCCGACTGGCGTGGCTTCACAGGGAAGCAGCCGGTTCGAGAGGCTCTCGTCCGGGATCAACACGACCTCTGTGCCTACTGCCAGCGGCAGATCCGGCCCACGACCGACATGAAGATCGATCATTGGCTGGCGCGGAGCGACGGTGAAGCGGGGAAGGCCGGGGAGCTCGCGTGGGACAATCTGGTTGGCGCCTGCAGCGGGGAGACGCGCGGCGGCGCCCATGGCCTGTCGCGCCATTGCGACACCAGCCGCGGCGACCAGCCCGTCGACCGGCAACGACTGTATCTTCACCCCGTCGAGGGTCGAGGCCCCGACCCACGGAACTACGTTCGCTACCAAGCCAACGGGACCGCCTATGCGTTTCCCGTCAACGACGCCGTCGAAAACGACCTGAACCTCCTCAACCTCAACTGTGAG